>RGPT01000227.1 GCA_010032545.1 Alphaproteobacteria bacterium
GCCGGTCATCGGCGAGGTGTCGTAGATCACGATCTTGTTGCCGTCGCCCAGCCCGAGCTTGCGCACGCGTGCGGAAAACTTCTCCGGCGAGGGCAGCATGTGAGGCAGGGGACTGGACGTGTCGGCGATCTCGTCGATGTCGAAGAAGACGGCGCCGGGAATATGCTGCTGGGCAAACTCGGCCTTGGGGTCGCGCTTCTGCGCCGGCAGGAAGAACGAGCCATCGACGATGCGTACGTCGGGCGCGTCGAGGCGTGTGGCGAGCCAGTCGGTACTGACCAGGGCGTCGGGACGGGCGTAGTCCATTGGCATGTCCTCAGGCGAGAGCAATGATGAAGCGGCGGTTCATCTTGCCCTTGTTTTCGACTTTCGTGCATTCGACGCGGCCGATCTCGCCGGTCCTGGCGACATGGGTGCCGCCACAGGCTTGCAGGTCGACACCATCGATGGCGAGCAGCCGCACGCGGCCGGCGCCCATCGGCGGGCGCACGCTCATGGTCTTCACCAGTTCGGGCCGGGCTGCCAGCTCCTCGTCGGTGATCCATTGCGGCGTCACGGGCCGGTCGAGGGCGATCAACCTGTTGAGCTCCGCGGTCACCCATTCCTTGGTCGGCACCTCGCCCTCGAGGTTGAAATCGAGGCGGCTCTTGTCGGCACCGACCTGGCCGCCCGTGACGTCGCCCTTGATCAGCGACGACATGACATGCATCGCGGTGTGCATCCGCATGTGCCGGTAGCGACGCTCCCAATCGAGGGCGCTGTGGACACTGGTACCGACCGCCGGTCGCGGTGACTCAGGCGCCAGAACGTGGAGCACGTCGCCACCGTCGGCCTTGATTGCATCGACAATCCGGGCCTCGCCGCCATCCCACCGCAGCACCCCGGTGTCGCCGGGCTGACCGCCACCGGTCGGATAGAAGATCGAGCGGTCCAGCCGCACACCGCGCTCGTCGAGCGCGGTCACCGTGGCATCTGCTTCCCTGAGATAGGCGTCCTGACGGAAAAGTTCTTCAACCATCCCTAGGATTTAGGCCCTCGCCAGACGGGCCGCAACTTCCCTCCGGCCGGGCATCGACGGCGCGGCGCCCAGCCGCTCGACGGAACAGGCGGCTGCTGCGTTGGCGTAGTGCAGGGCGACAGGCAATTCGGCGCCCCTGGCGAGGCGTGCCGCGAGGGCGCCCACGAAGCAATCGCCGGCGCCGGTGGTATCGACAACCTTGGCCTTCAGTCCCGGCACGACGAGCACGTCCTCGGCTGTGACGGCGACGGCGCCGCGTGCGCCCAGCGTGGCCACGACGGTGCGCGCCCCACGCCGGCGCAGCGTCTCGCACGCCGCCACGATGGTGCGGCGGTTCGTTCAGGACGGCAATGTCGACCAGCTTCAACAGGCGGGCAGGGTGGTCGACCATCGGCGCCAGGTTGAGGATGGTTAAGCCGCCCGCCTGGCGGGCCCGGCGCAGTACCGTTTCGGTTGTGGCAAGCGGTGTCTCGAATTGCGCCAGCCAGATGTCGCCGCGACGCGGGGCCTCGCGCACCAGCGTGGCGGTGAAGGCCATGTTGGCGGCGGAAGCCCCTGTGATGGCGTTATCGCCTTGGGCAACCTGAATCAGCGCCACGCCGGTCGTCTTGCCGCGGAGGGTTCGCACCCCGCGAGCGTCGACGCCGGCCGCGGCGAGGACACGGCGCAGCGTGACGCCGAAGACATCGCCGCCGACGGCGCCCAACATGACCGCCGGAACGCCGAGGCGTGCGGCGGCGATCGCCTGGTTCAGGCCTTTGCCGCCGGGCAGGAAAGAGACCGTGGCGCCCAGCACCGTTTCGCCGGCCACGGGCCTGCGTGCGCTCTGGGCAATGACGTCCATGTTGAGGCTGCCGCAGACGACGACGCGGCTCATCGGCGCAGGCTCACTTCATCCAGGGGGGCAACGGCAGGTTCTTCTCGCGCAGGAACGCCGGGTTGAACAATTTCGACTGATAGCGCTGGCCGCCGTCGCACAGCACAGTGACGACGGTCTTGCCCGGACCGAGGTCGCGCGCGAGGCGCATCGCCCCCACGACATTGATCGCCGTCGACCCGCCCAGGACCAGGCCTTCGTGCTCGATGAGGTCGAACAGGACGGGCAGGGCTTCCTCGTCGGTTATCCTGTAGGCGAGGTCGATCGGCGTTCCCTCGAGGTTTGCGGTGACGCGGCCCTGGCCGATGCCTTCGGTGATGGAATTGCCTTCCGCCTTCAACTCTCCCTTGGCGTGCCAGCTGTAGAGGGCCGACCCCATCGGGTCGCTGAGCGCGATCTTGATGTTGGGATTGCGCTCCTTCAGTGCGCGCGCGACGCCTCCCAGAGTACCGCCGCTGCCGACCGAACAGGTGAAGCCGTCGACCTTGCCCTCGGTCTGTTCCCATATCTCCGGCCCGGTCGTGTGGTAGTGACCATCGCGGTTGGCCGTGTTGTCGAACTGGTTCGCCCAGATCGCGCCGTTCGGCTCGGTCGCGGCAAGTTCCGCCGCCAGCGTGCCGGAGTAGCGGACATAGTTGTTGGGATTGGCATAGGGCACCGCCGGGACGAGCCGAAGGTCGGCGCCGCAAAGGCGCAGCATGTCCTTCTTCTCCTGGCTCTGCGTCTCGGGCATCACGATGACGGCGCGGTAGCCGAGTGCATTGGCAACCAGGGCGATGCCGATGCCGGTGTTGCCTGCGGTGCCTTCGACGATCACGCCGCCCGGCCGCAGCCTGCCGCTTTTCTCGGCGTCCTGGACGATGGCGAGCGCCGCGCGATCCTTGATCGAGCCGCCGGGGTTGAGGAATTCGGCCTTGCCGAGGATGGTGCACCCCGTGGCGGCCGAGGCGGCGCGCAGCTTGATCATCGGCGTGTTGCCGATGCTCTCGATAAATCCCGCTCGAACATTCATGACTGACCCGCTGTGCTGGACCCTGCGCTCCCCGAGTGGACGGTAGACAGGGAGCGGCCCCGCCGGCAAGCCGCCCGCGCAATCGGCTCAGCGCCAGCGCTTGCGGACCTCCTCGCGATGCAGCGCCAGCCACTGCAGAGCGACCACGGCAGCAGCATTTTATATTTCGCCGCGGTCCAACATGGCGCGGGCTTCACGAAATGGCACGACCTTGACCAGAATGTTCTCTCCTTCCGACTCGAGGCCGAACACGCCTCCGGCGGCGGCCGCATCTACTCGGCCGAGAAAAAGTGCACAGGTCTCCGACATCGCACCCGGGCTCAGGAGGAGAGTGTGGATTGGGATCGAGTCTCCAATCTTGAGTCCCGCTTCCTCAATCGCCTCGCGGCGCACGACCATGTCTGGCGTTTCGCCTTCCTCGATGATTCCCGCCACCGCCTCCCAGCACCAGGGATGGTGGCCGGCAACGTACGCGCCGGCACGGAACTGGCGGATCAGCACGACCTCGTCCCGCCGCGGATCGTAGGGCAGCACGGCTGCCGCGTGGCCGCGCTCGAAGACCTCGCGGCTGATGACGGGACTACGCCCGCCTCCGAACAGGCTGTGGCGGAAGAAATAGCGGCCAACCTTGAAGTAGCCCTGGAAGGCCGCGACACGCTCGACCAATTCGACCTTTTCGTCGGGCGGGGGAGGAGGCAGGGCCATGGCGCATACTCCACAGGCAAAAAGGGGCCGTTCTCTTGCGAGAACGACCCCGATTGGCTCCGGAGGTAGGACTCGAACCTACGACCGGGCGATTAACAGTCGCCTGCTCTACCGCTGAGCTACTCCGGAATGGAAATCGTCACGGGCGGCGGTATCCAGCCCGCGGAGGCGCGATCTTTTGACAGAGCATCCCCGCCCACGCAAGGGCCCCACTCAAGGACAACGCTTGACGCGGTTTGTGGAGGCCTGGGCCGGAATCGAACCGGCATACGCGGATTTGCAGTCCGCTGCATCACCACTCTGCCACCAGGCCGCGCGAGGAGCGGCGGTGCTATACGCGTGCCGGGACAGACGGGTCAAGCAGATGGCAAGGGCCTGCGTCGCGGCACCCTTTGACGCTGTCGCCGCCTGCCGCCTATAAGAACCACCATATATAGAGGGTTCCAGATGACGGATTTCGCTCTCGCGCGCCGCAACATGGTCGATGGTCAGCTCCGGCCGAACAAGGTGACCAATGCCGCGCTCCTGACCGCCATCGGCGAGTTGCCGCGGGAACGCTTCCTTCCCGAGGCGCTGCGTTCGGTCGCCTATGCCGACGATGACGTTCCGTTGGGTGGGGGGCGCTACCTCATGGAGCCGATGGTTCTCGCCAGATTGATCCAGACGCTGCAACCGCAGCCCGGAGACCGCTGCCTCGTCGTCGGGGCAGGGCGCGGTTATGGCGCGGCCCTATTGGCACGGCTCGTGAAAACGGTGACCGCCGTGGAAAGCGACCCCGGACTGGCCGCGGCCGCGGTGCAGATCGCCCGGGACTTGTCGATCGAAGGCATTCAGTGGATTTCCGGCAAGCTCGAGTTGGGCGGGCCGGGCTCGGCGCCCTACGAAGTCGTGCTGATTGAAGGAGCCGTGCGTCAGGTCCCACAGGCGATCCTCGACCAGATGGCTGAAGGTGGGCGGCTGGCGACCATCGCGTCGGGCGCGCCGGGTGCCATGGGCGTCGCCCAGATGTTCGTAAAGGCAGGCGGTGTGGCATCGGCGCGTCCGCTGTTCGAGGCCGGAACGCCCCTGCTGCCGGGGTTCGCCCCACCGCCGCGCTTTACGTTCTAATGTCTCCGTGGGCCGGTTTTGGCCTGCAACGGGGGCTACCATTGCCCGTTCCCCCAATGGTAGGGTCGCCTGTAAACATGAAAGTAGTTCCATGCGTATCCGGCCCCGTCTGAGCCACGCCTGCATCGCGGCGGGACTCGCGCTCGCGGTCGGCTTGGGTTTACCGCAGCGTGCCCAGTCTCAGAGCCTGATCCAGGCCTTGTCGACGACCTACAATTCAAACCCCGATCTGCTGGCCGGCCGTGCGTTGCTGCGGCAGACCGACGAATCGCTTGCCCAGGCGGTTGCGAACTGGCGCCCGCGCGTATCGCTGTCGGTCAACATCAACAAGAATCTCGACGCCAACTACCCAATGAGTTTGCCGGGCGTGCCCCAGACGCCAACGTTCTGGACCTTGAACGGCAAGTCCACCACGCTCCAACTCACCCAGCCGCTCTTTCTCGGCGGCACGACCGTGGCCAACACCAAGCAGGCCCAGGCGAACATCCAGGCCCAGCGGGCGGCGCTGATGAATACCGAGCAGACCGTGCTTCTGACAGCGGTTACCTCTTACGCGGATGTGATCAGGGACATCGGCATAGCGGATGCCAGGCGAAACAACGTCAGCGTCCTCACCCAGCAGCTCGATGCGACACGCGAACGTTTTCGGGTCGGCGAGCTCACGATTACCGACGTGTCCCAGGCCGAGGCGCGGCTGGAGTTGGCAAGGGCCGAACTCGTCCAGGCGGAAACCCAGGTCCGGATCTCCGAGGCCGCGTTCCAGCGGACGATCGGAATGAAGCCCGGCAAGCTGGGCGAGATTCCGCTCGTCGGCGGATTGCCGGCCAGCGAGGAAGAGGCCGTGGCGATCGCCATGGACAATGGACCCAATCCGACCAATGCGCAGTATCTCATCACGGCGGCGTCGTATGGGGTAAACAGTGCGACGGGCGCGTTGCTTCCCCAGGTCAATCTCGTGGGCACGCTGCAGCAGCAATTCGACGTCCAGGTTCCCGGCGACCGTTTCTATAACTACATCCTTGGCATTACCGCCACGATCCCGATCTATCAGGGCGGCGGCGAATGGTCGAAGATCAGGCAGGCCAAAGAACTCGTCGGACAGCGGCGCAATAACCTCGACAGCGCCCGCCGGCTGGCGGCGGAAAACACCATCCGCGCATGGCGCCAGCTCGATTCCTCCCGCTCGCGCGTGACCTCGTTCGAGGCCCAGGTCCGGGCCAACGAAGTGGCCCTGAACGGCGTTCGCCAGGAAGCGCTGGTCGGCTCGCGGACCACCCTCGACGTGTTGAACGCCGAGCAGGAATTGCTCAATTCCCAGGTCAACCTCATCCAGGCACGGCGCGACGTTCAGGTCTTTTACTACGGCGTTCTCAACAACATCGGACGGTTGACGGCGCGGACCCTTACGCTGCCGGTCGAGTACTACGATGAGGAAAGATACTACAACGAAGTGGGCTCGCGCTGGATCGGCTGGGGCAACAGCGACTCGGGCGGCGGC
>RGPT01000228.1 GCA_010032545.1 Alphaproteobacteria bacterium
TGCTTCTTTCTTTCATGGGCCGCCGCTTCGGACGGGCGCCCACCCCGATTTTTTGCGCTGATCGGTCGCTTGCGGATCGGGTGGGTCGGCTGGCTGGGCTGGCTGCTGGCCTTTTCAGCGCCGGCCCAGGAACTCAACGCCACGCTCGGCGAATCGGTGCTGCAGGTGCCGAGTGGCGGCCTGACCGAGCCCGAACTTGAGGTCACGGTGTACCGCCCGCCAGGCGATGGGCCTTTCCCGATCCTGCTGGTCAACCATGGCAGAGCCCCAGGCGATGCCAAGCTGCAGAGTCGTTACCGCCCGGCTGTGGTCGCTGCCGAATTCGTGCAACGTGGCTGGGCCGTGGTGGTCCCGATGCGCCAGGGCTTTTCGAAGTCCGGTGGCAGAGAAATCACCGGCGGTTGCAATGTCGCCAGCAACGGCGAACAGCAAGCGCGCTCGGTGCGTCGAACCCTCGACTGGCTGGGCGTCCAGCCTTGGGCCGATGTCTCGCGCAATGTCGTCGCAGGTCAGTCTCACGGCGGGCTGACAACGCTGGCCTATGGTCAGGCACCGCATCCTGGCACACGGCTGCTGCTGAACTTTGCCGGCGGGTTGCGGCAAGACAGCTGTACCGCCTGGCAGCGGGGTCTGGTCGTGGCCATCGGCGACTATGGTCGCGCGACCCGCCTGCCATCGATCCGGACCTGGCCCGTCCTCAGCAATTTCTGCAGGGCACCGTGGCTCAGGCCCGGGAAATGGCGCTGAAACCAGCGATCGAGGCGCAAACCGGCCTCGTCGTCCGATACGGCACGCATCAGGACCTGGCCACGCGGGCTGCCCGGGGACGCCTTGGGGGCGAGGCTGTCACTCATGGCGCGCAACCTAGGCGACAAGCTAAACAGGGTCCATGGAATCGGTGTCATTCGATACACTGACGTTCGATCATCCGGCGGCCTGCCGGCCGGCACGGCTGAGCGCCAGCCTCCACCTGCCGGCCCCTTGCGAGCACCCGTTTCCCTGCATGGTGATCCTCAGCAGCAGCGCCGGCGTGCAGCGTCACCGCGAGCACTACTACGCCCAGGTCCTCAATGCAGCCGGGGTAGCGGCGCTGATCGTCGACAGCTTCTCGGGGCGCGGCGTACGCCGCACTGTGGCCGATCAGACCCTGGTTTCCGGCGCCCAGATGGAGGGCGATGCCTTCGCTGCCTTGGCCCTGCTGCGCGACGACACCCGCATCGACCCGCGCCGAATCGGCATCATGGGCGTGTCCAAAGGTGGGGTGGCGACCCTCAACACCGCCATCGCCGTCCGCCAGCGCTGGCGCGGCGGCTTTCCCCACCTGTTCGACCTGCATGTGGCGATCTGTCCCGGGGCCACCGCCCAGCACCGCGACCCGACGACACACGGCCGGCCGATGTTCTTCATGCTGGCCGCCCGCGACGACTACACCCCCGCTCCGCTCGCGATCGAATATGCCGAGCGCATGCGGGCCACGGGCAACAACCGCATCAAGGTAAAGGTCTACGGCGGCGCCCACCACGGATGGGAATCGATCGGCGCTGTCTTCGATATCAAGGACGCCGAGAACTGGTCGCGCTGCCGAAATTACATCGAGGACGACGGCACGCACTACATCCCGGCGGCCGGCCAGGCGATGAGCGAGCCCGAGTATCAGGCCTGGGCGCGGCAGCACTGCGTCACCCGGGGCGCCCAGGCAGGCGGCGGCACGCGGGAGTTGAAGCAGCGGGCAACGGCAGACCTGCTGGGCTTCCTGGCAGCTCACGATTTCGCCAGTCCGTGGACGAATCGGAAGTTTCCGGCTATAGAGGAATCGTGATTCGTCGCCCATTTCTCGCCGGTTTACTGGCGTTCGCAGCGTCCGCGTTCGGTCCGCTTTCCGCCAATGCCAGCGACTCGCTGTGGATTGGCTCCCGGGAGGCCAGCGCCCGTACGGCGGCGCTCATCAGCGCCATCCGCGCCTCTTCCGACCATGGCCTCGACCCGGCTTGGTACAGCATCGGGGAGATTGAGAAGGCCGTGGCACCAGGCGCCGATCCGGTCGCTGTCGAAGCGTTGCTGACCGCCGCCTTCGTCACCTACGCCAGCGACGTCTCGACCGGCAGGGTGCGGGCAAACCGCGTCGACAAGGAGATCGATATCCAGCAGCGGAAGGTCGACAAGGCCGACCTTCTGAAGGCCGCCGCCGAGGCCTCGGACTTTGCGGCCTGGCTCGCGACCCTGCCGCCAAAGGGCGACTACCCTGCCCTCCAGAAGGCCTTGGCGAAATGGCGCGGGAAGCGCGCCACCGCGGTCTACACGCCGATGGCCGACGGCGCGGCGCTGAAGCCGGGCATGGTCGACGTGCGGGTGCCGATTCTGCGCAAGCGCCTCGCCGAACTCGACTTCGCCGTCCCCCCAGCCGGCGCCGTCGCCGACCTCTACGACGAACCTTTGGTCGCCGTGGTCAAGGCGTACCAGGAGATAAAAGGACTCACTGTCGATGGCGTCATCGGCGCCAAGACCGTCCGTTCGCTCAACACCACGATCGACGAGCGCATCGAGCAGATCGTCGCCAACCTCGAACGTCGCCGCTGGCTGCCGGAGGACCTCGGCCCCCGCTACGTCTACGTGAACACCGGCGACTACTCGATGATCTTCGTGAACGAAGGCAAGATCGCCTTCCGCAGCCAGGTGATCGTGGGCACCCCCAAGGATCCCACGCCGGAAATCCAGTCGGTGATGCGCGGCTTCCAGACCAATCCGTACTGGACCGTTCCGCAATCGATTGCCGGCGAGGAGTACCTGCCGATCCTGCGCCGCGATCCCAACGCTCTGGCGGGCAGCGGCTTCAAGATCTTCGCGAACTGGAGCACCGACGAAGAACTCGACCCCAACACGATCGACTGGAGCTCGATCCACCCCAAAGCCTTCCCCTACCGTATCCGGCAGGATTCGGGAGCGTCCAACGCACTGGGCTACATCTTCTTCCCGTTCGCCAACAAGTACGGCATCTACATGCACGATACGGCGAGCAGGTGGCTGTTCACCGAAGGCAGTCGCAATTTCAGCCATGGGTGCATCCGCCTGCAGAACCCGCTGGATTTCGTCGACAAGGTATTCAACGGCAAGAGCGGCTTCAGCAAGGAGCGCGTGCAGCAGGTCATCGCCGCCGGCCAGCAAGCCCACTACACTTTCCCTGAATCGATCACGCTCTACGTGACGTATCGCACGGTGACGGCCAACGCCGAGGGCATGCCGACCTTCCGCGACGACGTGTATGGCCGCGACCGCCGCGTCGTAAAGGCGATGGCAAAGCCCTGAGGCTCAGCGCTTCTTTTCCCTGAGCTTCTTCCAGTACTCCAGGCGTTTCACGATCTCGCGCTCGAAGCCGCGCTCGACCGGCTGGTAGAACTCTTCCCGCGCCATGCCGTCGGGAAAATAGTTCTGCCCGGAAAAGCCGTCGGCGGCGTTGTGGTCGTATTCGTAGCCTTGGCCGTAGCCGATTTCCTTCATGAGCTTGGTCGGCGCGTTCAGGATATGCATCGGCGGCGTCAAGGAGCCATGGGTCTTGGCCGCGCGCTTTGCGGCACCGAACGCAACATAGCCGGCATTCGATTTCGGCGCGGTGCCGAGATAGATCACCGCCTGCGCGATGGCGAGCTCTCCCTCGGGTGAGCCCAGACGGTCGTAGGTGTCCCAGGCCGCGAGCGTCTGGGTGAGCGCCTGCGGGTCGGCCATTCCGATGTCCTCAACGGCGAAGCGCACGAGGCGACGGGCGATGTATTTTGGGTCCTCGCCGCCATCGAGCATGCGGGCGAACCAGTACAATGCCGCATCGACGTCGGAACCCCGCAGCGACTTGTGCAGCGCGCTGATCAGATTGTAGTGCGCTTCCTGCGCCTTGTCGTAGAGCGGCGCGCGCTTCTGCAGCAGCGTCGCCAGCCGCGCGGGAGGCAGCGGTCCCTTTTCCTTGAGCTGGGCGAGCTGCTCGGCCAGACCGATCAGGTAGCGGCCATCGCCGTCGGCCATCGCGAACAAAGCCTGCCGTCCCGCCGCATCGATGGGCAGATCTCGGCCCAGCGCCTTCTCCACTCTGCCGAGCAGGGTATCGAGCGCCACCTCGTCGAGCCGACGCAGCACCAGCACCTGGCTGCGCGACAGGAGGGCGGCATTGAGCTCGAAGGACGGATTCTCGGTGGTTGCGCCGATCAGCGTGACCGTGCCGTCCTCGACATAGGGCAGGAAGCCATCCTGCTGGGCGCGGTTGAAGCGATGAATTTCGTCGACGAACAACAGCGTACCCTTGCCGTCCTTGCGGCGCTGGCGGGCAGCCTCGAAGATCTTGCGCAGGTCGGCGACGCCGGAGAACACCGCCGACAGCGGTTCGAAATGCAGGTCGGTCGCCTCTGCGAGCAGACGGGCGATCGTCGTCTTGCCGCAGCCCGGCGGGCCCCACAGGATCAGCGAACTGAGCTTGCGCGCCGCGAGCATGCGGCCGAGAGGGCCTTCGAGTCCGAGCAGATGATCCTGGCCAAGGATCTCGGCCAGCGCGCTCGGCCTCAGGCGTTCGGCGAGCGGTGTCGGGGCGAGCGCGGCGAAGAGTTCATTGGGCACGATCCGAGGCTACCACGCCTCAGCGGAACTGGACGGTGGATACCATGCCCTCACGCCCGATCGACACGCTGGAGATGCCGGCAGCGATGCGCTTCTTGAGATCCTCGACGCTCTTCAAGTCCTGGCCGTTGGTGGCCAGGATCATGTCGCCGGGGCGGACGAACCGGCCTGCATAGGCTCCCGGCTTGACCTCGACGACCGTGACGCCCGGCCGCCACTCGGCAAGGCCCATTTCCTCCGCGACCGCGGGCGACATGTTGACCACAGTGGCACCGGAGAGCGGCTGACGACCGTCGAGAGACGAGCGATCGCGCGGCGGATCCTCCGGTGGGGCAGCGAGCTTCAGCTCAACGACCATTTCCTTGCCGCCCCGAATGATACGGACCGGCACGATCGCCTCGACCTGGAGGGTGGACAGGCGGAACCTGAGGCCTGCCTCGTCGTCGATCGGCAGGTCGCGCAGCGCCACGATCACGTCGTTGCGCCTGAGGCCTGCGGCGGCACCCGGCCCGTTGGCGAAGACCTCCTTCACCACCAGGCCGGCCGGCCGCGCGAGACCGAACCCGGCCGCGAGATCGGGCGTCACGCGCTGCATGCTGACGCCGAGCCAGGGACGTACGATGCGGCCGCCTTGCTCGCCGATGGCGACCATGCGCGCCACGATGTTCGACGGCGTGGCGAAACCGATGCCGACCGAGCCGCCGCTCTGCGAATAGATCGCCGTATTGATTCCGATCAACCGCGCGTCGAGACTGACCAGGGCGCCGCCGGAATTGCCGGGATTGATGGCGGCGTCGGTCTGCAGGAAGAAGTTCGAGTCGTTGACGCCGCCGGCGCTGCGCGCCACCGCCGAGACGATGCCGCTGGTGACGGTCTGGTTCAGTCCGAATGGATTGCCGATCGCCAGCACGATGTCGCCGACCTCGACCGAATCCGAGTCGCGCATCTCGAGGAAAGGGAATTTCTCGCCCGCCCCGTCGATCCGGACCAGCGCCAGGTCGTAGCGCTCGTCCTGGGTGACCACCTTGGCCTCGAATTCGCGCCGGTCGGCCAGGACGACCCGGATTTCGTCGGCGCCCTTGATCACATGGGCGTTGGTGACGATCAGCCCGTCGGGCCGGACCAGCACGCCGGACCCCAGCGAGTTCTGAACCCGCTCGCCTGCCTGCGGCACGCCTGGAAAGGGGAACGGCAGGCGGCGCTGCACCCTTGCGTTCGTCGTGGTGTAGATGTTGACGACGGCCGGCGACACCCGCTTGACCAGCGGTGCGTAGGAGAAGGCCAGTTCGCTGCGGGCGCCCGGCAGAGGTTGCGCGACTGCCGTCGGCGAGCCGGCCATGGCCGTTCCGGCGATAAGGATCGTCGCCGCCAGGTACCTCAGACCGATCATTCTCTGATCTCCATCTCCGGCCGAGCATTTGCGGCCACCCTTACCGCAAATCAAGGGCTGAATCCCCAAAGTGGCACGGCCGTTGCAGCAGCCGGGCCAATGCATGCCGCCAACCGGCGTGCCCGACAGGATCAGGAACATATGGAACCGCGTTGTTGATGGCCAGCGGCTAAATCCTCAACAGAGGCAGGACTTCCTAAACCAAGCCCGCGCCATCGCCGGCAA
>RGPT01000229.1 GCA_010032545.1 Alphaproteobacteria bacterium
ACACGGCAACCGCGCCGCACAGCAGGGCAAAGCGCAGGAGGCGCGGACGATGGTTCATGACGGACTCCGGAAACTGGTCTCGACCTCTGGGGAAGCAACGCAAACCGTTTACACAGGCCCACTCCGACCAAGCAAGCGCTGCCTCGCGAACGAACGCGCTGATGAAGGCCAATTGCGGCACTTTTCCGTGAACACCGCGTCGACGGTGCGGCACGTTCGGCCTCCGGAGGCCGTGCGTTGACACTGACGGGGACGCTCTCTATCTCTGGCAGGAACGGCGGGCCGGAGTGCCCGCCTAAGTCATTAAAATATCGAGGTTTTCATGCTGGGGGCGCTCGCCCGAAGTCTCTTCGGGACAGCCAACGACCGCATCGTCAAGGGCTTCGACAAGCCCGTGGCGAAGATCAATGCGCTCGAGCCGGAGATGGTCGCGCTCTCCGACGAAGCGCTGCGCGGCAAGACCGTCGAATTCCGCGACCGCCTCGCCAAGGGCGAGACGCTCGACGACCTGCTGATCGAGGCCTTCGCCACGGTGCGCGAGGCGGCCAAGCGCACGCTCGGCCAGCGTCCCTTCGACGTGCAGCTCAAGGGCGGCATGGTCCTGCACCAGGGCAAGATCGCCGAGATGAAGACCGGCGAAGGCAAGACGCTGGTCGCCACCCTGCCGGTCTATCTCAACGCCCTTGGAGGCAAGGGCGTGCATGTCGTCACCGCCAACGACTACCTCGCCCGCCGCGACTCCGAATGGATGGGCCAGATCTACACCTTCCTTGGCCTCACGGTCGGCGTCATCGTTCACGACATGGACGACGAAGCGCGCAAGGCGGCCTACGCCTGCGACGTCACCTACGGCACCAACAACGAGATCGGCTTCGACTACCTGCGCGACAACATGAAGTACCGGCTCGACGCGATGGCGCAGCGGCCGTTCAACTTCGCCATCGTCGACGAGGTCGATTCGATCCTGATCGACGAGGCACGCACGCCGCTGATCATCTCGGGCCCGGCCGAGGATTCCTCCGAACTCTATCGCCGCGCCGACACCGTGATTCCGCGCCTTGCGGCCGGGCATTTCGAGAAGGACGAGAAGAACCGCACCGTCGTGCTGACCGACGCCGGCGTCGAGGCGGTCGAGGAGATACTGCGCAGCGACGGGCTGCTGGCCGAGGGCATCACGCTCTACGCGCCGACCATGGTCTCGGTACTGCATCACGTGACCCAGGCGCTGCGCGCCCACAAGCTGTTCGCCCGCGACGTCGACTACATCGTCAAGGACGGCCAGGTTGTCATCATCGACGAGTTCACCGGCCGCATGATGGCCGGCCGGCGCTACTCCGAAGGCCTCCACCAGGCGCTCGAAGCCAAGGAACAGGTCGAGATCCAGCGCGAGAACCAGACGCTGGCGTCGATCACCTTCCAGAATCTCTTCCG
This sequence comes from Alphaproteobacteria bacterium, assembly GCA_010032545.1. Classification (GTDB taxonomy): domain Bacteria; phylum Pseudomonadota; class Alphaproteobacteria; order Reyranellales; family Reyranellaceae; genus Reyranella. The sequence continues at coordinate 1,432 of RGPT01000229.1, forward strand.
CATGTATCCCAAGCTGGCGGGCATGACCGGCACGGCGCTCACCGAGGCAACCGAGTTCGGCGAGATCTATCGCCTCGAGGTGGTCGAGATTCCGACCAATGTGAAGGTCATCCGCAAGGATGCCGACGACGAGATCTACCGCACGCTTGCCGACAAGACGCGCGCCATCGTCAAGCTGATCGAGGAGTGCCGCGCCCGCAACCAGCCGATGCTGGTTGGCACCGTGTCGATCGAGAAGTCCGAGGCGCTGGCGGCCGAACTGAAAAAGCACGGCATCCCGCACCATGTTCTGAACGCCCGCTTCCACGACCAGGAGGCCGTGATCGTGGCCCAGGCCGGGCGGCCGGGGTCGGTCACCATCGCCACCAACATGGCCGGCCGCGGCACCGACATCCAGCTCGGCGGCAACGTCGAGATGCTGGTGAAGCAGAGCGAGCCCGAGATCGTGGCCAGGTTCCCCGGCGACTCCGAGGAAGCGCGGGCCGCGCGCAAGGCCGAGATCGACCGCATCGCCGCCGAGATCCGCGCGGGCGTCGAGCGCGACCGCGAGATCGTGCTCAAGGCGGGCGGCCTCTATGTGGTCGGCACCGAGCGCCACGAAAGCCGGCGCATCGACAACCAGCTGCGCGGTCGATCGGGCCGCCAGGGCGATCCCGGCGCGTCCAAGTTCTTCCTGTCGCTCGAAGACGACCTGATGCGCATCTTCGGCAACAACAAGGTGCTCGACTGGGTCCAGAAGAAGGGCATGACCGACGACGAGGCGCTGACGCATCGCTGGCTCAACAAGGCGCTGGAGACGGCGCAGGGCAAGGTCGAGGCGCGCAACTTCGAAATCCGCAAGAACCTGCTGCGCTTCGACGACGTCATGAACAGCCAGCGCACCGAGATCTACAAGGAGCGCATCGAGCTGATGGGCACCGAGGACGTGTCGGAAACGGTGGCCGGCATGCGCCGCGATGTGGTCGACGCGTTGGTCACGCGCACCATCCCCGAGGACGTCTACGCCGAGCAGTGGAAAGTGGCGGAGCTCAAGGACGACGTTCAGCGCCTGTTCGGCCTCGACCTGCCGGTCGACCAGTGGGCCAAGGAAGAAGGCATCGCCGACGAGGAGATCAGGTCGCGCCTGAACGAGGCGACGGAGCGTCTGTTTGCGCAGAAGGCGGCACAGTACGGGCCGGAGGTCTGGCGCCAGGTCGAGAAGAGCGTGTTGATGCAGCTGTTCGACCAGAGCTGGAAGGACCATCTGCTCCACCTCGACCATCTGCGCCAGGGCATCGGCCTCCGCGCCTACGGCCAGAAAGACCCGCTGAACGAATACAAGCGCGAGGCGTTCAATCTCTTCAATGACCTGCTGAGCGGCTTGCGTGAGCAGGTGGTGTCGCTGCTCTCCACCTTGCAGCTGCGCATGGACCCGCCGCCGACGCCCGAGATGCCGCGCAACATCCACGAGGTCCACGAAGACCCGGCGCTCGCCGCGGCGATGGCCGACGATCCGGCTTTCGATCCGGCCGATCCCGAGGGCGGCGGCGTCGCGACGCTCCACCGGCCACGCGCCCCGAAGCCGGCGCTCGATCCCAACGATCCCTCGACCTGGGGCAAGGTCTCGCGCAACGCCATCTGCCCCTGCGGCTCGGGCAAGAAATTCAAGCACTGCCACGGCCGGGTTTGATTTCCTTTTTTTCCATGCTTTAGGAATTTGTAAGCGAGCGAAAAATTGTTTGGCACTTGTTGGGCACCAGCTGGAAATGGCTGGATGCCAGGCAAGTGTTTGGCAGACTTCTGAATGGACGATGGGCTGCGCTTGGAAGCCGGGCAGCTTGTCTTGTTCTGGCGGAATGGCCCTTGGCAGGCCCGCATCTCAGCCGGCAATCGCAAGTATCTGTGAAAAGCCTCACGACGAGCAACGCTGCAGAAGCAAAGCGAGCTGCACTCACCCGGCCATCGTGGGCGACGGTGACCTCGGGGTCTTCGTTCCGTCGGCCCGCCTCGTCGGGATAGCGACGATTGGCGGCGAGCCAGGCCGCCATCAGCGTATTCCGGGCCGGCACAACGACTGCCGAGGCGATCGCTGAGTCTGCGTCGATGGCAGCTTGCTGCGGCGACAGGCCCGCGAGCATCGCCGCAAGCACCAGCGCATGCATGCTCAGAAATCCCGCCGCCGCCCCACCGGGGTTCCGCGACGAGACCGGCGCGACCGAGACGCTGCGGTCGGCTTGCACCGGCATAATGTTATAGTATAACATTTCTGCGAGCGGAAATTGCTTGGTCGCGCGTCAATCAACAAGGGGTGAGCAATGCGACTGCTACTAGGTGGATCGCTTTTGGGATTCGGCGCTGTCCTTGCAGCGGCGAGCCCGGCGGCGGCCCAGAGCAAGCCCGACGAGACGACAATCGACCTCGACGTCGTCGCCAAGCGACTGGACCGCGAGCGCAGCTCGATACAGCCAAGCCTCGGCGCGACGCGCTACGATTTCGGCAAGACGGCCATCCAGAACACCCCCCAGGGCGAGAACGCGTCGCTCAACCAGGTGCTGCTGCGCGCGCCCGGCGTGGTGCAGGACGGCTTCGGCCAGATCCACGTCCGTGGCGACCACGGCAGCCTTCAATATCGGCTCGACGGCGTGCAGCTCCCCGAAGGCCTGTCACTGTTCAGCAGCGTCCTGTCGCCGCGCTTCGCCAACGAGCTGTCGCTCCTCACCGGCTCGCTGCCCGCCCAGTACGGCCTGCGGACCGCGGGCGTGGTCGACATCAGCGTGAAGTCGGGCTCGACGAACCCCGGCGGAGAGGCCTCGGTCATGGGCGGCTCCTACAACTGGATCCAGCCGGCGCTCGAATACGGCGGCCGCTCCGGCACGATCGACTACTTTGCCGTCGGCCAGTACGTGAGCAACAGCAACGGCATCAACAACCCGACGTCCTCCTACACACCGCTCCACGACGACACCGCCCAGTGGTACGCGCTGGCGAAAGTCACCGGCATCGTCGACGACAGTACGCGACTGAGCTTCATCGGCGGCGGGGCAAGCGCGCGCTATCAGATTCCCAATGTGCCCGGCCAGACTCCGCAGTTCACCGTGAACAACATATCCAACTGGAACAGTTCGCTCCTCGACCAGAGACAGTGGGAGGACACCTACTTCGGCATCGCCTCGCTGCAGAAGAGCTACCAGAATTTCAATCTTCAGCTGTCGGGCTTCGCCCGTTACTCCAACCTCTCCTACCAGCCCGACGTCATCGGCGACCTGCTCTACAATGGCATCCAGCCCTATGCCAACACCTCGAGCCTTGCCACCGGCGTGCAGGCGGATGCGAGCTGGAAGGCCGCGAGCGCCCATACGCTGCGCGGTGGTTTCCTCGTCCAGAGGGAGCGCGTTACTACCCTGACCAATGGCAATGTCGTGACGACGATCGCGGATCCGGACAACGAGGGCGAGACCATCGCCTCCGGTCAGACCACGGGCTACACGCAGGGCTCCGACCTCGTCGGCTGGACCTACAGTGTCTATCTTCAGGACGAGTGGAAGATCTGGCCGACCGTGACGGTGAACTTCGGCGCCCGCTTCGACGCCATTTCCGGCGTCACGTCGGAGAACCAGCTCAGCCCCCGCATCAACGTCGTCTGGGAGCCCGATCCGAGGATCACGCTGCGCGGCGGCTACGCCAAGTACTTCGTGCCGGCGCCGCTCAATCAGGTGAACGCCAACTCGATCGCGGCCCTGTCGGGAACGACGGCAGCGCCCGCGGTGGCACTCAACTCGCCCGTGAAGGCCGAGCGGTCGGACAATTTTGACATCGGCATGACCGTGAAGCCCGTCGACGGCTTCTCGGTGGGCTTCGCCGGCTACTACAAGTTCGCCCAGAACTACCTGGACAAGGGTCAGTTCGGCGCGCCGATCACGCTGACCTCCTTCAACTACGCTTATGCGCAGGTTGCCGGCTGGGAACTGTTCACGAACTACGACAAGGGACCCTGGTCGATCTACGCCAATTTTGCCTGGACCCGCACTTCCGCCACCAATATCACCTCCGCTCAGTTCAACTTCGAGCAGGGCGAGCTCGGCTACATCGCCAACAACTGGATCTTCACCGACCACAACCAGACCTGGACCGGCTCGGCAGGGGCCGCCTATGTGTTCAACCAGGACAGCGACCGGGCAACACGCGTCTCGGCCGACGTGTTGTACGGTACGGGGCTGCGGACCAGCATCGTCACGCCCAACGACGCTTCGCTGCCGACCTATGCCACGGTCAATCTGTCTCTGACCCAGAAGATTCCGGTCAGCGTCAGCAAGGGCACGCAGGTCCGTTTCGACGCCATAAACGTGGGCGACCACGTCTACCAGCTGCGCGACGGCACAGGCGTCGGCGTCGGTGCCCCGCAGTTCGGAGCGCGCCGGTCCTTCTTCGTAACGCTATCGCAAAAATTCTGACGCGCGCCCGGGGTGATTTGGCGGCGGCAGACGTGATAGAACGCCGCCATGCCCTCTCAGACCATTCCTCCGTCCCAGACTGTTCCTTTCGTCCTGCCGCTTCAGGGTGGTTCGAATTTCCGCGACCTCGGCGGCTATCGCACCGCCGACGGCCGCGCCGTGCGCTCCGGTGTGGTCTTCCGCTCCGCCCATCTCGGCAACCTGACGGACGACGACCGCGCGGCACTTGTGGACGAGCGGATCTCCCAGACGACCAACAATGACATGCGGAATTATCTCAATAAGCTTAATTCTAAAACATCTGTCACTAAAAGAGACATAGATGATATTGTTGCTGCAGCGATCGCGGA
>RGPT01000230.1 GCA_010032545.1 Alphaproteobacteria bacterium
GGATCATTTGATCGGCGTCTCCTGATAGAACACGCTCCACCACTTGCCGTCGCGGCGGACATAGACGCTGGAGGAGCGGACCGAGAGCGTCTCGGGCTTGCCGCCCTTTAACGTACTCGTATAGCTGGCGCGATAGATCAGGTTGGCGACGTCGGCGGTGAGCATGCGCAGCGCGTAGGTCGGCTCGATCTTGATATCGATGAGCACGAAGTCCTTCATCAACTCCAGCATCTCACGCTTGTTTAAGCGCGACCCGTCGCCGAGGATCAACAAGGCATCGTCGGAGAGAAAGTTGCGCATGCCGTCGGCATTGTTGTTCCTCATGAAGTCCCAGCTACCCTTCTCCAGCACCATCAGCTCGTCGCGCAGCTTGACTTGGCCTGCCCCCTGCAGCGATACCAGTCCGAGAGTCACAGTCCGGCCGGTTTGGCCAGCCCGTGGGCTGACCGGAGCGTAGCGTAGGGCAGGCCACGGGCTGGCGGCAAGGTGGCTTCCGGCGCCGGCGGGCGGTATCCGAGCGACGAGTGCGGCCTGACGGCGTTGTAGTGCCGTCGCCAGTTTTCGATCAACACCTCGGCCTCCCGAAGCGTCGTGAAGATCTCACCATTGAGCAGCTCGTCTCGGAGCTTCGAGTTGAAGCTCTCGCAATAGCCGTTCTCCCACGGACTGCCCGGCTCGATGAACAGGGTCTTCACGCCAACCCTGCCGAGCCAATGCCGGACCGCCTTGGCGGCGAACTCCGGTCCGTTGTCCGACCGTACATGCTCCGGTGGCCCATGCTCGACGAACAGGTCGGTCAGGCAATGCAGCACATCGTCGGACCGCAACCGTCGTGCCACCACGATGGCCAGGCAGCGCCGCGTGAACTCGTCGATCACGCACAGCATGCGGAACGTCCGCCCATCCTCGGTCCGATCCTGCACGAAGTCGTAGGACCAGACGTGGTTGGGCCGCTCGGGCCGCAGGCGTACGCACGAGCCGTCGTTGAGCCATAGACGGCGCCTCTTCGGTTGTTTGCTCGGCACTTTAAGCCCCTCCCGTCGCCAGATCCGCCACACACGCTTGACGTTCACCCGCCAGCCTTCGTCGACCAGCAGCCGGCGGATCCGTCGATACCCGTAGCGTCCATACTGCGTGGCCAGCCGCTCGATCGCCGCCGTCAGGGCCGCCTCGTCGTCGCGAGCCTGCGGACGACGACGCTGCGTCGCCCTTGGCTGACCGACGACCGCACACGTGCGACGCTCCGAGACCGGCAGTCGCGAGCGCACGTGGGCAACGCACGCTCGCTTGCGGGAAGGGCTCAGTATTTTCCCTCGAGGGCCTCCTTCAGGATCTGCTTGTCCAGCGTCAGCTCAGAGACCGCCTTCTTCAGGCGCTGGTTCTCTCGCTCCAGATCCTTCAAACGCCGTGCCTGATCGACCTTCAGTCCGCCGTACAGGCGCCGCCATCGATAATAACTCTGCTCGGAGATCCCAAGGCCTCGACAGATCTTGCCGATCTTCTCCCCTTGGCTCAGCCGTACCTCGGCTTCCCGCAGCATCCCGATCGCCTGCTCAGGCGTGTAGTCCTTCCGTGCCATCCCGTGCTCCTTTCAAAGCCCAAAATAGCCGGAAATCTAACCTTCAGATTGGTACCGTTCCTGGGGAGCAGACCAGAGGAACGCGCGGTTCTCCGGGCTCTTGACCAGGATCCGGCGGGCGGCAGCGCGGTCTGGGGGCTCGACTGGGGTCCAGTCTGGGCGACGCCAGCGGAAGGCGTGAGCGTGGAGATGATCCGCACCGCCAAACACAGGAGAAAGACCGACGGCGAACACAGGGGCTGTTTGCGCGTCACCCGCCTGCTCCTTCGATCGGGACCGCGTCAGTCGACGCAGCAGCTCATGCTGCTGGCGGCCGGCGGCACATCGAGGGCCGGGTTCTCGGTAAAGAATCCGGCGGGATGAAGGCCGAAGCCCGCGGTGATCACGGGCTGGACCGGGAAATCCTCGGGCCGTGGAATATGGTGCAGGCCGAAGCTGTGCCAGACCACGACATCGGTATCGACAAGCGGACGATCCGCGACGGTCCAGGCGGGCAACCCGTCGCCCCCGCTGCTCTGGTTGGGGTAGCGCCCGGCCGCATGGATCTCGTCGGGATGGTAGGCGGTGACCCAGAGTTGCCGGGTCATGAAGGCCGCGCGCCGGGACACCATCGACCGGGGGTTCGAGAAGGTCGGGATCGGGCTCAGCGGCAGCAGCTTGTAGGCCGTGGGCTGGCCCAGCCGGTTGCGGGCCTCCGCATTCTCGATCTTCCAGAAGCGGGCGGCGTTGAAATCGACATTGCGCTGCGCGCCCTGCTCGGTGGCAAGGACCGTTTCGCGCGTGGTGAAGGCATTGCCGTACGGATTGTCGGCGTCCATGGGCAACGCCACGGTGTCGACCTCGACGACCCGGTTGCGCTCGCCGTCGACCGCCATGTCGAGGCGCATGTTGAAAACGTGCTGATGGTAGTGGGCATAGACGCCCGGCGACACGATGGTCCCGTAGTCCGGCGCCTCGCCCGGCCGGAGGCCGGCCGTATTCAGGATTCCGGTGGCCTTGATCTCGAAGTGGATCGAGCCGTCCTGATGGAAGTACCAGAACGAACCGTACTCATAGTTGCCGACGGTCGAGATCGACGACACGACCAGGCGGCGGGCGCGCCTTACATCGACCTCGCCGGTGAACAGGTCGGTATGCTTCCACAGGATGCCGAAATCCTCCTCGTGCAGGCAGACCGCGCTCTCGATGCAGTAGGGATCGCCCTTGCTGTCGGCCAGCCAGGCATCGAAATAGCGGATGGCGCCGAGACAGTCGCAGCCCAGCGTCAGGGAATTGGCCAGCACACCGATGCCGTACTCGCCGACATCGAACGCATTCTTGCGGAAGTGCCCGCCGCCGGGATGTCCGTAGGGCACGACCATCTCGGACAACGCCGCGCGGTGCAGTACGGACCGCAGCCGACCGCCGTCCTCGTAGCCGACCGCATGCAGCACCAGCCCCTCGCGGGCATTGACGCCGACGCGGAAGCGCCATTTCTGCCAGCGCACCTCGTTGCCCTCGACGACAAAGCTCGGGCCGGCCGGCTGGACGATTTCCAGCGGTTTCACGTCAATGCCGCGCCGGGCCAGTGCCGCGCGAAAGCGGGGATCGGCCCGGGCCACCTCGCCCACCAGCGTGATGTCGTCGAGCAGGATCCGCGGCCGGACGCCGGGAACGTGCCGCCAGTCGACGACCTTGTCCGCGACGAGGTCGATCCGGGCTTCCCAGACCTTGCCGTTGGAGCGGTCGAAGGCGCAGACGAATGCCTCGCGCGGAAACGGCGCGCCGGGGCGAAAACCCTCCACCACGCGCTTGTCCGGTTCGTGCAGGGTGACGGTCTCGAACATCATGCCGGGCCCGAGATCGTGGGCCGCGCGGACAGCCGCGGACGCACGGCGGATCTCGCCCGGCGTCAGCGGATCGAGCGGATGATCGGGCGCCGCGTGCGTGCGGGTCTCGGCGATGGCATCGGGCATGCTGCTTCTCTCGACGTTCGATACCGGAGGCTAGTGCAAACCGCAGGCCGGAGACAGCAGGGCAAAAAGCAAAAAAATCCCACATCTTTCGGGTTGGCGGGTGTTCGAACTGGTTGGCCATCTATCGGCGTCGCTTGACAATGCCGAGGTTGCCATGACGTTAGAAGTTCGCGACTGCACCGTGGAGCATCCGCATGTCTGGTCCCAGCCTGGTGATCCGCAACGGCACCATCGTCGACGGATCCGGCGGCGCCCCCTATGAGGCCGATCTCGCCGCGATCGACGGCAGGATCGCGGCGATCGGCGGCGACATTCCCAAGGGGGCCGAGGAGATCGACGCGCGCGGCAAGCTCGTCACACCAGGCTTCGTCGACGTCCACACGCACTACGACGCGCAGGCGACCTGGAGCGACCGGTTGTCGCCGTCGTCGTGGAACGGCGCCACGACCGTGCTGTTCGGCAACTGCGGCGTGGGCTTCGCGCCTTGCCACGAGGATCAGCGCGACATGCTGATCAACCTGATGGAGGGCGTGGAGGACATTCCCGAAGTCGTGCTGAGCGAAGGCCTGCCGTGGAACTGGCACAGCTTCCCGGATTTCCTCGATGCAATTGCCGCCCGCCGCTACGACGCCGACGTGGCCGCCCAGGTGCCGCATGCCGCCTTGCGGGTCTATGTGATGGGCCAGCGCGGGGCCAACCGCGAGCCCGCCACCGAGCAGGATCGCCGGCGCATGGCTGAACTCACTGCCGAAGGCCTGCGCGCCGGCGCGCTCGGCTTCTCGACCTCGCGCACGCTCAATCACCGCTCCGCCGACGGCAAGCACATCCCGACCCTGCGGGCCGAAGAAGCCGAGCTGACGGCGATCGCCCATGCCATGCGCGATGCCGGCACCGGCTGGCTGCAGATCGTCTCGGACTTCAAGGACCAGAGCGGCGAGATCGGGCTGTTCCGCCGCCTGGCAAGGGAATCAGGCCGCCCCGTCACCATCACCCTCCTCCAGTCCGATGCCCGGCCCGATGGCTGGCGCGAACTGATGGCGGAGATCGACGAGGCCAACGACGAGGGGCTGCGCATCACCGCCCAAGTCCGCCCACGTCCGACCAGCGTGCTGCTGGGACTGGAACTGTCGCAGAACGCCTTCTCCGGCCGGCCGAGCTACAAGCACATCGCCCATCTGCCCTTCGCCGAACGCCTGGCGCTGCTGCGCAAGCCGGAGTTCCGCGCCCGCATCCTCGCCGAGGAATTCGAGGGCGACCGGCGCGGCCAGCTGATCGACCGCTGGGATCGCATGTATCCGCTCGGCGATCCGCCGGATTACGAGCCCGGGCCCGAAGACAGCATCGCCGGCCGGGCGGCCCGCGACGGCCGTGCGCCCGCAGAGCTTGCCTACGACCTGCTGATCGAAGGCGACGGCAAGGGCATGCTGTACCTGCCCGTCACCAACTTCGCCGGCGGCAATCTGGACGTGGTGCGGGACATGATCGATGCGCCGAATTCACTGATTGGCCTCGGCGACGGCGGCGCCCATGTCGGCGTCATGTGCGACGCCACCTCCACCAGTTATCTGCTGACCCACTGGACGCGTGACCGCGGACGGGGCGCGCTGTTCCCGGTGTCGTGGGCGATCAAGCGTCTGGCGGCGGACAATGCCGCCGCAATCGGCCTCGGCGATCGCGGGCTGCTGAAGGTCGGGTTGAAGGCCGACATCAATATCCTAGACTACGACCGGCTCCGCCTACGCCGGCCAGAGATCGTCTACGACCTGCCGGCGGGCGGCAAGCGACTGGTCCAGCGGACGGACGGCTTCGATGCGACCATCGTCTCGGGCGCCGTCGTCTACCGGCATGGAGAAGCAACCGGTCGATTGCCCGGTCGTCTGGTGCGAGGCGCGCGCGGCGCCTGAGGGCCGGGTATTCCTGGTCGCGCTCGGCGGTCCAGTGCTTCAGGCAACAACAAAAAAGCCGCCCTTGCGAGGGCGGCTTTTTTCGAATTGGTTGCGGGAGCTGGATTTGAACCAACGACCTTCAGGTTATGAGCCTGACGAGCTACCGGGCTGCTCCATCCCGCGTCAAATCCGGAAGTCTGGAATTTATCGTTTGTCTGAAGAGTCTCTTCGCGCTTGGAAGACCTGGCAGCGACCTACTCTCCCGTGCCTTGAGACACAGTACCATTGGCGCTGAAAGTTTTCACGTCCGAGTTCGGAATGGGATCGGGTGTACACCCCTCGCTAGAGCCACCAGGTCGTCGAAGCGCGAAGAGGGTCTGAAAGCCCGTGCTGGATTGCAGTCCATGATGGACCGCTGCGACCTACAAAGGTCGCGGATCAAGACCGGCAGCGGATGTCGACCGCTGCACGGAACGAATGAAATCAAGCCTATCGAGCTATTAGTACCGCTAAGCTTAGTACATCACTGTACTTACACACGCGGCCTATCAACGTGGTGGTCTACCACGACTCTCAGCGAGACCTAGTTTCGAGGCGGGTTTCACGCTTAGATGCTTTCAGCGTTTATCCCTCCAGTACATAGCTACCCGGCGCTGCGACTGGCGTCACAACCGGTACACCAGAGGTACGTCCACTCCGGTCCTCTCGTACTAGGAGCAGGCCCTCTCAAACTTCCAACGCCCACGGCAGATAGGGACCAAACTGTCTCACGACGTTTTAAACCCAGCTCA
>RGPT01000024.1 GCA_010032545.1 Alphaproteobacteria bacterium
AAGAAGCCCGCCATCAGCGCCAGCATCAGCAGCGGCAGGAGGAAGAGGAGACGCCGGTTCATTCGGCGGGATGCGCCAGCGGCCGCCGCGCCTTGCCGCGCTGGGGCGCGCCCACGCGCAGCCGGCGGTCGGACAGCGAGACGAAGCCGCCCAGTGCGCAGAACGCAGCGCCCAGCCAGATCCAGGGCGCCAGCGGATTGTAGTAGAGGCGGATCACCCAGCCGTTGGCCGCGTCGCCCTCGCCCAGGGTGGCGTAGAGATCGCGCAGCAGGTTGGTATGGATCGCGGTCTCGGCGACCTGGCGGCGCTGGACCGTGAACAGGCGGCGCTCGGGCTGCAGGACCGTATAGGCCTTGCCGTCGACGCCAACGGCCAGGGTCGCGCGCTCGGCCACATAGTTGGGGCCCTGCAGGCTCTCGATGCGGTCGAGCTTGATCTCGAAGCCCTTGAACGTGGCGCGGTCGCCGGGCTTCATGGTCTGCATCAGTTCGGTGTTCCAGGCGCCGGTGCCGACCGCACCCAGCACGATGACACCCATGCCGGCATGCGCGATGGTCATGCCGAGCGCGGCGCGTGTCGGGAGTCTATAGCCGGTGCGGACGAGACGCTGGACGAGTTCGCCCAGGCTGCCCACGATCAGCCAGACGCCGAAGCCGAAGGCCAGCGCCGCAAGAGTCGCGCGGCTGTCGATGACGGTGGCGGCCACGATGGCGGCGATCACGGCGGCGATGAAGGCCACGCGCAGCTTGAGCAGCGCCGGCCACAGTTCGGCGCGCTTCCAGCCGAGGTACGGTCCGACGCAGAGGGCCGCGAACAGCGGCGCGCAGATCGGCACGAAGGTGGCGTTGAAGAACGGCGGGCCGACCGAGACCTTGTTGCCGGTGAGCAGGTCGAGGAACAGCGGGTAGAGCGTGCCCAGCAGCACCGTGACCGCCAGCGTGCAGAGCAGCAGGTTGTTCAGGATCAGCCCGCCCTCGCGGCTGATCGGCTGAAACATTCCGCCGGGCGTGAGCCTGGGCGCGCGCCAGGCATAGAGCGCCAGGCCGCCGCCGGTGACGAACAGCAGGAAACCCAGGATGTACATGCCGCGCGCCGGATCCTGGGCGAAGGCATGGACCGAGGTGAGGACGCCGGAGCGCACCAGGAAAGTGCCGAGCAGCGACAACGAGAACGCGAGGATGGCAAGCAGGACGGTCCAGCTCTTCAGCGCGTCGCGCTTCTCGACGACGATGGCGGAGTGCAGAAGGGCCGTCCCGGCAAGCCACGGCATCAGCGACGCGTTCTCGACCGGATCCCAGAACCAGAAGCCGCCCCAGCCGAGGATGTAGTAGGCCCACCACGACCCCAGAGCGATGCCGAGGGTGAGGAAGCACCAGGCGGCGAGCGTCCACGGCCGCACCCAGCGCGCCCAGGCCGCATCGACGCGGCCTTCGAGGAGGGCCGCGATGGCGAAGGCATAGGTGACGGAAAAGCCGACGTAGCCCAGGTAAAGCAGCGGCGGATGAAAGGCGAGGCCGGGGTCCTGCAGCAGCGGATTGAGTCCGTTGCCGTCGAGCGGTGCCGGCGAGACGCGCTCGAAGGGGTTCGAGGTGAAGAGCAGGAAGGCCAGGAAGCCCACGCCGATCAACGCCTGGATCGCGAGCACGCGGCTGCGCAGCGTATCGGGCAGGCCGGCACCGAAGACCGCGACCGCCGCCCCGAACAGCGCCAGGATCAGCGCCCACAGCAGCATCGAGCCCTCGTGGTTCCCCCACACGCCGGAGATCTTGTAGAGCATCGGCTTGGCCGAATGCGAGTTGGCCACGACATTGGCCACCGAGAAATCCGACGTGACATAGGCTTGCGTGAGCGCGCCGAAGGCGATGATGACGAGGAGTGCCTGGGTGAGCGCCGCGGTCCGGCCGAGGTCCATCAGCCTGATGTCGCCGCGCGCGGCGCCGAGCAGCGGCAAGGTCCCTTGCACCAGCGCGACGGCCAGCGCGAGGATGAGGGCGAAGTGGCCCAGCTCAGCTACCACGAGGCACCTGCAACGGGATCGGCGGCAGCGTCGCAGAGCTGGCGGTGTGGAGCCTTGCAGGCGGTGGTGAACCGTTCTTGTCTGTTCTGAAGCGTGCGGGCTCCCGGGCCTTCGCTTGGCTCCAGGCCCTGGCGCCCGCCAGCGCAAATGACGCTTTGCATCATTTGCGCTCCTTCCACTGCCCACTGTCCTTCAGCGCCTTCGCGACCTCGGGCGGCATGTAGTTCTCATCATGCTTGGCCAGTATCTCGCGGGCGACGAACACACCGTCGGCGCCGAGCGAACCCTCGGCCACCACGCCCTGGCCCTCGCGAAAAAGATCGGGCAGCAGGCCGCGATAGACGACGGCGACGGTCTTGTGCGTGTCGGTGACCGTGAAGCGGATCTCCTGGCTGTCGGCAGATTTCTTCACGCTGCCGGCTTCGACCAGGCCGCCCATGCGGAAGCGGCGCTCCGGCGGGATCTGCTTCTCGGCGATCTGGGTCGGCGAATAGAAAAAGACGATGTTGTCGCTGAGGGCGGTCAGCACCAGCGTGGCGGCGCAGCCCAGCACGGCCACCGAGCCCACGACCAGCCACAGGCGTTTGCGCTTCGGTGTCATCAACTTGCCTTTGCCCGCTGTTCGCGGGGCCTCTCCAGTCCCCGCGCGGCCAGTTCGCGACGCGCGCGCCGGCGGGCGGCGAGCGAGGAGATCAGGAGGCCACCCAGGATCACCAGCGCCACAAGATAGGCGGACATCACGTAGACCGCGTGGTTGCTCATGCCTGCGCCTCGGCATTGTCGAGGCGGCGGCGGTCGATCTCGGTATCGGTGCGCAGCATCACCAGCAGCACGAACAGCAAGAACATGGTCACCGCCATCCAGAGCAGCGGCAGCAGGATGGAGGGATGGATGCTGGGCCCGCCCAGCCGCGCCACCGACGCCGGCTGGTGCAGCGTGTTCCACCAGTCGACCGAAAACTTGATGATCGGCAGGTTGATGACGCCGATCAGCGCCAGGATCGCGGCGGCACGATCGCCGCGCTCAGGCTCGTCGTAGGCACGGCTCAGGGCGATGTGGCCGAGATAGAGAAAGAACAGCAACAGCATGGACGTGAGGCGAGCGTCCCACACCCAGTAGGCCCCCCACATGGGCCGCCCCCACAGCGCGCCGGTGAGCAGGCAGATCGCGGTGAAGCTCGCGCCCACAGGGGCCGCCGCGCGCGCCATCAGCGCCGCCAGCGGGTGACGCCACACGAGGAGCGAGGCCCCCAGCCCGGCCAGCAACGCGTAGCCCGCCATGCCGAGCCAGGCGGAGGGGACGTGGACGAACATGATGCGCACCGTGTCGCCCTGCTGGTAGTCAGGCGGCGACTGGATCAAGGCCAGATAGAGACCGACAGCCAGCATCAGCACCGTCGCGATCGACAGGCCGGGCAGAACGCGCTGGCTGAACCGCCTGTAGCGTGCAGGGTTGGCGAGGAAGTGCAGGTCGGCCATGTCGCTCTTCTATCTATTCGCCAGCCTGCCGCAAGGCCGCGGCGATGGCCCACGGCGTGGTCGCCAGGGCCACGAGGGCGAGCGCCGCCAGCACCGCGAGATGGGCGCCGAAGTCACCCCCTGTTGCAAGTGCCTCGATGGCGCCTGCGCCGAAGATCAGCGTCGGCACGCAAAGGGGCAGAGCCAGAAGCGCCAGCAGGGCGCCGGACTTGCGCGCGCCCAGGGTCAGCGCCGCGGCAAGGCCGCCGATCAGCGACAGTGTCGGCGTGCCGACCAGCAGCGTCACGGCGAGCGCCTGCAGGACCTCGGGACCGAGGCCGAAGGCAACGCCCAGAACGGGCGCCAGCGCCGCCAGCGGCAGGCCGGTCACAATCCAGTGAGCGCAACACTTGGCCAGCGCCGCCAGTTCGAGCGGCCACGGCGCCAGCAGCAACAGGTCGAGCGTGCCGTCCTCGAAATCGGCGGCAAACAGGCGGTCGAGCGACAACAATGCCGAGAACAACGCCGCGCACCACAGGACGCCGGCGGCGATGCGGGCCAGAACATTGGCCTCGGGGCCGATGCCCAGCGGAAAGAGCGTGGTGGCGACCACAAAGAAGGCGAGCACCACGGCGACATCGCCGGGGCGGCGCCAAACCAGGCGCAGGTCGCGTCCGACGAGGGCCGCGAAGCCGCTCATCCCGCGCGCCCGAGCTCGAGTGTCCGGCCGCCCGCCACGCCGAGGTCGGCATGGGTGGCGGCAATGGCGAGGCCGCCACCGGCGAGATGGTTGGCGAGTGCCACGCGAAAGGCCACCTGTGCCGGCCCGTCCAGGGCGTTCAAGGGCTCGTCAAGCAGCCAGACGGCGGCGTCGGCAAGAACGACACGGGTAAGCGCTGCTCGGCGACGCTGGCCGGCCGAGAGGGTCCGCACCGGGCGGTCGGCGAGGCCCAGGAGGTCGAAGGCGGCGAGTGCTGCTTCGACCCGGCCAATGTCCGGCGAGGCATCGCCGCGCAGCCGCTCCGCGACCCGCAGGTTCTCGGCCACCGAGAGATCGCCCTTGAGACCCTCGAGGTGTCCGAGCCAGGCCAGCCGACCTCGCCAGGTTTCAGGATCCGCCGTCACATCGACGCCCTGCCAGCGGATCGCGCCGGCTTCCGGGCGCACCAGAAGGGCAAGCGCGCGCAGCAGCGTGGTCTTCCCGCTGCCGTTGCGGCCAACCAGCGCCAGAACCTCGCCGGTGGCCAAGCCGAAGGACAGGCGCTCAATCACCTTTCTGCCGCCACGGCGGCAGGCGAGATCGGTGACTTGGAGAAGCGGAGGCGCCATCGGTCGCCGTCGTACCATGAGCGCCGCGGAGGGCCCGAAAAGAAAAAGGCCGCCCTCTCGGGGGAGAATGAGAGGACGGCCGAAGCGCCTCCGAAGAGGCTAGAACGTGGCCTTTGGGGGGAACCACGTTCGGGGGAGATACCACCCCTACATGGAAGCCCCCGATGGCCGTCGCTAGACCCAAATGGGGCGGAAGTGTGATATTTGCGCCACAGCGCTAGGCGCTGTGGCGTAAGGCGGACGTCAGGGCCTTTATTAGCCCGGGAGCCCGTACCGCGCAGAAAAGCTATAAATTCAGCGAGTTGGCCGGTGCGGTTCTTGCCTGTTCTGAACCGAGCGGGCTCCCGGGCCTATGAAGACCCTGCCGCCCGTCTGACGCTTCGACCCTTTCGCCCTAGGCGTAAGGGTCTGCAGCATCACGCATCCCATCGCCCATGAACTGGTACGCCAGGATGACCAGGATCACCGGCACGACGGGCAGCATCAGCCACCAGTGCACGGCCACGACATTGATGTCGGTCGCCTCGTTCAGCAACACGCCCCAGGACGTGATGGGCGGGCGAAGACCGAGGCCCAGGAACGACAGTGCTGTCTCAGCCAGGATCATGGACGGGATCGACAGCGTCGCCGAGGCGATCAAGTGGCTCATGAAGCCGGGCAGCAGATGGCGGCCGATGATGCGGCCCGGCTTGGCGCCCATCATCTGGGCCGCAGCCGCGTAATCCTCCTCGCGCAACGACAGGAGCTTGGAGCGCACGGCGCGCCCCAGGCCTGGCCAGTCGAGCAGCGCCAGGATGATGGTGATGCCGAAATAGATCACCAGCGGCGACCAGGTGACCGGCAGGGCTGCCGACAAGGCAAGCCAAAGCGGCAGATGCGGGAAACTCTTGATGATCTCGGTAATGCGCTGGACGAGGCTGTCGATCCAGCCGCCGTAGTAGCCCGCCAGCCCGCCCAGCACCAACGCCAGGACGAAGGATAGCGTGATGCCGATGACGCCGATGGTGAGCGAAATGCGCGCGGCATAGACAATGCGACTGAACAGGTCGCGCCCCAGGCGGTCTGTGCCCAGCCAGAAGAAATGTCCGCCTTCGGGAGGGCAGACGAAATGGAACGTGGCGTCTATCAGGCCCCAGAATTCGTAGGCCTCGCCGCTGCAGAAGAAGCGAAGCGGCATCGGCTTGGCAAGGTCCGGCGTGTAGACACGCTGCAGGGTCGCGGGATCGCGCGCGGTCTTCATCCCGTAGACGAAGGGTCCCAGGAACTTGCCTTCGTGAAACAGATGCACCTGCTGCGGTGGCGCGAAGATGTAAGCCGAGTGACGGCTATGCAGGTCGTAGGGCGCAATCCACTCGCTGATGGCAGTCGACAGGTACATCAACGCCAGGAAGATCATCGAGACGACGGCCGGCCGGTGGCGGCGAAAGCGCCACCACATCAGCTTCCATTGGCCGGCCATGTAGTACTTTTCCTGATCGGCGGTCAGGCGCTCCGCAACGTAGGGATCCCACGGCTCGCGGTTGACGAAGTGCGGCATGCGGTCGGGCTTGGGCCCGGGCGGGGAAGCGGATGTCTGGTCGGTCATGTCCGTCTCATTTCTCCGACGTCGCGCCGAAGCGGATGCGCGGATCGAGCGCGGCGAGCGCCAGATCCGAGATCAGCATGCCGATCACCGTCAGCACGGCCACGAACAGCAGGAAGGTGGCGGCAAGGTTGACATCCTGGGTCTTGAGCGCGCCCAGCAGCATCGGGCCGGTGGTCGGCAGCGACAGCACCACCGAGACAATGACCGAGCCCGAGATGACGTCGGGCAGCAGGCCGCCGATGTCGGCAACGAACGGGTTGATGGCGTGGCGCAGCGGGTACTTTATGAGCAGCTTCATCGGCGGCAGTCCCTTGGCTCGACCGGTGACGACATACTGCTTTTGCAGTTCGTCGAGCAGGTTGGCGCGCAACCGGCGGATCATGCCGGCGGTACCCGACATGCCAATGACGATGACCGGGATGATGAGATGCTCCGCCACCGAAACGAGCTTGCCCCAGCTGAACGGCTTGTCGATGTACTCGGGATCCATCAGGCCGCCGATCGACAGGCCGAAGTAGACCTTGCCGACATAGAGAAGCACCAGGGCCAGCAGGAAGTTCGGGATCGACAGTCCGACGAATCCGATGAACGAGGCGATGTAGTCGCCCATCTTGTACTGGTGGGTCGCGGCATAGACGCCGATGACGAACGAAACGATCCAGATGAACGCGATGGTGCAGGATTCCATGATCAGGGTGAGCGCCATGCGCTCGCCGATCAGGTCGGACACCGGCACGGTGTCCTGGCAGCTGAGCCCGAAATCCCAGCGGAATATTCCACCGACCCATTCGAAGTAGCGCCGCCACAACGGCTGGTCGAGACCGTAGAGCGTCCTCAGTTCGTCGGCGCGGGCCAATGCGTCGGCATCGCCGCGCGACAGCAGCTCGTCGACCTGCGCGGTCACGCAATCGCCTGGCGGCAGATCGATGATGAAATAGACCAGGGCACTGATGATGAAGAGGGTCGGGATCATCAGCAGCACGCGGCGCACGATGAATCTAAGCATGATCAGATGCCTCCCCGCGCAGCCCGGACATAGTGCCCCGGCTCGGCCTCGAGCCAGGACAGCGGCTGCTGGCCGGTATCCTTGAACGGCTCCGGCCAGGATGCCGGATCCGAAGCCTTGCCTTCCATCAGCGCGCCGAGATCGAGCTTGTGGCGCGGGTCGGGCATCGGCACTGCCGACAGCAACGCTCTCGTATAGGGATGAAGCGGCCGGCGGAACAATTCACCTGCCGGCGCGAGTTCAACCAGGCGGCCGGCACACATCACGGCGATGCGGTCGGCGATATAGTCGACGACCGCAAGATTGTGCGAGATGAACAGATAAGTGAGGCCGAGTTGCTTCTGCAGGTCCTTGAGAAGGTTCAGGACCTGGGCCTGGATCGACACGTCGAGCGCCGAGACCGGCTCGTCGCAGATGACCATGTCAGGCCGAAGTGCCAGAGCGCGCGCGATGCCGATGCGCTGGCGCTGCCCGCCGGAAAAGGAATGCGGATATCGGCTTAGGTGGCGGCGGTCGAGACCGACCATCTCCATCAATTCGCTCACCATCTCCCGACGGTAGGCGTCGTCGCCAATGCCGTGGATCACGAGAGGCTCGACCAGGATGTCGTAGACCGTCATGCGTGGATTGAGAGAGCCGAACGGATCCTGGAAAATGAATTGAAGCTTGGTGCGGAACCGATTCAGGCTCTCGCCCTCGAGCATCATGACGTCGACCTTGCGGCCCCAATCGTCGAACACCACCCGGCCAGCGCCTTCATTGGGGTCGGCCGAAATGCCACGCATCAACATCTTGCTGAGCGTGGTCTTGCCACATCCCGACTCGCCCACGAGGCCGAGACATTCGCCGCGCTGGACATCGAAGCTGACGTCGTTGACGGCGCGGATCGTGCGGGTGACGCCGCCGCCCATCAGCGACTCGAGCAGCGTGTCGGCCTTGCGGATACGGAAAGTCTTGCTGAGGTGCCGGACCTTGAGAACAGGCGCATCGGCGTTGAACGTCGCCGTCGGCGTGGTCATCACCTTTTCCTTTAGGAGATGGCCTGTCGCGGCGGTGATCTCGCGGATCGGCTGCAGACGTTCGCCGGGCTTCATGTCGAAGCGCGGCACGGCATGCAGCAGCGCCTTGAGATAGGGATGTTGCGGATCGCGGAAGATGTCGTGCAGGTCGCCCGATTCGACGACCTTGCCACGATACATCACCACCACACCGTCGGCGACGTTGGCGACCACTCCGAGATCGTGGGTGATCATCAGAAGCGCCATCCCCAGTTCCTTCTGCAGATCCTTGATGAGACGCAGAATCTGGGCCTG
Organism: Alphaproteobacteria bacterium; assembly: GCA_010032545.1. Taxonomy (GTDB): domain Bacteria; phylum Pseudomonadota; class Alphaproteobacteria; order Reyranellales; family Reyranellaceae; genus Reyranella. Next base: position 8,708 of record RGPT01000024.1, read on the forward strand.
GATGGTGACATCGAGTGCCGTCGTCGGCTCGTCGGCAATCAGCAGCGCCGGCCGGCAGACCAGCGCCATGGCGATCATGGCACGCTGGCGAAGGCCGCCGGAAAGTTCGAACGGATAGGTGCGCAGTGCCCGCTTGGGATCGGGGAAGCCGACCATGCGCAACATGTCATGCGTCAGCTCGTCGATCTGGGCTCGGCTGAGACGCCGGCCTGCATGCTGTGCCGCCTCACTCATCTGGTCGCCCAGCGAATGGAGCTCGCTGAGGCGGCCACCGCCGTGAAGTTCGACGGCTTCGCCGATCTGATCGCCCACGGTGTGCAGCGCCGACAGCGAAGTCATCGGCTCCTGGAAAATGATGGAGATCTGACCGCCGCGGATACGGCGAATCTCGGAGCCGGCGCGGTCGAGCTTGGCGATGTCTACGGGCCCGCCACCGGTCCGCGGGTCCTCGAACAGGATCGAGCCGGACGAAACAGTCGCGGTGCGTGGCAGCAGTCCCATGATGGCCTGGCTGCACACCGACTTGCCGGAGCCCGATTCACCCACCAACGCCAGCGTGCCACCAGGCGGGATCGAGAACGAGACGTTGTCGACGGCCCGCAGGACACCCTCATGAATGCCGAAGTCGACCGTCAGGTTCTCGACGCGCAGCAGATCCTTCATGCCAATTCTTCCTGACCTGCCACCGAAACACCCATTGCCCGCAGATTGGCGCGTGTCGCGTCGCTGAGGCCCACACCGCCTGCGTCGGCCGCGCTCGCCGCCCGTTCGACAATATCGTGAAAACCATCGAGAGAGGAGTCGACCTTCAGAAGGCGTCCGCCGGTCGAACCGACGCTGAGCTGCATCCAGCCGTCCGACCGGTCGCGCTTGGTCGAGAAATAGCTGAGTTTCAACCTGTCGAGACGCCCCCATTCGACCAGCGTTCCCGCCGGCCCATCGGCGCAGAGCGTGTCCGGACCAAGCACATAACGCGTTTGGTGCCGCAAAGCGGTGCGTACCAGGAACAGGGCGAACAAAACCAGCCCTGCCGCCAGGCAGTAGGCCAGCCAGCGGTTGACGTCGAGCAGCAGCAACGGCGCGCCGCACAGCAGGACGCCAGCCGTCGCGCGCAGATAGTCGGCCCATAGCGTCTGACGCGGATAGCGCAGCTCGGCGGAACTCAAACGCGTGTCTCCCCTCCGTCGGCTCCCTCGGCCGCGAACAGCTCGTTCGCCGGGCGCACGCGCAGGCCCGACATCGTGCTTGTCCTATCCCAGAACAACCTTAGGAAATCCCACGCCCCCTCGTCCATCGCAAGATGATGGCTGAGAATTCCCACCGGCTCGCCGCTTTCAGTCCGCGACCGCGTGAGCGCCGCCACCAGAGCGGCGAGACATGCCTCTTCGCCGGAAAAACCTTGCCCGCTCTTCCAGTCTATCAGGTCGACATGCGTATTGATCTGCCGCAGTCCGCGCACCGGCTGGGCGCGGGGACGCGCGCCGAAGGTCGAGAGGCCGGTGAATCCGATCTCCGGCAGGGCCGGCACCAGGGCCGGTGCAATACGGTTCCAAGGCGGAACCATGACACCAAGGGGACGATTGCCAAACAGCCGTTCCAGCGCCAGCCAGCCCGTGCCGAGTTCGCCCAGCACAATCATGGCCGGGCGGTGCGGTCCGAGTTCGATCTTCTTTCCTTCGCCCGACGTTGCATGATTGACGTGGGCATAGCCGTGCTGAAGCACGTCGACGCCTGGTTCGGCGGCAAGACGCTCGGCCAGAGCCGCCGTCGCCTGCGCCGGCACGACCGCCAGCGCCAACGGACTCTCGGTCTCGCGGTGCACCGCGAGAAGGCGATCGAGTTCCCGGCCAGTATCGGCGGCATCGTCGTCGCGCCACCACAGCTCAGCCGTACGACCGGCGCGGCGCCAGTGCTCGAGTTCCAGTCCGAGCGCCTGCCAACCGCTCATGACGCCACCATCTGCCGCAGCGCCGTGACAGTGGCCTGCCCTCCACGCGCATCGACCGGCGCAAAGCTGCGGATCGACGGACCGGCCCAGGCCGTCGTGACGGCAGCAGCCAGGGTGGTTGGCGACAGATCGTCCGGAAGCACGGCCGCGACCATGCCGCGCTCGGCCAGAAGGCGGGCGCGGTCGGCCTGTTCGGTTTCACGCGCAGTGCCGAAAGGCACCAGCACCGCGCGATCGGCATGGCACAGCGTTTCGACGACCGTGTTGTAGCCGGCCTGGGAGATCGACAGCGCTGAATTGCGCAGCAACGTCGCAAAGTCATCGCGTGCAGGCTCGACGACAATGCCGTCGCCGGCCGCCTCACCCAGCGCCGCCTGTTCGTCGGCCGGCATGTTGGCGCCGACCAGCAGGCGCCAGCGCCGGTCGGCAAGCGGCGTCAGTGGCCGTGCGGCGATGGCCGCGCGCAGCAACGGTGCACCGACGGCACCACCCCCCGCCGACACGATCACCTCCCCTTTGCCGATCTCGCCGCGCAGCAGGCGTGCGGGATCGAAATCCGCCACATAGCCGGTGTAGAGCGCCCGCGCCTTTACATCGTCCCATGCCGCAAAACTCTCCTCAAAGCGTACGAGAGCCGGATCGGCATGGATCAGCAAGGCATCGAATGCCGCAAACGTCGCCACTGTCTCGTCGACGCGGACGGACGAGGCCGTGCGGCGTACGACGTCCCGCACCGACGACACGATCCACGGCGCCGACGGCAGATCCTGCGCGGCCTCAAGGAGCGGTATCAACTCGAAGCGGAGTTGCGTCCGGCCGAACGGAAACTGCTCGGTCATCAGCACGTCGGGCCGCTCGGTCTCGAACAGGTCGACGAGCCGACGCGCGCGCTCGGCGCGAAAGGCATCGTCGAGCGGCGTACCGTCGAGCCGGACCAGGTCTTTCAATCCCGCATTGGCGGCACGCAGCGGCGGCAGCTGGTGGAAGCGCGCCCCACCCAGCGCCAGCCCGTCGATCGGCGCGCCGCCCGAAACCAGCAACACATCGAAGCCGCCGGCCGCCATCGCACGCGCAAGGGTCGCGGCGCGGCGGAGATGGCCGATCCCCAGAAGGTGCTGCACGTAGAAGAAGACGCGCCCGGTCATGGCGGCGCTTCGAGTGACACGTTCAGGCGATCGATGGCGACCCGGCCGTCATCGTGGGCGACGAAGAAATGGGCGGAGCGCCAGTCGAGCTTGTGCGGCGGCCGGCCCAGCATGTTCCAGCCGGTCGCCAATGCCAGCACCGCGCGAAGGACGGCCTTGTGTGACACCGCGACCGCTGGCTCGCCGGCGCGCGCCAGTGCAGCTGCCCAGAGTCCGAGGCGCACCATCGTCATGCGCGGCGACTCTCCGCCCGGGGGCAGGAAATCGAGGCCGGCATTCTCGGCCGCGGCGAACGCCTCGCCGCCCGCCGCCCGCAGATCAGCCACGGTGCGGCCCTCCCAGACACCGAAGCTCATCTCGCGCAGATCAGAGCAGACGGTAACCGCAGTGACGGGCTGCAACAGTTCGGCGGTGCGCCGCGCCCGCTGCAGCGGGCTGGACAATCTCCTCCAGCCATCGGCCGGCAGCGGCAGGCGCCAGCGTCGGGCCGCGGCCTCGCCGTCGCGGCTGAGGCAGGTGTCGGTGAGGCCCTGCAGTCGCCCGGCGGCATTCCACTCGGTCGGCGCATGCCGCAGCATGGCGAACGGCACGGCGCTCATCGCAGGCTCCGCAACGCGGCCATCAGGGCGCGAGAGGCGGCGGCTTCGTCGTGGTGAGCAGCGACGCGGGCAGAGGCGGCGGCGGCCAGACGCGCGCGCTCCTTCGGCGCATCGAGCAGCCGCGCCACAGCCGATGCAAAGGCAGCCGCATCGCCGATCGGCGTCAGCAGGCCCGAGATCCCGTCAGCCACGACGGCAGGCACGCCGCCGGTCAGGCCGGCGACGACGGGCAGACCGGCCGCTTGGGCTTCGAGGAATGCCATACCGTAGGCTTCGTTGATTGCGGGCCAAAGGTAAAGGTCTGACGCGGCATAAAGCGCCGGCAGGTCGCCACGCGTCACGGCGCCGGCAAAGCGCACGCGCGCGCCAAGCGGTGCCATCAATGCCTCGATCTCACCGCGCGCCGGGCCATCGCCGACCAGCACGGCCCGCCACGCATGATCCTTCAAGAGCATGAGCGCCGCGGCGAGGACGCGATAGGACGCGAGCTTGTCACGGGTGCGCATCATGCCGACGCTCAGCAGAACGGGGACCTCGTTGGCGGCCCGCGGCACAGCCGCTCGGAACCGCGCCACGTCGATGAAGGGCGGCAAGCGGACCTGACGGGCACCGGGCCGAAGCCGCGCCCGCACACCCGCCACGTCGCGTGGATTGACCGTCAGCACCAGGTCGGCAGCGGCGAGCGCCCGCTCGACGGCGCGATGGCCGGCAGCGACTTCCAGCGATCGATCAATCGTGCCGCTTTCCGGCGGGCCTCGCGTTCGAGGCCGAGATGCGCATCGGCTTTTGGCACGCCGGGCGTCGTGCGACTCATCGCCGGCATGATCACGTGGTGGCCTAGACGACGCAGTACGCGGGCAAGCCCCCGCGCCATCTCGCGATCACCCGAAGGCGTGAGGCTGTCTGGCGGCTTGAGCGGCGTGTGCAGCAGCACGCGCATGGACCTACTCCGCGGCGCGCGCCGTTTGCGAGCGCTGTCGTTCCATTGCCTGTCCTCCAAGCGCGGCGGCGATCCAGTCGATCCCGGCATCGAACGAAAAGCGCGCGTGCAGGGTTTGCGAGGCCCGCGCGGCCACGCGGGCGCGAAGATCGGGATCGCCCGCGAGACGCGCGAGAGCAATCGCCAGTTCGTCGGGCGAACCGGGCGCCACCAACAGACCGCTCTCACCATCTTCGATGAATTCGCCGATAGCGGCCTCGTGGGTCGACACCAGCGGCAGGTTCTGATGCGCGGCCTCCATCAGCACGTTTGGCAGGCCATCCTGGTCGCCGTCAGCCGCCTTCTTGCTGGCCAGCACGAACAGGTCGGCGCGCGCGAAGGCGGCAAACACCGCTTTCTGCGGCTGCGCGCCATGCCAGACACAATGCTGGGCGATGCCAAGCGATGCTGCCCGGGCCTTCAGCGGGTCGGCCAATCCGCCCGCGCCGATGTGCTCGAAACGCCAGTGCAACGTGCGCGGCAATTTGGCCAGCGCGTCAAGGAGATCGTCGTAGCCCTTTTTTTCGACCTTGCGGCCGACCGACAGGATGACCACCGGATTGGCTGCATCGGTGCCGTTGCGGCGCGGCCGTGGCGATGGTGGTGGCGGTGGCAGATGGGCGAAGTCGAGGCCGTGATAGACGAGGCGCAGGCGTTCCGGATGAGGTGCCAGTTCCTTCAGCCGCGCCAGGCCGACGGCGGTGCAGGTGACCAGCCAGGCGCAGTCGTCGAGCTTTTCTTCGAGCTCCCACGGTGCGCTGGTCCAGATGTCCTTGGCGTGCGCCGACACGCTCCACGGCAGGCCGCGAAGGGTCGCGGCATAGCGCGTCACCGATGCCGGCGTGTGGAGGAAGTGGGCGTACAGCCGGTCGATCGACTGAGGCAGCTCGGCTGCCAGCACCAGAGCCTGTCCCCAACGCCGGATCCGGTTGGCGCTGGGATCGCGTCGGAGGTCGGCCAGAAATTTCCGTCGCGCGGCGGCGTAGCCCGGCAGGCGCCGGGCCGTGCGCCAACCATCCAACACACGGCGTGGATCGTCCTTGAGGTACTCAGGCAGGTAGACGGTACGCGCCGCCACGCGGTCATGGACCGGATGATGGATCTTGTCGGTTGGCCGGCGCAGAGACCAGATTTCCAGCGCCACACCGCGCGCTTCAAGGCCGGCGAGCTCCTGGGCGATGAAGGTTTCGGAAAGGCGCGGCCAGCCCTTCAGCACGACCGCAACACGCGCGCCCATTTCAACGGACATGAGCAGCCGGTGCTTAGGTCCTGGCCCGCACCGGCAAGACGGCCGGCGGATCAGACGCCGGCTCCACGCTGCTTTCCGCGGCCTCGAGCGAGGCCGGACCACGGTGCGGGTTCATGAGCTGCTTGGCAACCAGACGCCACACATTGCCCAGGCCATCCAGCAGGCCGGGCACCACGACGTCGCTGGGCAGGCCCTGCTGCGGCAAATGACGCAGCGCCGTCGCCATGGCGTGTGGGTCGCGGCCCATGTCGGCATCCAGCATCTCGATCAGGCCGATGTTGCGGGCCGCGCGGGCGCGGATGAACTGCTCCAGCCGCGGCTTGGTGCGCGGCACGATGATCGCCCTTTTGTCGAACGACAGGATCTCGCAGAAGGTGTTGTAGCCGCCCATGGCAACCACGCCCGCCGCACGCTGCATCAGGGCGCCGAGATTGTTGGTGAAGGTGAGGGTGCGGACATTCCTGAACTTCGCGGCGCGGTCCTTGAAGCTCTCGCGTGCCGTCGCCGACATGAACGGGCCGAAGACGATCACCGCCCCATAGGGGATGTTGGGGTCCGATTCGTAGGCTGCCAGCACCCAGTCGACCAGGTCCTCGCCGTCGCCGCCGCCGCCCGAAGTGACCAGGATGAAAGGCCCGTCGATCTCCTCGATCTCGTGCGGGATGTCGGCGTGCAACGGCAGCTCGCGATGCAGGTAGCCGGTGTAGACCATCTTGTGCCGCACCGATGGCGGCACGTCGATGCCGGTGAGCGGCTTGTTGATCTGTGGCAGGCCGTAGATCCAGATTTCATCGTAGAGATCGCGCAGCGCCGGAACGATCTTCTTGCGCTCCCATTCCTGGGCGAGCGCCGCCGGATCGTCCATGACGTCGCGCAGGCCGAGCACCAGCGGCGTGCCGCGGTCCTTGAGCAGCCGCAGCGCCGGACCGACTTCGCCGCGCAGGCCGAGCGGCTCCTTGTCGACGATGAAGAGGTCGGGCCGGAAGATGTCGGCCGTGTCGCGGATGATGCGCGTGCGCATCTCCATCGTATGCTCAACGCCGACCCGGAGGTTGGCGGAGCCGTACTCGCCGTTCAATTGCTTGACCACGCCGGGAACGCGCACGAAGTCGATGCCCGAATGGAATTCATAGGACCCGATCATCGGCGAGCCCGATAGGATCAGGACCGACACCGCTTCATCGGCCTCAACAAGGGCATTGGCGATCGTGCGGCAGCGGCTTACATGGCCGAGACCGAAGGAGTCGTGGCTGTAGATCAGCACACGCTTGGACCGGCTGCTCGCGGGCATACGAAGCCTCTCCCCTGGTCGAAGCGTCTCCTGCCCCGACCGGTGAATGTTGCCTGACTATGCCACAGCCGGGCTGTGGCGCGAAATCGGGCTCCTCTGACACGAAAAATCGAATGTAATCAAGGGGCTGATCGAATATACCAAGCTTAAGTCAGACTTGAGCTGGCGCCGCGCAGGATCCGATGCAACGCAATCTGTTCAGCTACATATGGCGGCACAGCCGGCCCGAGCAGCTCGTGATCCTGGCGCTCGTGGTACTGGCGCAGCTCTTCTACTTCCTGTCGCTCACAGTGCCCAAGTCGGTGATCAACAACGGCATCCAGGGCAACGCCTTCAAGGAAAGCAAGACCATTCCGTTCCTGGTCTGGGAACTCGACCTGTCCGCCGTCTTTCCCGGCAAGGTGATCCGGTTCTTCGACGGCTTCCAGGTCGACCAGCTCCAGTACCTCGTGGTCATGAGTTTCGTGTTCCTGGGCGCTGTGGTGGTGAACGGCCAGTTCAAGAAGACGATCAACACCCAGAAGGGCCGTATGGGCGAGCGCATGCTGCGCCGGCTGCGCTACGAGCTCTACGACCGCATCCTGCGCTTCCCGCCAGCCCATTTCCGCAAGGTAAAGCAGGCCGAACTCGCGACCATGGTCAAGGACGAGGTCGAGCCGCTGGGCGGCTTCATCGGCGATGCCTTCGTCGCACCCATGTTCCTGGGCGGCCAGGCGCTGACCGCCATCATCTTCATCATGCTGCAGAACTGGCTGCTCGGCATCGTCGTCATCATCCTGCTGGGCGTGCAGATGGCGATCATCCCGCGACTGCGCAAGCCGGTGCTGGTGCTCGGCCGGCAACGCCAGCTCTCTGCGCGCCTGCTCGCGGGCCGCATCGCCGAGACAGCCGACGGCATTCAAGAAATCCACATCCATGGCGCGACCAACTACGAGCGCGCCGACATCTCGGAGCGACTGGGCGCGATCTTCAAGATCCGCTTCGACCTCTATCAGAAAAAATTCGTCGCCAAGTTCTGGAACAACCTGCTCTCACAGGCGACGCCGTTCGCGATCTATCTGATCGGCGGCTACTTCGCCATTACCGGCCAGATGGATGTCGGGGCCGTCGTGGGAGTCCTGCTCGCCTACAAGGATCTGCCGTCGCCGATCAAGGAACTGATCGACTGGGACCAGCAGCGCCAGGACGTGCAGATCAAGTACGAGCAGGTGATCGATCAGTTCCAGCCCGAGGGCATGATGCCGCCGGAGCTGCAGGTGATCCCCGACGGCCCGCCACCGCCGCTCGGCAAGGAACTCGCGCTGGCCGGCGTGACCTTCTCCGAGGACGGCCGGGTGAAACTTCTCGATGGCGTGACGCTTTCCGTGCCGACGTCGGCCAGGCTGGCGGTGATCGGTGGTTCGGGCTCGGGCAAGGACGTGCTGGGCCAGGTGTTGGCCCGCCAGGTGCTGCCAACCGGCGGTTCGATCCGGCTGGACGGTCAGGACTTCTTCCAGGTGCCGGAGTATGTGTTGGGCGCGCGAACCGCTTACGTCAGCCAGGATACCTATCTGTTCCCGCTCTCGGTCCGCGACAATCTGTTGCTCGGCCTGAAATTCCGTCCGGTGGTACCTGCCCCCTACGATGCCGCCACCCGGACGGTGCGCCAGGCGTTCTGGCAGGAATCCGAGCGCGCCGGCAATCCGGCGTTCGACCCCAATGCCGATTGGATCGACTATGAACTGGCCGGCGCCACCGGCCCGGCCGACCTGCTGCCCCGCATGGTCGACGCCCTGCGACAAGTCGAAATCGACGAGGACATCTATGCGCTGGGTCTGCGCGGCAGCATCGACGCGGCACGGCGTCCCGACCTCGCCGAGAAAATTCTGAAGGCGCGCCACACGCTGCATGGCCGTCTGCAGGACGCGGCCTATGCCGGCCTCGTCGAGCCGTTCAACGGCGACCTCTACAACAAGAACCTGTCGGTGGCCGAGAACTTGCTGTTCGGCACGCCACTCGGCAAGCAGTTCGACGGCGACAACATCTCCGCCGACCCCTACGTCCAATCGGTGCTGGAAGCGACCGGGCTGAACCTCGACCTGCAGCGGATGGGGCTGGCCATCGCCGAGACGATGGTCGAGCTGTTCTCGGGTCTATCCCCCGACAATCCGCTGTTCGAGCAGTACAGTTTCATCTCCGCCGACGAACTGCCCAACGTGCGCCTGCTGCTGCAGCGGCTGGGCGGCAAGGGCATCGAAGCCGTGCCCGAAGCCGATCGACCACGCCTGATGACGCTACCCTTTCGCTACATCGAGGCCCGCCATCGTCTCGGCCTGGTCGATGGCGCTGTCGAGGAGCGCCTGCTGATGGCCCGTCACGCCTTTGCCGATGGCCTGCCCGCAGAATTGCGCGGGGCCGTCGAATTCTACGACTTTGCGCGCTACAACAGTGCCGCCACCCTGCAGGACAACGTGCTGTTCGGCCGCCTGGTGTATGGCCAGGCGCAGGGAGAGGAGCGGATCGGCACCTTGACCTCGGAAGTGCTGAACGAGCTCGGCTTGCGCGATTCGGTGATCGAGGTTGGCCTGGAATACAATGTCGGCGTCGGCGGCAAGCGGCTGCCGGCAACCCAACGCCAGAAACTCGGCATTGCCCGCGCCGTGATCAAGCGGCCTCAGCTCCTGATCGTTAACGAAGCCGTCGCCATGTTCGATGGCCGCACGCAGGACCGCATCCGCGACAACATCCTGACGACGGCGACCGCAGATGGCCGCGGACTGATCTGGATCGCCAATCGCCCCAACCAGGCGGAACCGTTCGACCAGATCGTGATCATGCAGGGCGGCCGCATCGTCAGCCAGGGATCGCCGCCGGAACTGGCGGCAAGGGGTGGGCTCTATGCCGACCTCATGGCATCGGCCTAACGCGACCGGAGAGAATCATGAACCTCAATGAAGAAGTCGAGCTGCTGAAACTGGTTCCGATTTTCTCCAAGATCGAGCAGGCCAAGCTGAAGCTGCTGGCCTTCACCAGCGAGCGGGTGAATTTCGCCGTCGGTCAGGAGGTCTGCCACCAGGGCGACCAGGGCGACACGATGTACGTTATCCTGGACGGCACGGCGGATGTGCTGATCGACACGGAAGGCGGGCAGATCTCCGTGGCCGAGATGAAGAGGAACAGCTTCTTCGGCGAGATCGCCATCCTGTGCGATGTGCCGCGTACCGCGACCATCAAGGCGAAGGAGCCGCTCGCCACACTCAAGATCACCAAGGACATGTTCTACCGGCTGGTGGCGGAGTTCCCGCAGATGGCGGTCGAGATCATGCGCGAGCTCGCGCATCGCCTCGAGGACACCAACGAAAAACTGCGGGCTGCCAACGAGAAGCTGCGCGCCGCCACCAAGGCGGCGTGATACCGACACATGAGCCGCTTGGACAGCTTCATCGCGCGCATGCAGGCGCAACGCGATTGCCTGAATTTCCTGAAGCCCGCAGTCGATCGCCTGAGTGGTCCGATCCTGGAGGTCGGGCTGGGCAATGGCCGCACCTATGATCATCTGCGCGACCTCTTCCCCCGTCGCGACATCTACGTCTTCGAGCGCCAGGTGGCGGCTCATCCCGAGTGCATCCCACCCGACGACCGGCTTTTCCTCGGCGACGCGCACGAGGCGCTGCCGCGCGCGGCGCGCGCGCTCGGCGCCACGGCGGCGTTGATCCATACCGACCTCGGTACCGGCGATCACGACGCCAACATGGCAATGGCCGCGTGGCTCGGCCCGGCGCTCGATGCACTGGCAGGACCCGGTGGCTATATCCTCGCCAATCAGTCGCTCGAGGTCGCGCGCTGGCGGCGCCTGCCGGAGCCGCCCCAGGTACCGAAGGACAGGTACTTTCTCTACCGGGTGAGTTAGCGGCCGATCAGCCGCAGCAGGATCAGCAGGACGACGGCGCCTACGATCGAGCCGAAGAAGCCGGCGGGCTGGCCTATCTGGTAGAGGCCGAGCGCCTGGCCGCCATAGGTGGCGATCACAGCGCCGACGACACCGATCACGATGGTGACGATAATGCCGCGCGGATTTGGGCCAGGCGTGACGAAGCGCGCGATCAGGCCGACCACCAGGCCGATCAGGATAATGCCCAAAATGCTCATTGCTCTCTCCCGTCAGACATCAAAAGTCGCCATCACCGGCACGTGGTCGGACGTCTTCTCCCAATCGCGCAGGTCGGAGTCGATGCGGTAGCTGCTGATCGCCCCCGACAGCGCGGGCGTGGCGAGGATATGGTCGAGCCGGCGTCCGCGATTGGACACTCGCCAGTCGTTGTTGCGATAGCTCCACCACGAGTAAAGCTTCTTGTCGGCGGGCACGAAGCGGCGCGGCACGTCGATCCAGTCGAGCGAGGCCTGCAGGCGGCCGAACAGATCGACCTCCACCGGCGTGTGCGACACGATCTTGAGGAGCTGCTTGTGGTTCCACACGTCGTGTTCGAGCGGCGCCACGTTGAGGTCGCCGACGGCGATCCGGCGCAGGCCCTTGCGGGCGCGCGGGCGGGGCTTGTGGTCGGCGTACCACTGGGCCATCTCGCGGTAGAAATCGAGCTTGTGGGCGAACTTCACGTTCTCGTCCGGGTCGGGAATGTCTCCGCCCGCCGGAATGTAGAGGTTGTCGAGCAGGATCGGGTCCGAGCCCACGTCGAGCGCGGCCTCGATGTGACGGCAATCCTCCTTGCCGCAACGATGATGGATGGTGGTGGCGGTGAACGGCACTTTCGAGACGATCGCAACGCCGTTGTAGGATTTCATCCCCTGGACGAGGCGATGGGTATAGCCCAGTGCCTCAAACGCCGGATGGGGAAAGAATTCGTCGGGACACTTGGTTTCCTGCAGGCAGAGAACGTCCGGTTTGCGCAACCGCAGGTACCGCTCGACGTTGCCGATCCGCAGTCGGACCGAGTTGATGTTCCAGGTGGCGATCGAGAGACTCATTGCCGCGCAATATACGGCAAGGATGGACGAACGCACGCCGCTTCGCCCATTGTCGCCGGTGGAGGCTTGCCATGCAGATGGACGGCGACGAAAGCAGCAACATCGAGGACCGGCGCGACGACGGCGGTGGCGGACTCGGGGGCGGCGGATTTGGCGGCGGCTTCGGCGGTCCCGGCATTCCGCTGGGAGGCGGCGGTGGCGGCCTGTTCAAGGGTGGCTTCGGTCTGGTCGCCTTCGTCGTCATCGCCTTGGTGCTGGGCGCCGACCCCGGCGCATTGCTCGGCGGCCTGGGCGGCAGCGACGGTCCCGGTTTTCAGGCGCCCGCGACCGCCAGCCACCCGGCCCCGCGACCGGCGGCGGATTCCGAAACACAGTTCGTGTCGCGCGTGCTGAAGAGCACCGAGACCGTGTGGTCCGACATCTTTCGCGACATGGGCCGCGTCTATCATGAGCCCAAGCTGGTGCTGTTCCGGGACGCCACGCGGACCGACTGCGGCGTCGGCCAGGCAGCGATGGGTCCGTTCTATTGCCCTGCCGACAAGCGGGTCTATCTCGACCTCAATTTCTTCGACGAGCTGGCGGCGCGTTTCCACGCACCCGGTCAGTTCCCGCAGGCATACGTCATCGCCCACGAGATCGGGCACCATGTCCAGAATCTGCTCGGCATCTCCGGCAAGGTGCAGCAGATGCGCGACAGCATGAGCAAGCGCGACGGCAACGCCCTTTCGGTGCGGACCGAACTGCAGGCCGACTGTTTCGCCGGCGTCTGGGCCAACCGCGCCAATCAGCAGCGCGGCGGCAAGATGATCGACGATCGCGATGTCGATCAGGCGATGGCCGCGGCGACCGCCATCGGCGACGACAAGCTGCAGCGCCAAACCCAGGGCCGCGTGGTTCCCGACAGCTTTACGCACGGCAGCAGCGCCCAGCGCACGCGCTGGTTCCGCATCGGCCTCGACAGCGGCGACTACCGCAAGTGCGATACTTTTAGGGCGCAGCAGCTCTAGCGCGCGCAAGCGCGCTGGCGGGCGGCAGCGCCTTCTGAGGCGCGGGAGCCCGCGCGGTGCAGAAAAGACAAGAACGCGCCACTGGAGTGGCGCGCCCCCATCCTCACACCAAAGTGCAGGTGACTGTCCCGCAGCCGTCGACGAAGCCGGCCAGCGTGTCGCCCCTGACCACGGCGGCGACGCCATCGGGCGTGCCGGTGTAGATCAGGTCACCGGCGGCCAGGGCCACCAGGCCAGAGAGATACGAGATCGTCTCGGGCACGCTCCAGATCAGAGCATTGAGGTCCGACTTCTGCCGGGTCTTGCCGTTCACATCGAGCTGGATGGTGCCCTTCGACGGATGGCCGATCTTCGCGGCTGGAAAGATCTCGCCGATCGGCGCCGACTGGTCGAAGCCCTTGCCCATATCCCACGGGCGGCCCATGTCCTTGGCTTGGTTCTGCAGATCGCGACGCGTCATGTCGAGACCGACGCCGTAGCCGAAGACGTGGTCCAGCGCCTTGTCGATGGGAATGTCGGTGCCGCCCGATTTCATGGCCACCACCAGCTCCATCTCGTGGTGCAGGTTCTTGGTGGCCGACGGATAGGCGACCTTTGTCGGATTCTTCGGGTCGGCGCAGATGACGATGGCGTCGGCCGGCTTGGTGAAGAAGAACGGCGGCTCGCGGTCTGGGTCGTGGCCCATCTCGCGGGCATGGGCTGCATAATTACGGCCGACGCAGAAGATTCGGCGGACCGGGAACAGATCGCCGGTGCCATTGACCGGCACGCCGACCGTGGCCGGCGGCTTCACGACATAAGCCATCGCTTTCTCCCTCAGAAGCGTGCCTTTATGAAGGTCACAGGAGTTACAGGCAATGTCCCCCGTCGATACCGACAAAGATGTTCTGATCGTGCAGGCCGATTCGGCCGAAACCTCGCGGGGATGGGCGACCCTTGGGGATCGACGCTGGCGTTGCACGGTGGGTGAAGGTGGCGTCCGCGAGGACAAGGTCGAGGGCGATGCGGCCACGCCGGCCGGCGAATACCCTCTGCGCCGCCTTTATTTCCGCAACGACCGCCTGGTGCTGCCGAAAGTCCGTCTGCCGGCCCGGCCGATCTCGGAGCATGACGGCTGGTGCGACGATCCACGGTCGTCGACCTACAACCGGCTGGTCCATGTGCCCAACGACTGGAGCGCCGAGAAGATGTGGCGCGAAGACGGGCTCTACGACCTCGTGGTCGTGGTCGGCTACAACGACGACCCACCCGAGGGCGAATGGGGCAGCGCGATCTTCCTGCACGTCGCGCGTGAGGATTATGCCCCCACCCGTGGCTGCGTGGCCTTCTCGCTGGCCGATCTGCTGGAGCTGGTGCCGCTGCTCGGGCCCACAACCCGCCTGCGCGTGCTGGCGACACCGGCGTCGGAGCAGATGTCGGCAGCCGGCGAAGGCGCCGCAACAAAGGCGCTGGCAGATTTCGACGAAAAGGACTGGTGAGTCAGCGCGTGTGAACGCGCTTAGCCGACGACGCGACCGATGGCGCGCGCGGTGTAGTCGACCAGCGGGATGATGCGCGCGTAGTTCAGACGGGTCGGGCCGATGACGCCGATGGCACCCAGGATACGTTCCTGCGAGTCGCGGAAAGGCGCCACGACCATCGAGCATCCGGTGTTGGCGAACAGCGGGTTGTCGGTGCCGATGAAGATCTGCACGCCCGTCGCACTATTGGAGAGTTCGAGCAGGCGCACGAAGCCCTCGCCGCGTTCGAGCGCGTCGAACAGGATGCGCACGCGCTCGAGATCCTCGATCGCGGTGATGTCCTCCAGCAATCGCGCCTGGCCGCGTACGATCAAGGCGCTGCCAGGCTCGCCGGCCCAGGTCGCAAGACCGGACTCGATCACCCGCGCCGTGAGGTCGTTCAGCTCGGCGCGCTTCAATTTCAAGTCTTCCAGGATGAGACGGCGCGCATCCTCGAAGGTACGCCCCATCAGGCGCGCGTTGAGATAATTGGTGGCCTCGACCAGCGCCGACGGCGGCAGGCCGAGCGGGGTGTCGATCACGCGATTCTCGACATGGCCCGATTGGGTCACCGTCACGACGAGGGCGCGGCCCGGCCCGAGATTGACGAACTCGATGTGCTTCAGCGGCTGTTCGGTCTTGGGCGCCATCACGAGGCCAGCGCAGCGTGACAGGCCCGACAGCAGGGTGGTCGCCTGTTCCAGCGCCTCGGTGACGCTGCGGCCGACAGTGGCGCAGCGCGCCTCGATGCTGACGCGCTCCTCCTCGGAAATGTTGCCGACCTCGAGCAGGCCGTTGACGAAGAGCTTCAATCCGGCGTCGGTCGGCAAGCGACCTGCCGAGGTGTGCGGCGCGTAAAGCAGGCCGACATCCTGCAGGTCGGCCATGATGTTGCGGATGGTCGCAGGCGACAGTGTCTCGGTAAGCTTGCGCGTCAACGCCCGCGACCCCACAGGCTCGCCGGTCTCGACGTAGCTTTCGACCACCAGTCGCAGGACCTCGCGCGCGCGGTCGTTCAACTCGGCAACCGACGCCGTCTGTCGTTGACCGGGAGAACTGTCGGTGATGACGCTCCCGGGAGAACCGATACGGTGGATCGCCATGGAAAAAATGTAGGTAGTACAGGAGGTCGGGTCAATGAAGCGGACCCGGCAGCCGCCGGGATGGCTGGATTTAGGGCCGGCCGGGCGCTACACCGGCCGCCCCCATCAGGAGAAGTCCATGCGCCCTTCCGGCCGCAACCCCGACCAGTTACGTCCCATTTCGCTCGAGCCGGGCTTTTCGCGCTATGCCGAGGGCTCTTGCCTGGTGAAGTTCGGCGAAACCCACGTCCTCTGCACCGCGTCGGTCGACGAGAAAGTGCCGCCGTTCCTGCGTAATTCGGGGCGCGGCTGGGTCACCGCCGAATACGGCATGCTGCCCCGCTCGACCCATACCCGCACGGACCGTGAGGCCGCCCGCGGCAAGCAGTCTGGCCGCACCCAGGAAATTCAGCGCCTGATCGGCCGCGCGCTGCGGGCCGTGGTCGATCTGCCGGCCATGGGCGAGCGGCAAATAAATATCGACTGTGACGTCCTGCAGGCCGACGGCGGCACCCGCACCGCCAGCATTACCGGGGCCTGGGTGGCACTGCATTTCGCTTTCGAGCGCCTGATCAAGGACGGCAAGCTCACCGCCAACCCGATGACCGGCCAGGTGGCTGCGGTGTCGTGCGGCCTGTTCGAGGGCACGGCCGTGCTCGACCTCGACTATCCCGAGGATTCCAAGGCCCAGGCCGACGCCAATTTCGTGCTGACGGGCGACGGCGGCATCGTCGAGGTCCAGGGCACAGCGGAGGAAAAGCCGTTCTCCGAGCCGCAGTTCATGGAGCTGCTCAATCTCGCCAAGAAGGGTGTCGGCGAACTCGCCCATCTGCAGCGACTGGCGATCGGCCGGGCCTAATGGCGCGCCGCTTCGTCCTGCCCAAGCTGGTCGTGGCCACCCACAACCGCGGCAAGGCGGGCGAGATCGCCACGATGCTTTCTCCTTTCGGCGTAGAAATCGTCTCGGCCGGCGACCTCGGCCTGCCGGCGCCCGACGAGACCGGCACGACCTTCGAGGAGAACGCCACCATCAAGGCGCTGGCGGCGACGCAGGCCAGCGGCCTGCCGGCGCTGGCCGACGATTCTGGCCTCAGCGTTCACGCCCTCGATGGCCAGCCGGGTCTTTACACCGCCGACTGGGAAGGTCCGACCCGCGACGCCATGGTCGGCATGCGCCGCATCCAGGACGAGCTTGCCGCGCGCAACACGGCCCACACGGAAGCCGCCCGCGCCGCCACCTTCCATTGCGTGCTGGCGCTCGCCTGGCCCGACGAGCATCTCGAACTGTTCCACGGCACGCTCGACGGCAGCATCGTCTGGCCGCCACGTGGCAGCGGCGGTCATGGCTACGATCCGTGCTTTCGGCCGACGGGCGACACAAGGACGACGGCTGAAATGTCCGACGCTGAGAAGAACGCGATCAGCCACCGCGGCCGCGCCTTCCGGATGATGGTCGAGGCCTGCTTCGGATGAGCGCGGAGCCGCTGGGCGTCTACGTCCATTGGCCCTTCTGCAAGTCGAAGTGCCCCTACTGCGACTTCAACAGCCACGTCCGCGACGGCGTCGAACAGCTCCGCTGGCGCGACGCGCTGCTGAGGGAGCTCGAGCACGCTGCCCGCGAGGCGCCGGGGCGCCGGGTTGAAACGATCTTCTTCGGCGGCGGCACGCCGTCGCTGATGGCACCCGAGACCGTGGCCGCCGTGATCGCGCGGACCCGGACGCTGTGGGACTGCGCCCCCGAGGTCGAGATCACGCTCGAGGCCAATCCGACCTCGGTCGAGGCCGGCCGCTTTGCGGCCCTGGCCGAAGCCGGCGTCAACCGGGTGTCGCTGGGCGTGCAGGCGCTCGATGCCGGATCCCTGAAGTTTCTCGGTCGCGAGCATTCGACCGACGAAGCGCTGGAAGCCCTTGCCACCGCCCGCCGCCACTTTGTGCGCCATTCCTTCGACCTGATTTACGCTCGGCCGGGCCAAACGCCTGAGACATGGGCCGCGGAACTGGAGCGGGCCCTCGGGTTCGCCGGCGAGCATCTCTCGCTCTATCAATTGACCATCGAACGCGGCACCCGCTTCTTCACCGACCATGCCCGCGGCGCTTTCGTCCTGCCGGACGAGGACGCGGCGGCATCGATGTTCGAGGCGACCCAGGCGCGTCTCGCGGCAGCTGGCCTGCCCGCCTACGAAATATCCAACCACGCCCGCCCGGGGGCTGCCTGCCGCCATAATTTGATCTATTGGCAGTATCAAGATTACGTGGGGATCGGGCCGGGCGCGCACGGCCGTTTCGCCGGGGCCACTCCGCAAGGGCCGGGCAAACGGGCGACGCGGCGGGCGAGCGGGCCGGAAGCTTGGCTCGAGGCGGTCGAACGGGAAGGCCACGGCACGGCGGAGACCACGACCGTCGCCGGGCAGGATCTGGTGGAGGAGGCGTTGATGATGGGACTGCGACTGGTCGACGGCATCGACCGCGCGCTGTTCGCCTCCGTCACCGGTGCCGACCCCGTCGACGCGCTGAAAGAAGCCCGCCTGGCTCCATTGGTGGCGGCAGGCTTTCTGGAAGTCCGGCCTGACCGGTTCGGCGCCACAGCCGCCGGCCGCCAGCGCCTCAACGCGGTCCTGGAGCGGCTGATCGCATGAGGTTGCTGCTGGCGCTTCTTGTCATGCTGCTTGCCGCCACCGGCACGTCGTCTGCACAGCAGCAACAGCCGCAGCAAAAGCCGCCCACGAAGCCCGCGGCAGCACCTGCCAAGGCCGCGCCCAAGTCGCCTTTCACCCCGCCAGCTTTCAAGATCACGGTGGCCACCGAGGCCGCCTTTCCGCCCCTCAACTACCTCGATCGCAAGGGCATTCCCGCCGGCTTCGAGATGGAGCTGGCCCAGGAAGTCTGCCAGCGCATGAAGGCCGAGTGCGAGTTCGCCGCTTTCAAGTGGGACGATCTCATTCCCGGCCTGCTCGACAAGAAGTTCGACGTGGTCATGTCGTCGATGGAAGTGACCGGCGAACGGCGCAAGCGGATGGCCCTGACGCGCCGATACTATCTCTCTCCCGGCGCCTTCATTGCGCGCAAAGGCGCGCCATTCGATGGCCCGCCGTCGCTGCTGCGCAACAAGCGGATCGGCATCCAGAAGGATTCGACGCACGCCGACTGGGCCGACAAGAGCTTCCGACGCTCCGCCCAGCTCAAGCGCTACAACACGCTGGCCGAGGCGCTGCAAGCACTGGCGAAAGACGAAGTCGACGCGGTGTTCGGCGACAAGGTCCAGCTCTGGCTGTGGAGCCAGAAGCCGGAGGGCAAGTGCTGCGAGCTGGTCGGACAGGACATCAAGGATAACCAGACCCTGGGCATTGGCATCGCCGCCGGCATGCGCCGCGAAGACATGAAGCTGCGCGACGCCTTCAACAAGGCGCTGGGCGAAATGGTGAGCGACGGCACCTACAAGAAGATCAACGAAAAATACTTTCCGTTCCCGCTCAACTGACGAGGCAACAAGAATGAACGCCAGGACACAGAAGAAGCTGTTCGACGCGCTGCGCGCGGTCGACACGCCGACGATCTGCAACGCGCTGGAGGAAGCGCGCGGCGTCCGCACCGCGACGGGCTTCACGACCCAGCATCTCCATCCAACCGAGCCCGACGCGCCGCCGATGGTGGGCTATGCCCGCACCGGCATCATCCGGGCTGCCCAGCCGGCGGTGGGTTCGGCCGCCGAGAAGAAGGCAAAGCGTGTCGGCTGGTACGAGTATGTCGTGAGCGGCAATGGCCCGACCGTTGCCATCATCCAGGACCTCGATTCCAATCCCGGCACCGGCGCCATGTGGGGCGAGGTCAACAGCACCGTGCATCGCGGGCTGGGTGTGCTGGGCTGTGTCACCAATGGCTCGGTGCGCGATCTCGGCGTACTGGCCAAGGGTTTCCCCATCCTCGCCGGCAAGGTCGGGCCCAGCCATGCCTTCGTGCATGTCGAAGGCTGGGGCATGCCCGTCGATATCTTTGGCATGACCGTGGTCCACGGCGACCTGCTCCATGCCGACCGCCATGGCGCCGTGGTCATCCCGCACGAGCTGGCAGCCAGGTTGCCCGCCGCCATCAAGCTGCTGGCGCGCAAGGAGAAGGTGATCCTGGACGCGGCTAGGAAAAAGAACTTCGGGATCGAGGTCCTGCGCAAGGCCTTCGCCGCCTCGGACGACATTCACTGAGCGGCGCGCGTCGCCTCGGGAGGTGGAATGCGGTTGCGCGGCAGCATCTTCGTCCAGCTTTCGGCGCGGACGGCGGCGATCAACTCGTACCTGCCATCACCCGACGGCTTGATGACCACGGCCTCGGCTTCGCGCAGCAACTCCTCGCCGATCGACAGCGCCTGCGCGCGGCCGAGAGAGTTCAGGTTCCGTCGCCTTGCACAATCGGCATAGTCGGGCGTCGTGCCATACCGAACAGGAGCAGCGTCGCCGCGAGCAAGGGTCGCATCATCTCAATGAAGGGCGCGGTCGCGCGAGACGTAGTGGCCGCGCTTCAATTCCTTGAAAAAATGAGGCACCTGCGGATGCGAGACCGGCTTGCCGGTCTCGTCGGGCAGAAGATTCTGTTCGGAGACATAGGCGACATAGGTCGTCTGCGAGTTTTCGGCCAGCAGATGGTAGAAAGGCTGGTCGCGGCGCGGGCGCACTTCTGCCGGGATCGACGCCAGCCACTCCTCGGTGTTGGCAAACACTGGATCGACGTCGAAGATGACGCCCCGGAACGGGTAAATCCGATGCTTAACGACCTGCCCGATGGCGAACTTCGCGGTGCGCGTCGGCGGTTCGACGATCGCTTGGGGGGAGGCGTGGTTGTCGATTTCCATGACGCAAGTATTACCCTGAACAAGGCCGCAGGCAACGCGGGCAAACCGGCGATTTCACCCGGTCCCTGCAACAATACGTGAAGCGCCCGCGCTTGGACTGGCGGGCAGGAACGGGGCCGGTCCCGGCAGGAGGCCGACCTTGGTTGACGTGGGGCACCCACCTGTGGAGTCTGCGGCTTAATATTGAAGAGGGAGTGTCGGGTTCTTGGCCGATGGTCTGAAAGTCCGGTTCTGGGGCGTGCGTGGCTCCATTTCCTGCTCCGGCGCGGAATATGCGCGCTATGGCGGCAATACGTCGTGCCTGGAAGTCACTGCCGCCGGCCGGCGGCTGATTTTCGATGCCGGCACGGGCATCCGGACGCTGGGCGTGGAGCTGGCTCGACAGGCACCGCTCGATATCGACATCTACTTCACCCACACCCATCTCGATCATATCTCGGGTCTCACCTTCTTCGCGCCGCTGTTCGAGCGGCGTAATTCCGTGCGCATGTGGGCAGGCCATCTGGAAGCGCCCTATACGCTGAAGAAGGTCGTCGGCCACCTGATGCAGGCACCGCTCTATCCCGTGTCGCTCGAAGTCTTCCAGGCGACGGTCGCGTTCAAGGAGTTCAAGAGCGGCCAGGCCCTGTCCTGCGGCGAAGCCGTGAGCATGCGCACCGCGCCGCTCAACCATCCCAACGGCGCCACCGGCTATCGCATCGAGCACGGCGGAAAAGCGATCTGCTACATCACCGACACCGAGCACCGCGAGGGCGAACTCGACCAGACCATCGTCGATCTCTGCCGCGGCGCCGACGTGATGATTTATGACTCGAGCTATACCGACGCCGAATATCCGCGCTATCGCGGGTGGGGTCACTCGACCTGGCAGGAGGGCGTACGGCTGGCCGACGCAGCCGGCGTCGGCACGCTTGCCATCTTCCATCACGATCCCAGCCACGACGATGCCTTTATGGATGGCGTGGCCCGCGAAGCGGCAGCGGCCCGCCCGGGCACGGCCCCGAGCGGCCTGCCGCGCGCGATCGTCGCCCACGAAGGCCTGACGCTCACCCCGTGACGGGCTCGCTTAGCCTGCGCGGACGCTGGCGGCGGTTCGCGTTGGGGCTGCCGACGGTGCTGGGCTTCGCGCCGCGCGGCTGGTTCATCCCGCATCGCTACGCCCCTCTTCTGCCGCCACCCGGTGCCCAGCCACCCTATCCTGCGATCGAGCAACTCTTCGAGCGGTACGCCGGGACGTTCGCGGCGATGCTCGACACAATCGATCGCCATGCGACCGGAATCGA
>RGPT01000231.1 GCA_010032545.1 Alphaproteobacteria bacterium
CCGGCGTTCGCCTCGGCCCAGCGTCGCATCTGGCGTATCGCCGCGACATAGGTCGCGATCCAGGCGAAGCCGTGGGCCGCGAACTGTTCGCGCTCCAGCAACTTGGGATCGACCTTGCCCTGGGGCGCGATCAGCTTGCGCACGGCTTCGCGCGCGACAGTCTCGTAGGTGTCGGCAGCACGCTCGGCGTCGGCGCAGAGGGCAAGGAGGTCGTTCAGAAGCACTCGGTATCTCCAGTCATACACTCCTGTCCGCCACGAAGTGGGGGAGAGGAAGGGGCCCATTGCGAAGCAATGGGAAGGTGAGGTGGTGGGCGTTTCAGAGTTAGTGTGTGGATGGGCGGGCGATGACCCACCTCACCCTCCCCGCTACGCGGGTCCCCTCCCTCTCCCCCCGCGATGACGCGGGCGGAGAGGGCGCAATGACGGGGGAGGAGAAGATTAAGGGCCTTAATCCTCCAGCGCGTCTTCCAGCGTGCGCAGGCCGGGACGCTTGGCGGAGACCAGCACGGCCATGTTGCCGGGCTTGTGCTGGTTCTTCCACATCTTCGTGTGGGCCTTGGGAATGTCGGCCCAGTCGAAGACCTCGCCCATGCAGGGATCGATGCGGCGTTCGATCACGAGCTGGTTGGCCTGGCTCGCCTGCAGCAGGTTGGCGAAATGGCTGCCCTGGATACGCTTCTGGCGCATCCACACGAAGCGCGCGTCCATGGTGAGGTTGTAGCCGGTGGTGCCGGCGCAGAAGACCACCATGCCGCCGCGCTTCACGATGTTGCAGGAGACCGGGAAGGTCTGCTCGCCGGGATGCTCGAAGACGAAGTCGACGTCGTTGCCCTTGCCGGTGTGCTCCCAGATGGCGGCACCGAACTTGCGCACCTTCTTGATGTATTCGGCGTAGCCCTTCTGGTCGTCGACGTCGGGCAGCTGGCCCCAGCAGTCGAAGTCGTTGCGGTTGATCACGCCCTTGGCGCCGAGCGACATCACGAAATCCGTCTTCGACGGATCGGAGATGACGCCGATGGCATTGGCACCTGCCGTGGCGATGAGCTGGACGGCCATCGACCCGATGCCGCCCGCGGCGCCCCACACCAGAACGTTGTGGCCGGGCCGCAGGATGTGCGGGCGATGTCCGAACAGCATGCGATAGGCCGTGGCCAGCGTCAGCGTGTAGGAAGCGCTCTCCTCCCAGGTGAGATGCAACGGCCGCTTCATGAGCTGGCGGGCCTGCACCTTGCAGAACTGTGCGAAAGAGCCGTCCGGCGTCTCATAGCCCCAGATGCGCTGGCTGGTCGAGAACATCGGATCGCCGCCATTGCACTCCTCGTCGTCGCCGTCGTCCTGGTTGCAGTGGATGACGACCTCGTCACCGACCTTCCAGCGCTTCACCTTGGCGCCGATCGCCCAGACGATGCCGGAGGCGTCCGACCCCGCGATGTGGAAGGGCTGCTTGTGAACGTCGAACGGCGAGATCGGCAGGCCGAGGCCCGCCCAGACGCCGTTGTAGTTGACGCCGGCTGCCATCACGAGAACCAGCACCTCGTCCTCGCCGATCGCATGCGTCGGCAGAACCTCGAGCTGCATGGACTGCTCGGGAGGGCCGTGGCGCTCGCGCCGGATCGCCCAGGCGTACATGTTCCTGGGCACATGGCCGAGCGGCGGGATCTCGCCGATCTCGTAGAGATCCTTCTTCGGCTGGTTCGCCGTCGGATGCTGACGGGCGGGAAATGCGACAACAGACATGGAAAGCCTCCTGCGTTGCAGCGAAACTATTGCTGCGATAGCGAGAGTGCAACGCACAAAATTCATTTCGGAAAGATTGACGCAGGGGAAAAACAATAAAATTACCCGCGCCCTGCGGAAATCCCACATTGCATGGGTTTTTGAGTCGAGGCAGGCTGCGCCGGTAAACGGTCGTTTACCCAAAAACCCGGGTTTAGGGAGCAAGCGCCATGAAGCTCATGTGGTTCCACCTGATGCCGTACACGGAGCTGCCCGAGGACTTCAACCGGAAGCACCCCAGCGTCTGGGTCGACATCCATTCGTCGCTGTTCGACCCCAGACGCGCCCATCACATGTACAACGACTTCATGGACGAGCTCGAGTATGCCGCCGAGCTCGGCTACGACGCGGTGTGCGTGAACGAGCACCATTCGAACGGCTATGGGCTGATGCCCTCGCCCAACCTGATCGCCAGTTCCCTCGCGCGCCGCACCACCGACACCGCGCTCTGCGTCATGGGCAACTCGCTGGCGCTCTACAATCCGCCGACGCGCGTGGCCGAAGAGTTCGCGATGATCGACTGCATCTCCGGCGGCCGGCTGATCGCGGGCTTCCCGGTCGGCTCGCCGATGGACACCTGCTACGCCTACGGCCAGAACCCGAGCCTCCTGCGCGAGCGCTACCTCGAAGCCCATGACCTGGTGAAGAAGGCGTGGACCGAAAAGGACACCTTCGCCTTCAACGGCCGCTACAACCAGCAGCGCTACGTTAACATCTGGCCGCGGCCGATCCAGAACGACCCGCACCCGCCGATCTGGATTCCGGGCGGCGGCTCGGTCGAGACATGGCGGTGGTGCGCGGAGATGGACTACGTCTACTGCTATCTCTCCTACTACGGCTACAAAGCCGGGCTCGCGACCATGCAGGGCTTCTGGAACGAGATGGAGAAGCTCGGCAAGGACCGCAATCCCTACCGCGCCGGCTTCCTGCAGTTCGTGGGCGTCGCCGAAAGCCGCCAGCAGGCGCTCGACCTCTACAGCGAGCCGGCCGAGTATTTCTACGGCCGCTGCCTGCACATCGACCCCAAGTTCGCGACGCCGCCGGGCTACGTCACGGAAGCAACGCAGCGCGCCGGCATTCAGGGCATGATGCAGAAGGCCGCCAACGTCGCCAATCCCGCGACCAAGGCGGCACTGAAGGCCACCAACATGAAGGACATCGTCGACGGCGGTTATGTCCTGATCGGTTCGCCCGACGAAGTGGTGGAACAGATCCGCCACGTCGGCACCAGCCTGAACGTCGGCCATCTCATGCTGCTGCTGCAGTACGGCAACATGAGCAAGGAAACGACCAAGTACAACACGCGCCTGTTCGCCGAGAAGGTGATGCCCAGGGTGAAGGATCTGTTCGGCGACTGGGAAGACAAGTGGTGGCCCAAGCCCATGGCCAAGAGCCAGCGTGCCGCCGTCCCCGCCTTCCGCCCGCACGTCGCCGCCGCGGAGTAGAGAAGTGTCCGCCCCGAAGACGACGACCGTCGATGTGAACGGCTTCCCCTGCCGCGTCTGGACCAAGGGCCAAGGCCCCAAGCTCGGCTTCCTCGCCGGTCTGGGTGGCTTGCCGCGCTGGCTGCCGTTCCTCGACAGGCTGGCCGAGACGCACACGGTCATCGCGCCGTCGCTGCCGGGCTATCCGGGCGCCACGGGGCACACCGAGCTCGACACCCACCTCGACTGGGTGCTGGCGGTGCGCCAGCTGGTCGACAAGGCGGGCCTCGCCGGCGCCGACCTGGTGGGGGCGTCGGTGGGCGGTGCGTTCGCCGCCGAAATGGCGGCCATCTTCCCCGGCCACGTGCGCCGCCTCGCCCTGATCGCGCCGTTCGGCCTGTTCGACGACCGGGAGCCTGCGGCCGATCCCTGGGCGCAGCGCAAGGAGGTCCTGCCCGGCCTGATGTGCGCCGACGGCGAAAAATGGAATGCCCTTGTGGCGCCGCCGGACGGCGCGAACTCCGTCGAGTGGCCGATCGAGATGACCCGGGCCTCGGAGGCCGCGGCCCGCGCCTTTTGGCCGCTGGGCAACACCGGGCTGCACAAGCGCCTCGGCCTGATCGCCAGCCCGACCCTGATCCTGTGGGGCGACCGGGATGCCCTGCTGCCGCCCAGCTATGCGCAGCAATTCGCAACCAGGATCAACGGGGGAATAAACGGCGGGAGCCGCGTCGAATTGGTCGCAGACGCCGGGCATTTGGCCTACCTCGACCAGCCCGAAACAGTGGCCCGCGCCGTTCTCGGCCATTTCCGCTAGAGTCGGCGCGGCTTGGTGGTTGCGCGCCCGGTTCGGATCGTTATTGTCCGCCGCGTTAGGGTTTTGAGAGGTACACGCCGATGACTTTCCGTTCGATCAAAGTGGCTGCAGGCTTTTCGACCTTTGCAGCAGTGCTGGCGGTGGGGATCGGCCTGCCCGAGCGGCAGGCATCGGCCCAGGTCCAGGCCGTGCCGCGCGAAGGTGTCTCCTTCAACGACACTGTCACGGCGCGCGTGACCGTGGAGACTGTCGACACCGACACCCGCACCGTTGCCGTCACCTTGCCGACCGGACGCACGGTGCTGATGCCGGTGTCGAACAGCGTGACGAACCTCGCCTCGATCGAAGACGGCTCCCTGGCGACGGTCACCTACACCGAGGTCGTGACCATGCTGAACCTGCGCCAGAAGGGCCCGGGTTCGCAGGAGGCACGCCGCGACCAGATGAGCGGCAAGCCCGATCCCGCCGATATCGCGACCGGCCGCTTCACCTTGACCGTTGTCGGCGTCGACCTCGCCAACAATACCGTCGCGGTCATCAGTGGCGCCGGCGGCGCCGTCCGCACCTATTCCGCCAACTCGATCGCCAAGCAGGACATGCTGAAGAAGATCAAGGTCGGCGACGTGGTGATCGGCATGACGACGCCGCTCATGATCACCTCGATCACCAAGTAAGGCTCTGCGCGTAGGCCCGTTTCGATCGCTCGGGAGTACGCTCCCGGCGATCGCTACTTGATCTCGACGTCTTCCCAGAAGCCCATCCATCGGTCGACGGGCTTCATCTTGGGCTGCGGCGCCTCGTAGGACCACGCCGCCCGCGCACTGCGCGCACCGTCCTCGACGACATCGTAGAACTGCACCCCGTGCGGACATTCGAGATCGCTGGCCGTCTTGGGAGAGATCTTGAGCAGGTCCATACGCACCGAGTCGCGGGGGAAATAGCGATAGCCACCGACTTCGAGCGTGCCGTCGCTTTCGGCGATGGTGTTGCCGCGCCAGATTGCCTTCATGATGACGGACCTCGTACGGTATTCAGCGCTTCTTCCACCCGGAAACTTGGTTTCGACAGTCGCTTCTTGCTTCAGGACATCCGGAAGGTAGATGAACGCCGCGACGGGTGCCAAGCCCGTCGGCGTCACATTGCCGTCAGCGCGACCGCACATGCCACACGTTCAGCATCCCCGCGGCCGCTCGCGGTCAGTACTGGTCGTGGCGGCGCACCCATGCCATCGGCCAGGGCAATCCGCTCTCGTCGCGGCCTTTCGAGGTCAGGTCGAGCAGCTGATAGGTGCCGTTGATGGTATCGAGACCGCGCCCATAGGTCGAATAGGTGTGGTAGATTGCGCCATCGTCGCCGCGGCGAAAGGCACTGATGCCGGGCATCTCCTCGCCGCCGACCTTCATCGACCCGTAGTTGTAGTTCGGCCCAGCGGCATCGCTGCCTTTGACGAAGGACACGCCGAAATCGAAGTTGAAGTCGGAGCCGGCCGACGAGACCCAGCGGAACGTCCAGCCCAGACGCTTTCTATAGGCCTCGAGCCTGTCGAGCGGCCCGCGCGAGACCAGGACGAACGCCGTGTCGCGGGCGGCAAGATGGCCGTCGATGCCGTTGAAATTGTCGGACCAGAACGAACAGCTCGGGCAACCTTCGTTCCAGTCCGGTCCGAACATGAAATGCTGGACGATCAGCTGGCCATGCTTGCCGAACAGGTCGGCCAGGGTGACGCGTCCCTCGAGCGCGTCGAAGGTGTAGCTCTTCTCGACGCGCTCCCATGGCAGCTCGCGCCGCTCACGCGCGAGATCCTCGCGGGCTTTGGTGAATGCCTTCTCCTTCTCGAGAAAGGCCTTGCGCGCCTTGAGCCACTCCTCGTGCGAAACGATCTGGTGAGTCATGCCGCCCTCCTGAGAAATGCCTCGAGCTTGTCGAAGGAGCCGTCCCAGCCGCGATTATGCTCGGCATAGCCATCCGTGAAGGCGCCATGCACCAGGGCCATCTCGGTCTTGTTTCCCATGGCGCGGAATTCGATACGCACCACCGTCTCGTGACCACGCGGCTTGGCGAAGTCGCCGTCGGCGTGATGCGCCCAGGTAAACGAGAGCCGCTCCGGTCGCTTGACCTCGACGTACGTGCCCGACGAGGCGAAGATGCGATCGCCACCGTGA
>RGPT01000232.1 GCA_010032545.1 Alphaproteobacteria bacterium
GGCAAGCCGCGCGTGTTCATGCCCTATGTCGGGGGCTTCGACCGCTACAAGCGGCACACCGCCTATTTCCCCACATCCGCCGCCCCTCCCGCCATCAACGCCATCTCCATCAGCATGCCGATGCCCAGCCCGACAGCGGTGGCCAACGTCAGCATGGGCGAGAAGATTCCCCCCGGCACGCCGACCGGATAACTCACCATGGTGCCCGCGAAGCGCAGCAGCGCCACCAGCGCCAGGGTGGCGAGCGGCAGGTCGCGGGCCACGAGATGGGGGATCAGGAATTCGCCGCCGCCCACCGCTTCGGGCAGCACGATGGCGAGCGCGCCGACCGTGGCGCCGACAACCAGCGCCGGCACGAACGGGGCGCGCCGGAAGGTATCGGCCGTCCAGTCGAGCGCGCCCAGCAGGCATCGATTGAAGACGACTCCCAGGCCGCCGAGTCCCACGCCCAGCAGCACGAAGGCAGGCAGCAGCCAGAGCGGTTGTTCGAGAGCGGCGATGCGGAGCGGCGGTGCCGTCCCGCCCACCAGCCCCATGCCCAGCGCGCTCGCTGCCGACGCGCAGATGACACCGACATAGGAGCGAAAAGTGTAGCGGAACTGCTTGCGCGTCTCCTCGACGATGAACAGGATCGCCGCCAACGGCGCGTTGAAGGCGGCAGCAAGGCCCGCCGCGGCGCCGGCGGCCAGCAGCCCGCGCATGTTATCGCGGTCGAGCCGGAAGAACTCGGCGATGCCGGCGGCGATCGAGGCGCCGATATGAATTGTCGGGCCCTCGCGGCCTGCCACCAACCCGGACGAGAGGGCCAGCACGCCGGCCACGAACTTGACCGGCAGCACGCGGCGCCAGCGTACGACGCGCACCCCCTCCATCGCGCCCTCGATCTCCTGCACGCCGCTGCCGGCCGCTTCCGGGGCGAATCGGCGCGTCAGCAGGAACGCCGCGAGCAAGCCCGCCGCCGCGATCGCCGCGGCCATGAGGATTGTCCCGAAGCCGCTGCCGAAGCGCGCGATCAGCCAGGCCGGCCAATGCAGCAGCCAGTCCACGGCCAGATGGAAAGCGGCACCGGCGATACCGCCGGCAAGGCCGCATAACCCGGCGATGAAATAGAAGGCGCCGTCCGAGATCGGCGAGGACTTGGGTCGATCCGAAGGCTCCATGGCGTGCAGGATATCCAAGTCGGGGGATTTGTCGGAGAGAAAACCGGCGGAGCAAGCCGCGGCCGTTTATGCCTACTTCTCCGACTTGGCGAGCGCGACCGTGAACGTCAGCCAGGCGTTCCAGCCTGCTGGCCGGTTCTGGCCGGCGATCTCGTAGTAGCTCCGACCGTTCATCTGGATGTCCCGCCCGCCCAGCGTGAAATTGTATCCAAGTTGGGGGCCGACGCCGATCACACGTGCCGGGAAGGCGCCGAGGGTCGCGCCCGAGCCGGTGTCTCCGGTGATCTGGTTGTAGATGTAGCCCACGACGCCTGCATAGACGTTGTCGTTCAGCGCCTGCGACGCCGACAGGTCGAGATGCAGGTCCATGCCGCTTTGATAGGCGGTGCTCTGATTCATGAAATTGTAGGTGAGGCCCAGAACGGCGGAGAATTCACGACCCGATTTGTCGTCGTAATAGGTATAGCCCAGCCCGCCGTCGACCGCCCAGCGACCGAGGCCCGTCGTCGCGAGGCGCGAGGGATCATAGTTGCCGATGGGAACGTTGCCCGCGCCGTAGACCATGAGATTATGGACGTCCCAGACCCATTTCTGGGCCACCATCGGCGAGAGATCGCCCATTGCCGTCATCGAATCGGCGATCGTCGTGCCGGCATCGGCCGCGGTGTAGTTGCCCATCTGGAACGTCACGCTGAACTCCATCTGGCCGCCGAGGCTCGGCGTGGGCATCGCATAGGTGGGCGTCACCAAAAGAAAGTTCGAACTCGTATAGAGACCGGATATCGCGTTGTTGCCACGCGTGACGTTGAGCGACGGGTCGGTGCTCTGGGTCGCGTGGTAGTAGGCCGTCTCGATCGAGAAGCCGACCGCCGACGGCACCGCAGCCTGCCAGCCGAAGGAGCCGGGCAACCAGTAACCTGAACCGCCCTCGTCGGCCCATGCCCTGCCGACCGGTGCGCATGCCAAAACGGCCGCCGCAAGCAGTGCGACGGCCGCTTCTGGTTGCCTTCTTCTCGGCTGGCTACTTATCCAGCCAGAAAGTATCGAAACGCACGACGTCATAGATGCCGAAGTATTCTTTCGGATTGTGGCCCTTCACGTAGTTGTACCACACGTCGTTGATCTTTTCCCAGGATACCGGCAGCACTGGCGGATCCTGCTCCATGATCATCTCGGCCTTGCGGATGACTTCCAGGCGCTTCTTCGGATCGACTTCTCTGTCGATCTCGGGCAAGAGCGCGTTGAAAGCCGCATTGTCCCAGAAGCCGTAGTTCTGCGGCCCGTCCTTCTTGTACCACGCGTTGAAATAGTCCGACGGGTCGAGCAGCGTCGACACCACGGCGCCGATGGCGAGATCGAAGTTGCCGGTCTTGATATCATCGAACCACACCGATTCGACCACGGTGCGGAGCTTGGTCTCGATGCCGAGCGTCTGCTGCAGCATCGCTTGGATGGCCTGAGCCCAGAGCTTGAACGACGCCACCTCACGGACCAGGAAGTCGAGAGGTTGCTTGTAGCCCTTGCCGTAGCCGGCGGCGGCCATCAGGGCCTTGGCTTCCTTGACCGCAGCCGTCTGATCGACCTGGTAGCCGACCCGCTTGGCGAGTTCCTCCCTGGGCGTGGCAAATTCGGAGAAGGGGTAGATGAACCCGCCCACCATCATCGGCGCCACGTCCTTCACGACGTCGACCAGCACCGGCTTGTCGAGCACCAGGTTGAAGGCACGGCGAACCCGCGGATCGTCGAGTGGCTTCTTCCTGTTGTTCATCCAGGTGCCCTGGATGACGCTCTGATAGAAATTGAGCGACGACATGCCGGGCGTGGCCGCGGCCTTCCGCGAGGTCACGGGATCGACGATGCGGGCGTAGTCGACGCGATTGGACAGGATGGCCGAGCCAAGCTCGGGCGAGAACGGCAGGGCGTGATAGAACTCGATGCCATCGAGATAGGGCAGGCCCTTGTTCCAGTACTTGTCGTTCTTCTCCATCACCCAGACTTCGTTCTCGACGCGGCGCTTGCTCTTGAACGGTCCGGTGCCGGGAATATCGACGACGCGACGCAAGTTGTACTGGTTGTCCTCCAGCGTCTTCTTGCGCACGATGCCGTTCCAGCCGCTGGCGAAGGCGGCCATCATGAAGCTGGCGGGCCTGGGCTCGCTGAGCTTGAACACCACGGTCTTCTTGTCGGGCGTGGTGATCTCGCTCACCGTGGTGAACAGCGAGCTGCGCGGGATGCTGACGCCCGCCGGCGGCTTGGCGATGCGATCGTAGGTTGCCTTGACGTCCTCGGAGGTGAATTCCGCACCGTCATGGAACTGAACGCCTTCGCGCAGCATGAAGGTGTAGGTCTTGCCGTCCTTGGCGACCTCCCAGCTGTGCGCCAGGTCGGGAATGATTGTCTTCCCGCTATCCCTTGGGTCGCGCCGCACCAGGTTGTCGAACATGCAACCCTGCGAACCCAGGCTGTTGATGGTGCCCGACTGGTGGAAGTCGAAATGCGGCGGTCGCGAGGTGATGGCGTACTTCAGTACGCCGCCCGGTTTGGCGTTCGGTTCGGCCGCCTTGAGCTGGAACTTCGAGCCGTCGAATTCGTTGGGAACGCCCTGCGCCCAGGCATGGAACGGCAGACCGAAAGCACCTGCACCACTCATGGCGCCGACAGCCGCGGCGCCCTTGACGAAGTTTCTACGATTTACGCGTGTACGTTTGGAATCTGACTCCCTCATCGCGTTTCCTCCCATTTTGGTCTTTTGCAGACCGAGCACAGTATGCTCTGATGGCTTGTCCATCTTGTTCTGTGGGCCAAAGCTAACACGATAAAATCCAGGGAGTCGATGGCGTCGCAGGCAATCCTACAGGTCGACAACCTCCAGACCCATTTCTTCACCGCGGTCGGCACCGTGCGTGCGGTTGACGGCGTCTCCTACGACCTCAAGAGCGGCGAAACGCTGGGCGTCGTGGGCGAGTCCGGCTGCGGCAAGAGCGTGTCGGCGCTGTCGATCCTGCGCCTGGTCGCCAATCCGCCCGGCCGCATCGTCGGCGGCGCCATCCGCTTCGAGGGCAGGAACCTGCTCGAACTCGCCGAGCCCGAGATGGAGCGCATCCGCGGCAACGAGATCTCGATGATCTTCCAGGAGCCGATGACCTCGCTTAACCCGCTGTTCACCATCGGGCGCCAGGTGAGCGAGGCGATCGCGCTGCATCAGGGCCTGTCGCGCAAGGAGGCAATGGCCCGCGCCGTCGAAATGCTGCGCCGCGTCTACATCCCCGAACCCGAACGCCGCGTCCATGCCTACCCGCACCAGATGTCGGGCGGTATGCGCCAACGCGTGATGATCGCCATGGCGCTGTCGTGCAATCCCAAGGTGCTGATCGCAGATGAGCCGACAACGGCGCTCGACGTCACCATCCAGGCGCAGATCCTCGACCTGATGCGCGAGCTGCAGGAGACCTACGGCACCGCCATCGTGCTGATCACCCACGATATGGGCGTGGTCGCCGAGAATGCCGATCGCGTCGTGGTCATGTACGCCGGCCGCAAGGTCGAGGAGGCGCCGGCCGCCCAGCTGTTCGACAATCCCGGCCACCCCTACACCAGAGGCCTGCTGGGCTCGATTCCGCATCTAGACACGGCAGCGCGAAGCGACGGCACACGGGCCCGCCTGAACGAAATCAAGGGAATGGTGCCCTCGCTGTTCGACCTGCCACCGGGCTGCAGCTTCGCGCCGCGCTGCGGCTTCGCTACTGACCGCTGCCGGGGCGAGGCGCCGGTGCTGGCAGAACAGCGCCCCGGCCACTGGGTCGCCTGCTGGCACGCCGACCGCCTGCTTGGAGGCGCGGCATGACCGAGCCCCTCCTCGAAGTCACCGGCCTGAAGAAGCATTTCCCGATCCACAAGGGCCTCTTCAGCCGCGTGTCGGGCCATGTGTATGCCGTCGACGGCGTGTCGTTCCGCCTCGAGCGCGGCGAAACCCTGGGCCTGGTGGGCGAGAGCGGCTGCGGCAAGTCGACGGTCGGGCGTACGCTACTGCGCCTGCTCGAGCCGACCGGCGGCACGATCCGCATCGGCGGCGAGGACATCACCCATCTCGATGCAGAACATCTGCTGCCCTACAGGCGTCGCATGCAGATGATCTACCAGGACCCCTATGCCTCGCTGAACCCGCGCATGTCGGCGGGCGAGATCGTGGGCGAGCCGCTGATCATCCACAGTATCGGCACACCGGCCGAACGCCGCCAGCGCGTCGCCTATCTGTTCGAGCGCGTCGGCCTCAGGCCCGCCGCCATGCTCTCCTACCCGCACGAATTCTCCGGCGGCCAGCGCCAGCGCATCGGCATCGCCCGCGCCCTGGCGCTCAGCCCCGACCTGATCGTCGGCGACGAGCCGGTGTCGGCGCTCGACGTCTCGATCCAGGCCCAGATCATCAACCTGCTGATCGACCTGCAGGAAGAGTTCAAGCTCTCCTACCTGTTCGTCGCCCACGACCTCGCCGTGGTCGAGCACATCAGCCACCGCGTCGCGGTGATGTATCTTGGCCGCATCGTCGAGATGACCGACAAGCGCACCCTGTTCGAGATGCCGCTGCATCCCTACTCCGAGGCGCTCCTGTCAGCGGTGCCGATCCCCAAGACGAGTGCGCGCGGCCGCAAGCGAGTTATCCTGACCGGCGACGTGCCGAGCCCGATCAATCCGCCGCCGGGCTGCCACTTCCACACCCGCTGCCCCTACGCCATGCCGCGCTGCAAGGTCGACGTGCCAACCCTCGCGGAGATCAAGCCCGGCCACTGGGCCGCGTGCCATCTGCATGACGGCGGCGTGAAGTTTCCGCTGAACTCTTATACCAACCGTCTGAACCGATGACTCTTATGTGATTTGCGCTGGAGGTCGGGGCTCGATTCTTTGAAGCGACAGCGTCGTTTAGGAGGTCGAGATGTCG
>RGPT01000233.1 GCA_010032545.1 Alphaproteobacteria bacterium
TGGCGGCCGTCGAGGCCGCGCGCGGCACGGTCGCTGCACGCGAAGCGGCGCTGCGGCAGATCCGCGAACAGGCGATCGCCAGCCGCGACGAGGCGCGGGCCCTGCTCGCCAAGGCGGAGGCGGCCAGCCTCAATGCACGGCTTGATTTCGAACGCGCGACCGATCTCGTGGCGCGCGGCATCTACACCAAGTCGTCGCTCGATCAGAGGCTTGCCGTACGCGATCAGGCGCTGCAGGAGGTGGCGAAGGCCCGGGCCACGCTGGCACGCTTCGACGTCGCCGACATGGAAACCCAGGCCGATGTCGTGCTGGCGACGCGCAACGTCGAGTCGGCGAAGGCCGAGCTGGTCCGCGCCGAGGCCGACCTTGAGAAGGCCTATATCCGTGCCCCGACCGACGGCACGGTCCTCACCATCAACACGCGGGCGGGCGAGAAGCCCGGCACCCAGGGCATCATGACCTTCGGCAACATCGACGAGATGATGGCCGAGATCGAGATCTACCAGACGCTGATCGGCGCCGTCGCGATAGGCGACCCGGTGACGATCGTGGCCGATGCACTGCCGCGTCCGCTGCACGGCAAGGTGACGCGCATCGGCCTCGAGGTCGGGCGGCAGACGCTCACGGAGACGACTCCGGCCGCCAACACCGATGCCCGGGTGGTGAAGGTCTATGTCGATCTCGACCCGGTCTCGACGGCTATGGCGCGGCCCTTCACCAACCTCCAGGTCACGGCCCGGATCGAGACCGGCCGCGCCCGATGAGGCGCCTCCCATGACGCGGCTCGTCGCGCGACTGCTCCAGCGCCTGCTGGGCCGCCTGCCTATCGGCTGGCTGCAGCTCACGCACAACCGCACGCGCCTTGCCGCGGCGCTGGCAGGCGTGGCTTTTGCCAATATCCTGATCTTCGTCCAGCTCGGCTTCCTCGGCGCCCTGATCGAGAGCATCGGCCTGCCCTACAGGATGATGAACGCGGAAATCCTGGTTGCCGCTTCCGATGCCAATACCCTGTCCGACGGCAGCCCGTTGCCGCGCCAGCGCCTGTACCAGACCCTGGCCGTGCCCGGCGTGGCAGCGGCGACGGCGGTCTACTACAACCGCCTCGACTGGAAGCAGCCCGACGGCACGATCCGCACGCTCGACGTCTTCGGCATCGATCCGTCGGCCCAGGCGTTTCGCTCGGCCGAGATCAACGCCGAACTCGACCGGCTCAAGCTCAGCGACACCGCCCTGATCGACCGCAAGACGCGCAACGTGCCCAAGGACCTCTTTCCCTCGATCGGCGCCGGCCGGCCCTACCAGTTCGAGGCCAACAACAGGTCGATCACCGTTGTCGGCACCTTCGAGATCGGCGGCGGCTTCTCGGCCGACGGCTATCTCGTCGTCTCGGACCAGACGTTCCTCCGCCTGTTCAAGCGCCGGGTACCGGGCGCGCCGAACATGATTTTCGTCAAGGTCGAACCGGGTGTGCCGGCGGCCGCCGTGGTCGACCGGCTGCGCGCGGCGTTGCCCGCCTCCGACACCACCATTCGCACCGTGGCCGAGGCGGTGGCCAGCGACCAGCGGTTCCAGACCACGCAGAAGCCCATCGGCATCGTGTTCGGCTTCGGCATCGTGATCGGCGTGCTGGTCGGCGTCATCATCGTCTACCAGGTCCTGTCGAGCGACGTCGCCGACCACCTGCGCGAGTACGCAACCTTCAAGGCTATCGGCTACAAGCGCGGCTTCTTCCTCGGCATCGTCTTCGAGGAGGCGCTGGTGCTGGCGCTGCTGGGCTTCATTCCCGGCCTGGTGATCGCCTTGCTGCTCTATCAGATCATCGCCGCGTCGACCGGCCTGCCGATCTCCATGCCGGGAACGCGTCCGCTGCTGGTGCTGATGGGCACCCTCGCCATGTGCACGCTTTCCGGCGCGATCGCCACGCGCCGGCTGGAGCGCGCCGATCCCGCCGACCTGTTCTGACCGTCCAGCCATGCAGACGGTGCCCTCCATCGCACAGCCGCGGCCGCAGGATGAGCCGCCCATCGTGGTGTCGGGTCTCGGCCACTGGTTCGGCGAGGGCAACGCGCGCAAGCAGGCGCTGGGCGACATCGACCTAGTGGTGGAGTCCGGCCAGCTCGTCATGCTCATGGGCGCCTCGGGATCCGGCAAGACGACCCTGCTCACCCTCATCGGCTGCCTGCGCGACGTGCAGGAGGGCAGCATCCGCCTGCTCGGCCGGGAACTGCGCGGCGCGTCCGCCAACCGGCTGGTCGAGAGCAGGCGGCGGCTCGGCTTCATCTTCCAGGCCCACAATCTGCACGAGAGCCTGACGGCGCATCAGAACGTCCGCATGGGCCTCGACGTGCACGAGGGCGTTCCCGAGGCCGAGCGCGACGCCGCCGCCGCGCACGTCCTGGCGTTGCTCGGCCTCGGCGATCGGGCAACCTATCTGCCGGCCAACCTGTCGGGCGGCCAGAAGCAGCGCGTGGCCATCGCCCGCGCACTGGTCGGCAATCCCGATGTGATCTTCGCCGACGAGCCCACGGCCGCGCTCGACAAGGACAGCGGATACGACGTCGTGGCGCTCCTCAAGCGGCTGGCGCGCGCGCGGGGCACGACGATCCTGATGGTGACGCACGACAACCGTATCCTCGGCCTCGCTGACCGCATCCTCACCCTGCAGGACGGCCGCATCGTGCGCGACGAAAAGCCCGCGACCTCCTAGAATGTCTTCCGAAGCAGAACACGGACTCGCAACGGAGACGTACGCATGCAAGACCGGAACATCGGCGACGTTCGCGTCACCCGCATAGAAGAGCAGATGGGTCCGGGTTTTCCGGCCAAGGATTTCTTCCCCGAGTTCGAGGCCGAGGCTTTCAGGGCCGAGCAGCACTGGCTGGCGCCGAACTACTTCCAGGCCGAGAGCGGGCGGCTGATGACGTCGATCCACTCCTGGCTGGTCCGCACCGGCAAATTCACGATCCTGATCGACTCCTGCAGCGGCAACCACAAGCCGCGTCCCGGCATGCCGCGCTTCGACATGCTGAACACGCAGTACCTCGAGCGTCTGCGCGAGGCGGGCGTGCAGCCGGAAGAGGTCGACTACGTGATGTGCACCCATCTGCATGTCGATCACGTCGGCTGGAACACCCGGCTCGAGAACGGCAAGTGGGTGCCGACCTTTCCCAACGCCAGATACGTGATGTCGCGCACCGACCACGACCATTGGGCGGACGTCGCCAAGCGGCCGGGCTCGGTGCCTTTCGAGGTCAACACCTACAACGACTCGGTGCTGCCCATCGTCGAGGCCAGGATGGCAGAGTTCGTGTCGGGCGATCATGCGATGTGCGGCTGCCTCGTGCTGAAGCCCACGCCCGGGCATACGCCGGGGCAGATCCGGCTCGATCTCGACTCGCGCGGCAAGCGCGCGATCTTCGCCGGCGACGCGCTGCACAACCCGGTGCAGGTGCCGCTGTGGAAGTGGAACAGCGTCTTCTGCGAGGACCGCGACATGGCACGCCGGTCACGGCAGAAGCTGCTGGCGGATTGCGTGGAGCAGGGGGCGTTGCTGATGCCTGCGCACTTCGCGTCGCCGCATGCCGCCTACATCAAGGCCAACGGCGACCGCTTCGAGCTCGACTGGGACCACGACAATGCGCGCGGGCGTTGAACCCGGAACGGCTTGACAGGAATCCGATGTAATCCTATTGTTGGGCGATGTTTCCTATTTTGATCGCCCGCCATCGCCCGAAGCCCAAGCCGTCCCCTGCAGGGACGGCGAGGCATTTGGGAATCGAGTCATTCGGCGACTCCGGCCGTGCGTCGCGCGAGTTGGAATTCGCCAGACTTTTCATGGGCCCGCCGGCCGGACAGGGAGCCCGGCCGCAAGTCGATAGGAAGACTCCCTGACTCTAGCGGCCCTTCCAGTCGGGCTTGCGCTTCTGGGCGAAGGCGCGCGGTCCCTCGACCGTGTCCTCGCTCTTGGTCATGGCGACGAAGGCGGGGTAGTTGAGGTTGCGCATCGCCATCTCGAGCGCCGGCACGTCGAGCGAGCGCATCACCACCTGCTTGGTGGCACGCACCGACATCGGCGAGCAGGCGAGGATCTCATCGGCCCAGCGGCGCGCCTCCTTCATCAGGTCGGCGTGCGGCACGACCTGGGTGACGAAGCCCAGCTCGTAGCCTTCCTTGGCCGGCACGTGGCGGCCGGTCAGCATCATGCCCATGGCCTTCTTGAGCGGGATCATGCGGCTGAGGCGCTGCATGCCGCCGGCGCCGGCGGCGAGGCCGACCTTGGGTTCGGGCAGGGCGAACTTCGCCTGGTCGGAGGCGATGATGATGTCGCAGGCGAGCGCGATCTCGAAGCCGCCGCCCATGGCGACGCCGTTCACGGCGGCGATCACCGGCTTGTCGAGGTCGAAGCGGTTGGCGAGGCCGCCGAAGCCCTTGGGCGGGCTGGTCGGGCGCTTGCCGGTCCGGGCCTGCAGTTCGGCGTGATACTTGAGGTCGTTGCCGGCGCAGAAGGCCTTGTCGCCGGCGCCGGTGATGATGGCGACCCACAGCTCTGGGTTGGCCTGGAACTCGTCGAAGACCCCGCCCAGCTCCTCGTTCGCCATCGGATGGCAGGCGTTGTAGACCTCCGGCCGGTTGATGGTGACGATCATCAGGCGACCGTCGATCTCGACCTTGCTGTACTGCCCCATGGCGTTTTCCCTCCCGCGACATCGTTCTCTGGGTGAATGATGGTTTACCGCAGATTCGGGGGTGGCGGCGATTCAAAATCCAGCGTTGGCGCGACGCCAAGGCGGCGGCACCGGTCCAGGATCGACTTGCTGTGCGATCTTCATCCTGAATCTCATCCGGCGGCCGAAAGTCCTTGTCCAAGACTACTGGTTGTAGGGCTGGTGGCGCTGAGTTGCAGACGCCGGCTGCGCATGGGGCCAGCAGAAGCGAGGGCAAGAGGGTCGTTGTGGGTAAGTTGCCCCTTGGAGGCGTGGCCTCGTGGCGCACTACATCTAGAGGTCAGGCCGGCTCTCCGCCGTGCCGGAAAGCGCCTGTAAAGGCTTGAAATTCCTAAGTGTTGCCGCGCAGCCACAGGTCGGTCGCGAGTCGTCCTCGAAAAAGCCTCGCGGCTTGCTCCGCACCAGTGGTGGTGTGTATACTCATCCGTGCTGGCGATGATCCAGCCCCGGCGTGATTGTCGGATTTCAATATTGAGGGGAGTTACTCATGAAGAAGGCTTTGATGGCCGCCGCGCTGATCGCGCTGCCGATGGCCGCCCAAGCGCAGTCGCTCCAGCCCGGAGGCTTTTACATTGGCGCCGAAGGCGGCCTGAATTGGATGCTGAACAACTCGTTCACCGGCATTGTCACGGTTCCGGGGGTGGGTTCGGCGAGTGGCCAGATCAACGCAAATTACAATACAGGCTGGCTCGCTGGTGGCGTGATTGGCTACGATTTTCTCGGTCCTCGTGTGGAACTTGAAGGCGTCTATCGTAGCAATAACGGTACACTGACCGTACCGGGGGTCGCCGGCAGCGTTAATGGCTATGTCAATCAAGTGTCTGTTATGGCCAATGCCTATTATGATTTCATGGCCGGTCAGACGATCGTTCCGTATGTTGGCGGCGGTCTCGGCGTGGCGTTCCTCACGGCTGGCGATTCCGGCGGGTCGGCCGGGGCCACGGCCTTTGCCTACCAGGCAATCGCGGGCGTGGGCTGGAACGTCAACGAACTGTTTCGTATCAACTTGGAAGGCCGTTACTATGGTACAACGGCGCCCAACTACAACTATGCAAGCAGCCTCGCTGGCATTCCGTACCAGCTAAACGCCACTATCCCGAACAACAATTTCAGCGTCATGGTGGGATTCCAGCTGAAGTTCGGCGAGACGGCTGCGGCCCCGCCGCCGCCGCCGCCGATGGTGGCTCCGCCGTCGTTCATGGTGTTCTTCGACTGGGACCGCTCGAACCTGAGCGCGCAGGCCCTGAACACGATCAAGCAGGCCGCTGGTGCCTACAAGACCAAGGGCAATGCCCGCGTGACGGCGACCGGCCACACCGATACGTCGGGTGCGGAAGCCTACAACATGGCGCTGTCGCTGCG
>RGPT01000234.1 GCA_010032545.1 Alphaproteobacteria bacterium
GGACACAGCCCAGCGCGCGCGCCAGTTCGGACGAGGAGGCAAAGCCGTAGCCCAGCGCCACGATGTCGGCGTCGATCGTTCCACCGTTGGTCTCGACTGCGCGCACGCGCTCGTCGCCCCCGCTATTTTGGCCCAGCAGGCGCGTCACGCGCTCGCCCCAGCGGACTCGATCGCCGAGGGCCCGCAGCATGCGGGCGCCGTCCCACATCATCGCGGGTTCGGCCATCGCCGCCGCCAGCACGTCCCGGCCCTGCGCGAGGCCGGGCCGCTTGGCTGCCTCGATCACCGCGACCACGTTCGCCCCGCCGTCGATCAGCTCGCGCGCCGTCTGGAAGCAGAGCGGGCCGTTGCCGGCGATCACGATGCGATTACCGGGCGCCACTCGGTACGAGCGCGCGAGCGTCT
The DNA here is from genome assembly GCA_010032545.1 of Alphaproteobacteria bacterium. Taxonomy (GTDB): domain Bacteria; phylum Pseudomonadota; class Alphaproteobacteria; order Reyranellales; family Reyranellaceae; genus Reyranella. The sequence goes on from RGPT01000234.1 coordinate 406, forward strand.
GCAGGCCGCCCACCGTCATGACACCGGGCAGCGTCCAGCCCGGCACCGGCCAGGCCTGCTCGTAGGCGCCCGTCGCCAGCACGAGGCGCCGGGGCCGGAAGATCGTGGCGCGGCCGGCGACGAGCGCCGCGACCTCGTTGGGCGAGAACGCGGCCCATACGGTGGTCTCGTTCAGGATGCGCGCGCCGGCGCCGAGCGTCGCCTCGCGCAGGATGGCGCCGTCGCGGAACTGGCGGTCGAGCGCCGAGATGTCGGCCGCGTGCGAGGGCGCGAGCGGCTTGAAGTACTGGCCACCGGGATGCAGGCGCTCGTCGGCCACGATCACGTCGAGCCCGGCCAGCGCAAGCCGCCGCGCCGCCGACAGGCCGGCGGGGCCGGCGCCGACGACCAGCACGTCGCAGCTCTGCTCGTCGGCCGGCATCTGTTCCGGCGGGGCAGCCGTCGCTGCCGGCGCAGAGCGCACGTCCATGCCGGCCGCAACCTTGGTCAGGCAGGCGCGCTGGCTCGGCCGGCCGTCGACCGTGACGAGGCAATCGAAGCAGACGCCCATGCCGCAGAACGGTCCGCGCGGCGCCCCGGAGCGGGCGGCCCGTACGGCAGTGACGCCGGCCGCCGCCAGCGCCGCCGCGATGGTCTCTCCCGGCAGCACCTCGATCTCGCGCCCGTCGAAGGAAAGACGGACGGGCCGGGCAGGCTCCATGTGCGGATTGTTGAGGCGCATGATATTCAGGACACTACCTCATGCGTTCCGCCGATAGGAGTTCGGGATGAAGAAGTTTCGCGGCACCTACACCGTCCTGATCACGCCCTTCACGGCCGACGGCCGGAAGGTCGACATCCCGGCGCTGAAGCGCCTGGTCGACTTCCAGATTTCCGAGGGCATCCATGGGCTGATCCCGCTCGGCAGCACCGGCGAATTCCTGAGCGTGACGCCCGACGAGCGGCGCGAGATCGTCGAAACCGTGGTCAAGCAAGCGGCAGGCCGGGTGCCGGTACTGATCGGCACGGGCGCGGAATGGACCGACGAGGTGGTGCGCACCAGCCGCGAGGCCGAATCGATGGGCGCCGACGGGGTGCTGATCATCCCGCCGTTCTACAGCGTGCCGACCGACGACGAGCTGTTCACCCACTACAAGAAGGTGGCGGACGCGATCTCGATCCCGATCATGGTCTACAACAACCCGGCGACGTCGAACGTCGACATGCAGCCCGAGCTGCTGGCGCGCATCGCCCAGATTCCGAACTGCCTCTACGTGAAGGAATCGACGCTCGATCCGACGCGCGTGCGCGACATCATCCGGCTCGCCGGCGACAAGATGACCGTGTTCGCGGGCGTGCTGGGCTACGAGTCATTCTGGCTCGGCGCCGAGGGCTGGGTGGCGGTGTGCTCCAACGTGATCCCGCGCTGGTCGGCGCAACTGTTCGAGCTGGTCGCCGACAAGCGCGACATGGATGCGGCGCTGGCCCTCTACATGAAGATGACGCCGCTGCTGTGGTGGGTCGGCGGCCCACGCTACGTCTCGGGCACCAAGGCCGCCTTCGAGATGATGGGCATGCCCATGGGCCCACCCCGCGCGCCCCGCCTGCCGCTGCCCGAAGCCCAGCGCCCGGCGCTGCGGAAGGTGCTGCAGGAGATGGGCGTGCTGCCCGACCAAGTCGTCAAGAAAGCGGGTTGAGCAACATCCGTCGTCCTGAGCGGAGACGCCCGATTCGGCGTAGTCGAAGGACCTTTATTTGGTCGCGCTACATTGAGGAAAACAGGTCCTTCGACTGCGCTTCGCTCCGCTCAGGACGACGGGGACGGAGATGTGAGCCCTTCCGTCGTCCTGAGCGAAGCCGCCTATAGGGCGGCGTAGTCGAAGGACCTCTTTTATGCGGCAGCCCGTCGTCTATGTCCTTGCGAGTGCGACAGGCCGGGCTCTGTACATCGGCGTCACGACGGATTTGTCGCGACGCCTGGAAGAGCATCGGCTCGGACGGGTGATCCACACCGCAAAGTACAAAATTGATCGCCTGATCTACGTCGAGCATTTCGAGACCGCACCCGACGCGATCGCCCGGGAAAAGCAGTTAAAGGGCTGGACGCGGGCAAAGAAGGTCGCCCTGATCAATCGGTCGAACCCGGATTGGCGAGACCTCGCCGGCGAGATCGATGGCTAAAAAAGGTCCTTTCGACTACGCTTCGCTCCGCTCAGGACGACGGAGAATAGCCCTACACGATTGCCCTACGCCTCCGCTCCCACAGATCAGCGATCGTCCCGCGCGAGTTGCTGGTCGGCGGCGGCGCCGTAGGCCTTGCCGTAGTAGGCCTCGATGCGGCGCTGGACGAAGTCCCAGCAGGTGGTCATCGCCAGGTAGAGGATGGCCACGACCACGAAGACCTCGAGCACCTGGAATTTCTGCTGCATCAGGATCTGGCCGCGCCGCAGCACCTCCTCCATCGAGATCACCGAGGCGATCGAGGTGGTCTTGAGCAGGCCGTTCACCGAATTGCCGAGCGGCGGGATGATGACGCGGAGCGCCTGGGGCAGGACGACGAGGCGGAAGATGTGGAAGGGCTTGAGGCCCATCGCGCGCGCCGCCTCTGTCTGGCCCTTGGCCACCGAAAGAATGCCGCCGCGCAGGATCTCCGAGAGATAGGCCGCTTCGTTGAGCGCCAGCCCGAGCATCGCCGATTCGAGGACGCTGAATCGCACCAGCCCGAGCTGCGGCAGGCCGGTGTAGATGATGATGAGCTGGACCAGCAGCGGCGTGCCGCGAAACACCCAGATGTAGGTCTGCGCCGCGCGCGACAGCGTCTTGTGCTTGCTGAGGCGCATCACCGCCAGCACCAGCCCGAGGATGCCGCCGAAGACAAGCGTGCTGATGGTCAGCCCGATCGTCCACAGCGCGCCTTCAAGCAGGTAGAGGTTGGTGAAGTAGCCCCAGAAGCCTTCCCAATTCCAGACCTTCATGCCGCCCCTATGCCGGCCCGGAACCCTTGATGGCGAACTGGGGTTCGTCGATCTTGAGGACGCCGTACTGGTCGAGCAGCTTGCCGTAGTAGCCGTCCTTCATCAGCTCGTTCAGCGCACCGACGACGGCATCGGCCAGCGGCTTGCTGGCGAAGGCGAAGCAGGCGGTCTGCGGGAACACGCCGCTGACCGCGCGGGTGAAGTCGCCGCGCTGCTGCATGAACATCGCCGTGGCGTCGATGCTGGTGGCGGCATCGGACTGGCCCGCCTTCAGCGCCTGGAAGGCCTCGGCGAAATTGTTGAAGGTCATCACCGTGACGGGCTTCAGGCCCTTCTTGGCGATCATCTCGGCAACTTCGCGGGTGCGCCGCTCCTCGATGCCGCCCAGCTCGACCGAGATCTTCTTGCCGGCGAGATCGTCGACCGTCTTGATTCCGAGCGGGTTGCCCTTGGCGGCGAGGAAGCTGATGGCCGCCTGTTCGGTGGGCACCATGTACATGAGCTTCGAGCGTTCCTCGGTCCAGAAGATGCCGGTGTTGATCATGTCCCAGCGCTTGGCGGCGAGGCCCGGGATCATGGTGGCGAATTCGGTGCGGATGTACTCCGGCGCCAGGCCGAGGCGCTTGCAGCACTCGTTGGCGAGTTCGACGCGCATGCCCTTGAGCTCGCCCTTGTCGTCGACGAACTGCAGCGGCGGCAGGGTCGGGTTGATCGACATGATCAGCGTGCCGGCCTTGATGATGGTGGGCGGCGCGACCTTGGGCTGGGCCCGCAGCGACGCCGGCGCCAGGACCAGCGCCGAAGCGGCGGCGCCGGCCTTGAGCAGGCCGCGGCGGCTCGTCGTCGCGTCGATGAATTTCGTCATGTCAATTCCCCTCATTTTCCGGTCCCCAAGACCGCTGAATTTCCGGTCTCACGACCGAATGCAATTTTGACGCCGAAAGCCGATCTTGTCCCGGCCTGTTTCAGCCAGCCTGCTTCAGGCCGTGCCGCACCACCCGGCGATGATGGCCGCGACCACCTTCACCGCCCGCCGGTAGTCTTCGACGTCGACCCATTCGTCGTGCAGGCCGTTCTGGGTGAGATCGCCGCCCAGCGGCCCCAGTCCGACGGTTGGAATGCCGGCCTGCACGATCGGATTGCGGATGTCGCTGGCGGTGTGCAGCGGATTAACGTGCGGCGACTGGCCGGTAATGCCGACGATGGCGTCGGCAACAATTCCATAGAGCGGACTCTGCGGCGGCACTTCGGCCCCCGAGATGCCGGATATCCATTCGAGCCGCGCCGCGCCGCCGACAGCTTCCGCGACCGACGCCTGGACCCGCGCCATGTCCTCGCCGGGCAGCAGCGACAGCGATCCTTCCATCACGCCCAGCGGGGCGATCCGCGTGTGAACGCCCGGCGCTCCGAGATCGATGTGCGAGATGAGCAGGTTCGACGACCGGCCCACCGCTTTGTCGAGCAGCGGATGATGCAGGCTCTGCGCCCGCTGATCGGCGAGCGCCTTCAGCCTGCTGTGAACCTCGGCGAGCGCGTCGGCGGGACTCTCGGCCTGATGGGCGAAGGCGAGATGGCTGATCTCGTGCGTGGGCGGCGCCTTGCCCTCGGCCGTGATCCGGAAGTCGAGCTGGCCGAGACAGAAGGCCTTGATCTCGCGCATGCCCTCGCCCGATTCGGCGGGATGGCAGTAGACCGCAGCATCGGCCTTCAGCCCCGCATGAAGCAGCGCCGACACGCCGCGCGCGTGACGCTTGCTGGGCGTGCTGGCCAGGATCACCTTGCCCGCGGGCCGGCGACCCTGCTCCAGCAACGTGCGCAAGCCCTCGACCATCATTGCCACGCCCGACAGATCGTCGGCCACGCCCCAGCCATGGATGCGGCCGCCGTCGACGACACCGCCGAACGGATCGCGCTGCCAGGCATCGGTACCCGCCACCGGTTCGCCGTCGGGATGAGCGAAGAAGATGACGCTGCGACCTGTAGCATTGCCGTCCAGCGTCGCCAAGACGCTGGTGCGCTCGCCTGCGGCCATGGCGCGCTGCGCCGCGAACTCGCCGACCATCGCCACGTCGGCCGGCCGGTAGGTCACCGTCTCGATGCGGCAACCGAGATCGCGCGCGGCATCGGCCACGAGCCGCTGCACCGCCGCCTCGCCCTCGCGTTGCGCGCGGATCAGGGCCTGCAGGAAGGCGATTGGATCGCTCATCAGATCACCATACGCGCCTCGCGCCGCCGCAACAGGCGCACCAGGCTGAAGCTCGTGTAGTCGACGGGGTCGCCGTCGGGCGCAACATCGCGGCCGCTCATCTGCATTACGACGTTGCCCGGTGCGGCATGAATTTCGAGTTCATGCGCGGTTTCGGAGAGGGCCGGATCGGCCACCAGCTCCGCCTCCGTGGCATCGAGGCCGAGGCCCGCCAGCGCCACACCGACCGAGGTGTTGAGGTTGTTGGGCAGATGACGCGCGGCGTCGCGCACGCTGCCGCGAAAGAACACCTGGCGCCAGCCGATCGAGTCGAGGTCGGCCAGCGTCGCCGCCGGCGTCAGCTTCCACATAGCCGGCGACTTGAGCTGACGATAGACGACGCGCCGCAATCCCTCCTCGCGCGCCGTCGCCAGCAGGTCGAGAGTACCGATGGCGCCGGGCGCAATCTCGATGCGGCCGGGGCCCGATGCGGCGGCTTCGACGAGACGCCGTTCG
>RGPT01000235.1 GCA_010032545.1 Alphaproteobacteria bacterium
AGCGCGAAGCCCGCAAGCCGGTCAAGGTCGGGCTGAGCGAGGCCGAGCAGAAAGCCGCCCGCGATGCCCGCTATGCCGCCCGCAAGGCGCGCAAGAAGTAGCTAGAGCGTCCCGCCGGTCAGCGAGGCACGCTGGCTGATCTCGATGTGGTTGCCGTCGGGATCGCAAACGAAGGCAAAGCGCACCGTGTCCCCCAGTATCCTGGGTTCACCGCCCGACGTGCCCCCGCGCGCGAGGATGCCCTCGTACTCGGCGATGCAGTCCCATACCTGCACGGTAGTGTAGCGATAGCCCGGTCCGCGCCATTCCGGGCTGCGTTCCACCTTGCCCTGCTCGGCGATCACGATCAGCGAGTTGCCGCAGCGGTAGCGTCGCTCGCCGGCGCGCTCGAACTGCATCGCCTCGGTCCAGAAGCGGTCGTGTGCTCCGGGATCGTTGACCCTGAGAAGAACCGCAATCCCTTCCACGCCGTTTGCCCCCGTCGGCACCAGCGTGACCCTGTTGCCGTCGGGATCGGCCAGAGGCCGGGGGGCAGCCAGCCCGTCGCGCGCTACCTCAAGGCCGATGATTCCGGACGGCGCCGCGGCGGGGAGGGGGCCGCGCGAATGGTTCATCTTCAGGATCGAGCCATTCATGTGATGGCGATGCTGCTGAACGCCGCCGCCCACTTTTCCCATATGGTCGTAGGGCAGGCCGACGGACTGCTGCCAGAAAGCCAGTTGCTCGTCGCGCTTGTTGGAGAAAAGGCCGACGTCGAGGTGCTGCTTGGCAAGATTCATGGGGCAAGTGTAGCGCGAAGTCGGGGCAGGTGCTGAAACAACTCTCGCGCATCCTGCCTGGCGATCCGGTGCAGGCCTTCGCTGTTTATGGAACGGTCCTTGTCGGGATGATGGAGGCTAGATCTTCAGGTCGCTGAAGAAGTCATTGCCCTTGTCGTCGGTGATGATGAAGGCCGGGAAGTTTTCGACCTGGATGCGCCAGATGGCTTCCATGCCGAGTTCCGGATACTCCAGCACCTCGACCTTCTTGATGACGTCCTGTGCCAGGATCGCCGCCGGGCCGCCGATCGAGCCCAGGTAGAAACCCTTGTGCTTCCGGCAGGCATCGACGACCTGCTTGCTGCGGTTGCCCTTGGCCAGCATGACCATCGAGCCGCCGGCGGCCTGGAAGAGGTCGACGTAGGAATCCATGCGGCCGGCCGTGGTCGGGCCGAACGACCCCGAAGCCATGCCGGTCGGGGTCTTGGCCGGGCCGGCGTAGTAGACCGGAAACTGCTTGAAGTAGTCGGGCAGGCCCTCGCCGCGGTCGAGGCGCTCCTTCAGCTTCGCGTGCGCCGAATCACGGGCAACGATCAGAGTACCGGTGAGGTTCACGCGCGTCTTCACCGGGTGCCGGGTCAACACCGACAGCGTATGGGCCATGCCCTTGTCGAGATCGACCGACACGACTTCGCCGGAAAGCTGCCGCGGCTCGACGTCGGGAAGGTATTGCGCCGGGTTGTGTTCGAGCTGCTCGAGGAAAATGCCGTCCCGGGTGATCTTGCCCACGGCCTGGCGGTCGGCCGAGCAGGAGACGCCGATGCCGATCGGCACGGAGGCGCCGTGGCGCGCGATGCGGATCACGCGGACGTCGTGGCAGAAATACTTGCCACCGAACTGTGCGCCGATGCCCATCTGGCGCGTGAGCTCCAGCACCTTCTGCTCCATGTCGCGGTCTCGGATCGCAACACCCTTGTCGTTGCCTTGGCTTGGCAGATCGTCGAGGTAGCGCGTCGAGGCGAGTTTGACGGTCTTGAGGTTCATCTCGGCCGAGGTGCCGCCGACCACGATGGCGAGGTGGTAGGGTGGGCAGGCCGCGGTGCCCAGCGTGCGGATCTGGGTATCGAGGAACTTCAGCAGGGCGGCCTCGTTCAACACCGCCGGCGTCTGCTGGTGAAGGTAGCTCTTGTTGGCCGAGCCGCCGCCCTTGGCGATGAACAGGAACTTGTAGGCGTCGCCGTCGGTCGCATAGATGTCGATCTGCGCCGGCAGGTTGGTGCCGGTCTGCACCTCCTTGAACATCGACAGCGGCGAGACCTGGCTGTAGCGCAGGTTGGTCTCCGTGTAGGTCTTGTGGACGCCGCGGGAGATCGCCTCCTCGTCGCCGCCGCCGGTCCACACCGCTTGGCCCTTCTTGCCCATGATGATGGCGGTGCCGGTGTCCTGGCACATCGGTAGCACGCCGCCGGCCGAGATATTGGCGTTCTTCAGAAGCTCCAGTGCAACATACTTGTCGTTGGGAGAGGCCTCGCCGTCTTCGAGGATGGCGCGGAGCTGGGCGAGGTGGCCAGGCCGCAGCAGGTGCGAGATGTCGTGGAAGGCCGCCGCCGTCAGCGTGGTCAGCGCTTCGGGCTCGACCGTCAGCACGTCCCTGCCGTTGAATTTGGCGGTGCCGACGAAGTCGGAGGTGAGCTTTCGGTAGGACGTCTTGTCCTCGTGGCTCGGGAACATCTCCTGGAACTGGAAATCGGGCATGAGTCTCTCCTGGCGACCCTCTCGGGGCGCGTTTTCCCTGCCGCAGCCGGGCCGCGGCGTCTACTTACTTCTTCCGGAAACTGTCGAGCTTGACGATCTTGGAGGCTGCATCCTCCGGCTTGCCCTCAGAGGCGCCCTCCACCGCGGGCTTGTCCTCCGCACCCGCCGGGGCCGCGGCCGCTGGCCGCTTCTCCGGTGCGGGCAAAGGCGTCGGCGCGACGGCAGTGCCCTCGGGCTTGTCGCCTGCCGCCTTTTCCTTGCGGTCGAACTGCAGTCCGAAGCGGACCGAAGGATCGACGAACGCCGACAACGCGGCGAACGGCACCTTGATGTGTTCCTGCTGCTTGTTGAAGCTCACCGTCACCTCGAAGGATTCCTCGCCGATGACGAGGTCCCAGTACTGGTGTTGAAGCACGATCGTCATCTCTTCGGGATACTTCGCGCGAAGATACTCCGGCAGTTCGACCCCGGGGTCGGTGCTTCGGAAGCTGATGTAGAAATGGTGCGAGCCAGGCAGGCCCTTTGCCGCGACCTGCGTCAGCACGCGGCGCACGACGCTGCGCAGCGCATCGTCGACGAGAGCGTCGTAGTGAAAGCGATCGGTCATGGCCTGTCGGAAAATTCTACGCGAACCATCGGCCCGCGTGGTGAGAGAGTCAACGATGCCAATAGCGGGCATTGCGGTGAATTGAAAGTGGGGGGCTTCTGTTGCCCGGTGCCCCCCGAACCGCGCTTACGTCCGCTGTTTAGGCGGCAGCAGCGAGTGTAACGGTGTTATCGTTAGCACTTGTGAATGGCCCGTCACGGCGGAACCATACCGGGCAAAAACCGCGCCTTTACCACGCTCGTCGATCCTGTTTCGCCCCCAAGGTCTCCGCGCCCGTCACTCGTTGAGATCGGGGTCTGGAGGGAATGGTGGAGGCGCCGGGTACCGCCCCCGGGTCCGAAACGCTTATGTCACGCGGCGTTTATCGCCATAGTCGGTTTCCCGACAGAACTAATATAGGCGCTCTGTCCGGCAAATTGAAGGCGTCCTGTGGGCCGCACTGCTTCCCCGGTGATTTCCCCATGGAAGGGCTCGCCGGCCACCCATAGAGTCCGCGGCCAACAAAGGACGAAGCAAGATGCCCCTCTCCAGCGACCAGCAGGCAGAAATCGACCAGGCTCGGGCCGGTGCGCAGCCGACCCTTCGGCCGATTGCGCCGGCGCTGGAGGAGATTCTCTACCAGGCCATGCCCGTCCTCGATCACGGCTTTGTCCGGGTCGTCGACTACATGGGCGACGATGCCGCGGTCGTGCAGGCGGCCCGCGTCAGCTACGGCCGCGGGACCAAGAAGGTCAGCGAGGACCGCGGGCTGATCAACTATCTCATCCGGCATCGGCACACGACACCGTTCGAGATGTGCGAAATAAAATATCACGTGAAGCTGCCGATCTTCGTGGCACGGCAGTGGATCCGCCACCGCACCGCCAACGTGAACGAATACTCGGCGCGCTATTCGATCCTCGACAACGAGTTTTACGTTCCCAAGCCCGAGCATCTCGCCGCCCAGAGCAAGGCGAACCGCCAGGGTCGCGACGCAGTCCTGGCCGGCAAGGAAGCCGAGCGGGTGTTCGACATCCTCAAGAAGGATTCCGAGCTGGTCTACGAGCACTACATGGAGATGCTGAACGAGGGCGAGGCTGGTGCGCCGCTCGATCCCGAGCGGTCGGGCCTGGCCCGCGAGCTCGCGCGCATGAACCTGTCGCTCGCCTTCTATACGCAGTGGTACTGGAAAACGAACCTCCACAACCTCATGCATTTCCTGTCGCTGCGCGCCGATTCCCACGCCCAGTACGAAATTCGCGTCTATGCCGACGTCATGATCGACACGCTGAAGCGTTGGTGTCCGATCAGCCACGATGCCTTCATGGAATACCGCATGGGTGGGGCGCATTTGTCGAAGACGGGTCTTGCCATCGTCAAGCGCCTGCTGGCGGGCGAGAAGGTCGAGCAGAAGACGAGCGGCCTCAGCGCCCGCGAGTGGCGTGAGCTGATGTCGGCGCTTGGCCAGTCCTAGGGAGATGCGCGACCTGGGCGGCCCGGTCCGCGATCCCGGCCGCTTGCGCCTGTTGCGCGAGCGGGCGCGGGACGACGAGGCCATCGAGGCGATGAACGAGACCGCCTTCGGGCCGGATCGTCAGCACAAGACGGTCTATCGCCTGCGCGAGGACGTGAAGCCGATTTCAGAACTCTGCTTCGTGGCCATCGATCAGAAGGGCCGCATGGTCGCCTCGCTCCGCAATTGGCCGATCCAGATCAATGAAAAATGGCCGGCGATCCTGCTGGGTCCGCTCGCCATTGCGCCGGAGCTGCGCGGGCTGGGTTACGGCAAAGCCCTGATGTGGCATTCGATGGCCCAGTCGCGCATGCTGGGGCACAGCCGCATCATCCTTGTGGGCGATCCCGAATACTACAACCAGTTCGGCTTCCGCCGCGATCTTGCGCTTAACATCCAGCTTCCAGGCTGGGTCGAGGAACGCCGCTTTCTGGCGCTCGAACTGGTGGCCGGCGCCATGATCGGCGTGCACGGCATGATCGGCAAGTGGCAGCCGAAGAAGCGCGCCGGGCGCAAGAAGCGCTGACGCAGCTAGCGCACCACGATGTTGGGGGCCTTGCGGGCGCCGCGCTGGTTGGCCGAAAGCTGCTTCCAGACCCGGCCGGCGATGTTCTTGTAGACCTGCGTATGCGGGCTGTCGGGCTGGTCGACCACGATCGGATGGCCGCTGTCGGAGGTCGTGCGGATGTCGAGATGCAACGGTATCTCGCCCAGGAACGGCACGCCGAGCTTCTCCGCTTCTTCGCGCGCGCCGCCGTGACCGAAGATCTCCGACCGCTCGCCGCATTTGGGACAGAGGAAATAGCTCATGTTCTCGACGATGCCGAGCACCGGTACCGCCACTTTGCGGAACATGGCGAGGCCCTTGCGCGCATCGACCAGCGCGATGTCCTGCGGCGTCGACACGATCACGGCGCCGGCCAGCGCCACGCGCTGGGCGAGGGTGAGCTGGGCGTCGCCGGTGCCCGGCGGCATGTCGACCACCAGCACGTCGAGTTCGCCCCACTGCACATCGCGCAGCATCTGCTCGAGGGCACTCGACACCATCGGGCCGCGCCAGATCATCGGCGTGTCCTCGTTTACGATGTAGCCGATCGACATGGTGCGCAGGCCATAGCGCTCGATGGGCTTCAGCAGCTTGCCGTCGAGCGACTCGGGCTTCTCGGTCACGCCCAGCATCCGCGGCATTGACGGGCCGTAGATGTCGGCGTCGAGCAGGCCGGTGGAGACGCCGATGGCGGACAGGCCCAGCGCCAGGTTGACCGCCGTCGTCGACTTGCCGACGCCGCCCTTGCCCGAGGCGACGGCGATGATGTGCTTCACGCCCGGGATCAGCGGCTTGTTCGGCTGCTGCTGGCCCCCCTGC
>RGPT01000236.1 GCA_010032545.1 Alphaproteobacteria bacterium
GGTGGCGCAGGCGTTCTCGACCCGGGTCGACGGCTTGAAGCGCAGGTCGGGGTGGGCTTGTAGCGCCAGCGAGGAGTGGAACTCCTGGCGCACGAAGCCGCCATTCATGTTGCCGACGTAGATCACGTCGACATCCCTGGGTTCTATGCCAGCGTGGGCGATGGCCTCGGTGGCGGCCTTCACCACCAGCGATTCGCTGGTCTCGCCGTCGAGTTTGCCGAACTTGCCGTGGGACCATCCAACGATGCAGGCCGTCATGGAAATCTCCGTGATTTGTCGGGGCTGAAACTAGACGCGGCGGCGCAACAGGTCGAGCGAGATGATGTGCGCGGCACCCGAGAGCCCGACGCCGAACAACGGGATGAGCACGATCGGGAAGGTGGCGATGTTGGCCATCAGCGGCACCGCCATCAGCGACAACAGGAGCCCGGTGCCGACGGCCAGCACGAAGTCGGCGAAGCCGAACAGGTGGACCGCCCAGTACTTGGCCCGCCACTCGGGCAGCGTGAAGGCGAGGGCGGCGAGCGTGCCGGCGGCGAGGTCGCCCCAGGCGGCATTGCGCACGAACTCGGCCGGCAGAAGCCCGGCGTCGCCGTAGGCGAAGAACACCAGCGCCGCCGGAATGCGCCAGATGTGCAGCAGCGTCAGTGCGCGGATGCCTACTCCCTCGGCCCACCGGCGCAGGGCGGGCAGGGCGAAGTAGGCCGCCGTCGGCAGCACGATGCCCAGCGCCACGAGCCCGCCGAACAACGGCAGCGGCACCTCGGCCAGGGCGCCGACGCCGGCCGCTGCGGCGACGGCGGCGGCCCAGGCGATCAGGGCGGTCGCTATATGCCGCTCGGTCCGGGCCGGCGGCGGCGAGACGAAGGTGTCGGTCATGGCGGTCTCCCGATGAAAAATAGGTGCATTTACACCTAGGTGCTGCATTGGAGCCGGCAAGGCCTGTCGCAGGAGATTTGCTTATCCGAACCGCCGCAATTCCGCCGCGGGGCCGGCGTTGACTGTGCACCCCTCCCGGAGCCACTTTCCGCCATGGCCGACAGCCCACCGTCATCCGACAATTCCCGCCCGCGCTGGCCGTTGGTGCTGGGCGCCCTGGCCGGCGGCTTCCTGCTGGTGGCCGTGGGGTTGGCGCTGGGCTGGTATCTCTTTTACCGCCCGATCGTGAACGTGGCGGTGCAGTTGCCCGCGCCGCCGGCCCCGCCCGCACCACCTGGACCCGATGCCGCCCAGATCAAGGCGCTGGAAGACCAGATCGACAAGCAGAAGGCCGCCAACAAGCAGATCGAGGACCAGATCGCTGCCCTCAAGGACCGCCTGCGCGCAGACGTCTGCACGGCCAAGGATCCGCTGGGCAAGGACAAAGCGCCCGCTGCCACTCAGAAGCAATAGAGCAGCGATTCGACCGCAGCCCGCGCGGCAAAAGAATCGTTGCTCGCCACAAGGCGTAGGCCCAAGCTGTTCCCGGTACCCAAAGACGAGTAGGGGCGGGGGAACGTGAAGCAGGCGGTCGAGAAATTGCTTCGGGCAGCGCCGGCTGCCGGCGCGGCGCTGCTTGCCAGCGCCTGCGATCTGCGGCACGCCGCCGTGCTCGATCCCAAGGGGCCGATTGCACTGGCCCAGCGCGACCTGCTGTTCGACGCCTTCTTCGTGATGATGCTGGTCGTCGTCCCGGTCATCGTCCTGACCCTGTTGTTCGCCTGGCGTTACCGCGCGTCCAACACCAAGGCCACTTACGCGCCGAAATGGGCCGAATCGGTGCGGATCGACACGTTCGTCTGGGTGATTCCGGCGCTGATCGTGATTGCCGTCGCCGTCCTGGTGTGGCGCAGCACCCACAAGCTCGACCCCTACCGGCCGATCGCCTCTGCCGTGCCGCCGCTCGAGGTCCAGGTGGTGGCGCAGGACTGGAAGTGGCTGTTCATCTATCCGGAGCAGGGCATCGCCGTCGTCAATCAGCTCGCCTTCCCGAACGGACGGCCTGTCAGCCTCAGGATCACCTCCGATACGGTGATGAACTCGTTCTACGTGCCGCAGCTCGCCGGTCAGATTTATGCCATGGCCGGCATGCAGACGCGCCTGCAGATCCTGGCCAACCAGCCCGGCAAGTTCGTCGGCCGCAACAGCATGTACAGCGGCGGCGGCTTCTCCGAACAGCATTTCGAGGTGGTGTCCCTCACGCCGGCCGACTTCGAGGCCTGGGTAGCGAAGGCCCGACAGGCACCCGGCAAGCTCGACGCCGCGGCCTACACGGCGTTGGCCGCCAAGAGCCGCAGCAATCCGATCGCCTACTACTCGGCGGTCGAGCCGAAGCTCTTCGACTCGATCATCGCCAAATATACCCATGTTCATGCCGCGCCCGGCGCGGCGCCGCGGAGATAGACCGATGTTCGGGAGACTGACGCTCGAGGCGCTGCCGCTCTACAGCGCGATCGCCGCCGGCGGGGCTGCCGTCACGGTGGGCGGCGCGCTGCTGGTCGCCATCGTCATCACCTGGCTCGGGGCATGGCGCTACCTCTGGACCGAGTGGCTGACCAGCGTCGACCACAAGCGCATCGGCGTCATGTACATCGTGCTGGCGCTGATCATGCTGCTGCGCGGCTTTGTCGACGCCATCATGATGCGGGCCCAGCAGGCCATGGCGCTCAATTCCGGCGGCTATCTGCCGCCCGAGCATTTCGACCAGATCTTCAGCTCGCACGGCACCATCATGATCTTCTTCATGGCGATGCCGTTCATGACCGGGCTGGTCAACATCATCGTGCCGCTGCAGATCGGCACCCGCGACGTGGCCTTCCCGTTCCTGAACTCGCTCAGCCTGTGGCTCACCGCCTCGGGTGCCGGCCTCGTCATGCTCTCACTGGTGATCGGCAAGTTCTCGACCGCCGGCTGGACCGGCTATCCGCCGTACTCCGGCGTCGAGGCCAATCCCGGCGTCGGCGTCGACTACTGGATCTGGGCGATCCTGATCAGCGGCGTCGGCTCGACGCTCTCGGGCATCAACTTCATCGTCACCATCCTGAAGCGGCGCGCGCCCGGCATGACCCTGATGCGCATGACGCCGTTCGTGTGGACCGCGCTCTGCGCCTCGGTGCTGATGGCCTTCGCCTTCCCGGCGTTGACCGTGGCCTGCGGTCTGCTGGCCCTCGACCGCATCTTCGGCATGCACTTCTTCACCAATGCCCACGGCGGCAACATGATGAACTACCCCAACCTGTTCTGGATCTGGGGTCATCCGGAGGTCTACATCCTGATCCTGCCGGCCTTCGGCATCTTCTCCGAGGTCGTGGCGACCTTCGCCAGGAAGAGCCTGTTCGGCTACAAGTCCCTGGTCTACGCCACGGCGGCGATCGCCATCCTGTCGTTCACCGTCTGGCTGCACCATTTCTTCACCATGGGCTCCAGCGCCAACGTCAACGCCTTCTTCGGCATCACGACGATGATCATCGCCGTTCCGACCGGCGTAAAGGTGTTCAACTGGCTGCTCACCATGTATCGCGGCCGCATCGACTTCCATCCCTCGATGATGTGGACGATCGGCTTCATGATCACCTTCGTGATCGGCGGCATGACGGGCGTGCTGCTGGCCATCCCGGCTGCCGACTTCCTGATGCACAACACGACCTTCCTGGTCGCGCACTTCCACAACATGATCATCCCCGGCGTGCTGTTCGGCTATCTCGCCGGCTACATGTACTGGTTCCCCAAGGCCTTCGGCTTCGAACTCGACCGCAAGTGGGGCCTGGCCTCGTTCTGGTGCTGGCTGATCGGCTTCTATCTCGCCTTCATGCCGCTCTACATCCTGGGCTTCAAGGGCATGCCGCGCCGCATGGAGCAGTACAACGATCCATCATGGCAGCCTTACCTGATGGTGGCGGCCTTCGGCGCCTTCGTCGTGCTGCTGGGGATCGCTTCGATGGTGATGCAGCTCTACGTCAGCATCCGCGACCGCCGCAAGACGGCTGACGTGTCGGGCGATCCGTGGGACGGCCGCACGCTCGAGTGGGCCACCTCCTCGCCGCCGCCGGCCTACAATTTTGCCGTCCTGCCGGAGGTGCGTGATCGCGAGGCCTTCCTCGAGATGAAGGAACGCGGCGTGGCCTACCGGCGGCCGGCTGCCTACGAAGACATTCATATGCCGAAGAACTCGATGGTGGGCGTCGCCATGGGGGCCTTCGCCTTTGTCCTGGGCTTCGCCATGATCTGGCAGATCTGGTGGCTGGCGGCTGCCTCCGGCCTTGCCATGTGGATCGCCATGATCGCGCGCTCCTCCGACGACGATTCCGAATTCAAGGTCACCGCGGCCGAGGTCAAGCGGATCGAGGATGCCCGCTACCGTGCGCTCGCCACGAAAACGGGAAGCCGCAAATGAGCGCCGCCGCGACGGCTCACGACAGCGAGGCGGCCCAGACCCACGAGCAGCGGGCGCTGGGCTTCTGGCTCTACCTGATGGGCGACGCCGTCATCTTCGCCCTGCTGTTCGCGACCTACGTCATCATGGTCAACAACACCGATGGCGGCCCTGCCGGGCGGGACCTGTTCGACCTCCGCAATGCCGCGATCGAGACGGCTCTGCTGCTGGTCAGCAGCACCACCTTCGGCTTCGCCTCGCTCTCCGCCAGGACCGGCAACCGCGGCGCTGTGCTGTTCTGGCTGCTCGTCACCTTCGGCCTGGGCGCGGCCTTCGTGTCCCTGGAAATCCGCGAGTTCGCCGGCATGATCGCCGCCGGCGCCGGTCCGGACCGCAGCGGCTTCCTGTCGGCCTTCTTCACCCTGGTCGGCACCCACGGCCTGCATGTCAGCGTGGGGCTGGTCTGGATCCTCATCATGTGCGGCCAGGTGATGATGAAGGGCCTGTCCGTGCCCGTGGTCTCGCGCCTGTTCCGCCTCGGCCTGTTCTGGCACTTCCTCGACATCGCCTGGGTCGGCATCTTTTCGATCGTCTATCTGCCGGGGCTGCTGTGATGCAAAACCATTCCGGACACGATCTCCGCTCTTACCTGATCGGCTTCGTGCTGGCTGTTGTGCTGACAGCCATCCCCTTCTACGTGGTGATCACTCACGCATTGCCGCCCTCGCGCGCGATGATACTGATCGGCGTTGCCGCGATCCTGCAGATCCTGGTGCACCTTAAGTTCTTCCTGCACATCAACTTCACGACGACGCCGAAGGAAAACCTGCTCGCCATCGTTTTCACCGTCGTGCTGATCTTCATCATGGTGGGCGGAAGCTTCTGGATCATGTTCGACCTGCATCAGCGCATGGCGGTGTAGCGGCCGCTGGCGCTGTGCCGCCGTGGCCGGCCAGGTCGTCGTTACAGCACGCGAATCGCCTTTCCGCGGCGCGTTTCGTATGCCGCGGCCACTTCCAAGTGTGCCTTCCTAGAAAATGCAGTCCGCGCGCGCGGCCGGCGGAATGGGATCGATCGGAATATCGAGACGGCAGTGATAGTCGAAGGCCGCCCGGAGCGGGGCGGCGATACGCGCTTTGGCCTGGATGGGCAGGACAAAGCGGTTGCCCCGCTTGTCGATCTGCTGGCGGCCATAACCGATGTTGGTGCCATCGGCGAAGTAGGCGTCGAAGAACGAATGTCCGGCCGACGATGTGAACTCCACGACCAGGATCGCGCCGTCCAGGCACTCGAAGCGTGGGCCGCTGCGCAGCGTGCCGGTCTCGGTGGTCTTTGCCGAGGGGCCGGAGATCGTCCAGTTCGACGTGGAGCCCGTCCGCGCGCTCTCGGCTTTCAGGACGCCGCAGGTGAGCGCACTCGTGGGCGGCGTGACGGCGTTCTGGCCGGTCTTGGTCTGCCCGTACGCCGGTCCGGCGAAAATCACCGCGAGCAGCAGCAGGCCGGTCCGTCTCATTTGGGCATCGCGTCCAGCGCCTTCCTGGCGTCGGCGTCGCTTTGGGCGGCGGCCTGTTGCAGCCAGGTCTTTGCCTTGGCGGGATCGGCGTTGAGGCCGGCGCCG
>RGPT01000237.1 GCA_010032545.1 Alphaproteobacteria bacterium
CGTGCTGCCCGAGGCGGGCGCGCTCGCGCTCTCGCTGGGCGCCGACGGCACGATCGACCTCGCCGACCGGCTGGCGCTGCGGCTTGGGTCGGAGAACGTGGTGCGGCTGCTGCCGCGCGACAGCCACTTGCCCGAGCGCGTGCAGGTCGCGGTGAGTGTCTCGTCCAAGCCTGCCGCCGATGGCGCCTGGCAGCGACTGGCCGGACTGAAAGGTGCCAGGCCGACGCGGCTGCTGCAGCGGCCCGAGCCAATCGAGGTCACCGCCTTCGTGCCTGACGACCCGCCGTCGGTCTTCCATTGGCACCGACACGCCCACCGCATCGTGCGCGCCGAGGGACCGGAGCGGATCGCCGACGAATGGTGGCGGCCGCGGCCCGACGGAAGCCGGCCTCCCGCCGGCACGCTGCCGCCGGTGCGCGACTATTACCGGGTGGAGGATGACGACGGCGGCCGCTTCTGGCTGTTCCGCGACGGGCCCTATCAGCTCGCGGCCAACGGCCAACCGACGGCGCGATGGTTTCTCCATGGCTTCTGCGCCTAGGCGAAACAGGAGAGGACGAAAGATGCAAAAGCCGAAGAACACCCTGACCATCCGCGGACTGGATGACAGGATCATCGACCGCCTGAAAGCACGCGCCCGGACCAAGGGTCGCTCGCTCGAGGCCGATCTGCGTGATCTGTTGATCCATACCTCGCGCCAGCCGCTGGTGCTCGATGCGCTGGCCGAGGCCGACCGGATCGCTGCCATGACGCCCGGTGGCCGATGATCGTCGTCGTCGATCCGGGCGTCGTCCTCAAATGGTTCATCGAAGAGCCATTGCGGCTGCAGGCACGCTCGCTGCTGGTCAACCGTCACGAGCTGATCGCCCCCGACATCCTGATCGCAGGTGTTGCCCATCATGCCTGGGAAAAGGTGGCAAGCGGCGAGATCACCGCCGAGCAGGCAACCCCCATCGTGCGCAACATCGCCCTGCCCTCCTTCATCTCGGCCTTCGTCGAATCATCCCGGCTCCGCAACCGCGCCTTCGCGCTCGCGCTGCAGTGCGGCCAGCCGGTGCACGGCTGCTTCTACGCCGCCTGCGCCGAGGCGGCCTCGGCGCCGCTGGTCAGCGCCGACGAAACCTTCCTGCAGGCATTGCAGGTCGAAGGCTTCGCCCTTCGCGGCGTGCCGCTTTCACGCATCCACGAGCTCGGCGCCGCGTGACGCCATGGACTACGCCGAGCTCCAGGTCACGACCAACTACAGCTTCCTGCGCAGCGGCTCGCATCCTCACGAACTGGTGGAGCGGGCGATCGAACTCGGTCACACCGCCATCGGCATCGCCGACCGCAACACCCTGGCGGGCGTCGTGCGGGCCTTTGCGGCGGCGCGTGGGGAGAGCAAAGAGGATCCCGATCGCATCAAGCTGCTGGTGGGCTGCCGCCTCGAGACGCGCGACGGCTATTCGCTGCTCGCCTATCCAACCGACCTTGCCGCCTACAAAAGGCTCTCCCGCCTCCTGACGCTGGGCAACCGTCGCGCCGAAAAGGGCCAGTGCGACCTCACCTTCGAAGATCTCGCGGCCCATGCCGACGGCATTCTCGCCATCGTCCTGCCGCCGCGCCGCTCCGAGGAGCCCGCCTTCCGTGAACGCCTGCGGGCGCTTGCCCGCCTGTTCGGCGACCGCTGCTATCTCGCCGGCACCATGCTGTTCCGCGGTGACGATGCGCGCCGCCTCGCCCGCCTCGACAATCTCGCAGCCGAGATGGGCGTGCGTTTCGTCGCGACCAACGACGTGCACTACCATGTCCCCGAGCGGCGGGCGCTGCAGGACGTGGTGACCGCCATACGGCTCGGCTGCACGGTCGACGCGCTGGGCTTCCGTCGCTTCGCCAGCGCCGAGCGACACCTGAAAGAGCCCCAGGAGATGGCGCGCCTGTTCCGCCGCCACCCCGGCGCCATCGACCGCATCCAGGAGATCGTCCAGCGCTGCCGCGGCTTTTCGCTCCGGCAGCTCACCTACCAGTATCCGGTCGAGTACGAAGGCGGCGAGACGCCCCAGGACAAGCTCGTTCGCCTCACCTGGGACGGAGCTTCCAGGCGTTATCCCGGTGGCATCCCGGCGGAAGTGGCGACGACGATCCGGCACGAATTCACGCTGATCGAAGCAAAGAAAATCGCCCCCTATTTCCTGACCGTGCACGAGATCGTCGCCCGCGCGCGCGACCTCGGCATCCTCTGCCAGGGCCGCGGCTCGGCCGCCAATTCGGCCGTCTGCTATTGCCTGGGGATCACCGAGGTCAATCCCAACGAGGTCAAGCTCCTGTTCGAGCGCTTCCTCTCCAACGCGCGCGACGAGCCGCCCGATATCGACGTCGATTTCGAACACGAGCGGCGCGAGGAGATCATCCAGTGGATCTACGGCAAGTGGAGTCGCACCCGGGCAGCACTTGCCGCCACGGTGATCGCCTACAGGAGCCGCAGCGCCATCCGCGACGTCGGCAAGGTACTCGGCCTCTCGCCTGACACGATGGGCGTGATGGCCGACACGGTGTGGGGCATGGGATCGGGCGGGATCAACCTCAAGTATGTCGTCGAAGCCGGGCTTGATCCGAAAGATCCGCGCCTGGCGCTGGCGCTCGAACTGTCGACGACCCTCTGCGGCTTCCCGCGCCACCTTTCGCAGCATGTCGGCGGGTTCGTGCTGACGGCGGATCGTCTCGACGAGCTGGTGCCGATCCAGAACGCGGCAATGGAGGACCGCACCGTCGTCGAATGGGACAAGGACGATCTCGACGTGCTGGGCATCTACAAGATCGACGTCCTGGCGCTCGGTATGCTGACGGCCCTGCGCAAGAGCTTCGATCTGATCAACAAGCACTACGACGAGCATCCCCGGCTCGACATGAGGCCCGACGATCCGGCGGTCTACGACATGCTGTGCAAGGCCGATTCGGTCGGCGTGTTCCAGGTCGAGAGCCGGGCGCAGATGTCGATGCTGCCCCGGCTTAAGCCGCAGAACTATTACGACCTCGTCGTCGAGGTGGCCATCGTGCGGCCCGGGCCGATCCAGGGCGGCATGGTCCATCCCTACCTGAGGAACCGCGCCCGGAAGGCCGAGGAAATCGAGTATCCCGGCAAGCTCAAGGATGTCCTGGAAAGGACGTGCGGCGTGCCGCTGTTCCAGGAACAGGCGATGCAGATCGCCATCGTCGCCGCCGGCTTCAGCCCGGCCAAGGCCGACAAGCTGCGCCGCGCCATGGCGACATTCCGGCGGGCCGGCACGATCCACAAGCTCAAGGACGATTTTATCGAGGGCATGGCGGGCAACGGCTACGACCGCGACTTTGCCGAACGCTGTTTCAAGCAGATCGAGGGCTTTGGCGAGTATGGCTTTCCCGAGAGCCACGCCGCGAGTTTCGCGATCCTGGTCTACGCCTCGTCGTGGGTGAAACACTACTATCCCGAGGTCTTCGCCGCCGCCCTGCTCAACGCCCAGCCGATGGGTTTTTATGCGCCGGCGCAGCTCGTGCGCGATGCCCGCGAGCACAAGGTCGAGGTGCGGCCACCCGACGTGAACGCCAGCGACTGGGATTGCACGCTGGAGCCGAACCAGAACAACCGCTGCGCCCTTCGCCTCGGTCTGCGCCAGGTCACGGGCCTCTCCGAAGACGGCGCGAGACTCATGGTCGAGCGGCGCACCGAGCCCTACCGCGACCCGGCCGACCTGTGGCGGCGAAGCGGCCTCACCAAGCGCCAGATCATCGCCCTCGCCCGCGCCGATGCCTTCGCCTCGCTCGGCCTCTCGCGCCGCGACGTGTTGTGGGCGGTGCGCGGTTTCTCCGATGCGCAACTGCCGCTGCTCGACAGTCAGCCGCGGGCACGTGACCGCGAACCCGCCGTCACCCTGCCTCTCCTCACCCTGGGCGAGCAGGTGGTGGACGACTACGGCAGCTTTTCCATGTCTCTGCGCTCACATCCGCTGGCACTGCTGCGGCCGGCGCTGTCGCAGAAGGGTGTATCCGGTACCGCGGTCCTGAAAGACTCGAAGAACGGCGACATCTTCACTCTGGCCGGCCTCGTGCTGGTGCGGCAGCGGCCCGGCACGGCCTCGGGGGTGGTGTTCGTCACCCTCGAGGACGAAAGTGGCATCGCCAATCTCGTGGTCTGGCCCAAGGTTTTCGAGGCCCACCGCCGCATCGTCATGGGATCGCGGCTGCTGGGGGTAAAAGGCCGCGTCCAGCGCGAAGGACTGGTGATCCACCTCGTCGCCGAACAGCTCTGGGACTGGTCGGCCGACCTCGACCGAATCGCCGAGATCGACGAGACCTTCCGACTGACCACGGGCCGCGGCGATGAAGTCCGCACCGACCCGGGTGACCGCCGCGTGGCGGTGCCCGAGGCCAACGCCACGCGCCACCGGTCCAGCCGCACGGTCCCGGCGGCGCTCGACCGGCCGAAAATCAGGATCGCGTCCCGCGATTTCCACTGAAATTGACCTAGGTCAACGAAATCGGCGGACGTTTGTTCACCTTTGCTTCGTCACAAACGGAGCCTCGGATGATGAAGAGCGAGTTCTACTACCTGATCCTGGTTTGCGCCTCGTTCGGCGCCTTCGGCGTCGCACTTGCCGCGTCCTATCTCAACTATCGCGGCTGGCTCTCCCGGCAAGTTCCGGCCAAGTCGCGCCGGTAGGATGGTTCACAGCGCGGCGTAGACGCCGCGCTCGAAATCCTCGAACCGCGCCACGGCCCGGGCATCGTAGAAGGGCAACAGCTGCGTTGCCCAAACGCCCGCGACCTTCTTCACCGGATCGATCCAGTAATAGCTGTTGGCGAGCCCGCCCCAGGCGAGGCTGCCTGCCGAGCGTCCGCCGGGGAACGCCGTCGGATTGATCATGAAGGACAGGCCCCACTTCATGCCGTCGACGAAATCCATGTCGGTGCTGCGCCCGGGGATTTGCGTCTTGAGCGGCCGGCAGGACACGTCGCCCATGGCGTTCCGCCCCATCAGCGCCACCGTCTCGGGCTTCAGCACCTGCACGCCGTCGAGCGTGCCCTGGCCCAGGATCATCCGGGTGAATCGGAGGTAATCGCCGACCGTCGAATAAAGCGCGCCACCGCCCATGAACACGTCGGGATTCTGGTTGAGCTCGTGGTCCGTGGCGGTGAAGCCGCCCTCCCTATTCCTGACGTGCACGGCCGCCTTGCGCGGCCGCATCGCGGGTCCGATCCTGAACCCCGTATCGGGCATCTTCAGCGGCTCGAACAGCCTGTCCTTCATGTAGCGATCGAGCTTCTGGCCACTCGCCGCCTCGACCATCAGGCCGGCCCAATCGATCGAGATCGAGTACTCCCACCGCTCGCCGGGATCGGCCAGCAGCGGCGTGCTCAACATCTCCATTGAGTTGGGCTTGAGCGGACCCTTGGCCTGGACATAGCGGAAGATATCGGCGTTCCAGGTGTCGTACCCCATGCCGGAGGTGTGGGTCAGAAGATGGCGCAGCGTGATCGGCTTCCTGGCCGGCCGCGTCGTCACCGTGCCGTCGGCACCGATGCCTACCAGAACCTCCTTGCGGGCGATCTCGGGCACGATGTCGGCGGCCGGCGTATCGAGGCCGAACTTTCCCTGCTCGACCATCTGCATCGCGGCGGCACCGGTGATGGCCTTGGTCATGGAGGCGATCCAGATCACGCTGTCGGCCTGCAGCGTCCCGGCCGCTCCCTCGAAGATCGTGCCCTCCGCGTTGGCCGCGACCGCCGCCACACCCGGCACGTCGCCCGCCTCCACCGCCTGCTTCAAACCCTCGGCAATGCTCATGCGCTTCCTCTTTGCTTGCCGGCGAGACTACGCCAGCCGCGTCGCCTCTTCGATCAAATCCTGCGTCGCCATGTCCAGCAGCTCGTCCTCCGCACTGCCGCCCAGCACCTGCTCGCGGCCGACCTCCAGC
>RGPT01000238.1 GCA_010032545.1 Alphaproteobacteria bacterium
AGCCGATGATCATCGGCTGGCGCCGGACCTCGCGCCGCTGCCCCGCGCTCGACGATGGCGCGACGCTCAGCCGACGCAAGGCGGCCTGGGACAGGGCGGTCGCCGCCGACGGCGGCCTCCATCCCAACTGCGGCCTGGCCGACACGCGCCTGCAGCCCCTCCCTTCGCGACACCCGGTGTGGCGCAAACTGTCAGGTCAATATCGTCTCAGTTCATACTGTTGCGTACGAGCAGGTGGGCACCAGCTACATGCTCTTGGGCGTGCGCACGATGGCATTCAGGTCGAAGTTTTGGTCGCCATCGGCGCCTATTTGGCTCTAGTGCGTTGTCGAACCGTAGGCGGAGCGTTGGACGGGAAGAAGCCGGCCCGTCCTTGATGGATTCGCCTAGTATAAATGTGCGAACGAATTTGCGGTCGCAATGTCGCGTCGGGGTCCTCATTTTCGATTATCAATAGTTGATCCTTCGACACACGCTTAGGCGGCTACCCAGATCAGCGCGGAGGTCACGGCGCTGTGACGGAGATTTCAGAGATTGGCGTTCCGGTTCGATGCTCAGCCACGGCAATTGCGCTTCCGAGCGCCCTCGCCACTTCCGCAGCGGTCACACATCCCATCGCGGCATTGGTGAATGCCGACAAGACTGGATTGTTGAACCCATTCGGCAACAAATTGGTGGTCAGGAGAAAGCTCAGAGCTTTGGCCGTCATGGCCGCCTTGTAGACATCCGTCTCTTTGTAGAGCGTCGCTCCCAAGAGTCCGAGCCTTGAGCGCTTCACTACTACTCCGGATTGAGCCACGCTGATCCAGCAAGGATCGCCATTCCCGAGCTTGAGCCTCGCCCAGCATTGAGACCCGTTGTCCAAGAACGCCTCGACTTTGCTGATCAATCTACAACTCCTATGTGTCTGTGTAGCTAGGTATCCGTAGCTGCATACGCATGGCTTTCCCCAATCGATCAAACTTGCGATGATGCTACCACTAATGCGAGCAGAGGCAAACCGACGAGGTCGACGAGGTTGTTCTAGTCGCCATAAGAGAAAGCCATACTCTCGGGGAGAGATTCATGCGAACACTGGGCAACATTCTCTGGCATTTCCCATTCTTTGGGTTCGTAACGGCGGCGCTTTACTGGCTGCTGGGGCTCCTACTCACCATTACGATTGTGGCCGCGCCTATTGGACTCGGCCTCATGGAATTCGGAAAGTTTCTTCTCGCACCCTTCGGTCGGGCAATGGTGAGCAAGGCCGAGCTTAAGGGCGAGCAAAATGCACTTTGGCAGAGCTACTCGACGATCATCATGATCCTCTACATCCCGTTCGGCTTGGTGTTCGTTGTTATAAGTGCGATTCAGGTGTTCCTGTCGTGCATCTCCATCATTGGTATCCCTGTTGCGCTGGTCATCGCCAAGTCGCTTGGAACTGTCCTGAACCCGGTCAACAAGGTTTGCGTTCCTGCCGTGGTTGCAGAGGAGCTGGAGCGCCGCAAGGCGACCGCTGAAGTAGCTAAGTACGTCGGCTGAAAGAAGGCGACCCAGCCTATGCGGTACGCACTATGCCCTGGGCGGTAGCAACGACATCAACGCGGGAGAGCGGACGGCGCTCATGTCGCCGGTCCTTGGCCAGCAGATCATCGTGGACAAGAAGGGCGGCGCCAATGGCGGCCTCGGCCTACGCCGTCGTCGTCGCCGCCCGACCCGATGGTCTAACGCTGTCCTACGCCTCGGCCCAGACCATCGTGGTCAATCCGTGGGTTCAGAAGGGCATGAGCGACACGCTGACCGGCGCTCCTGCCGATCTGCCAGACCACGGACGATCAATATGTGCTGGTCGCCAACCCGAAGATGCTGGCCAGCACGGCCGCCGGGCCGGTGGCGCGGCGGGCTGTGCCAGCAAAATGCAGGCAAGGGCCCGACCGCGTCTCTATCTATAGGATATTGACGATCAGACGGAAAGTCGATAGTCCTCTTCCTGCTCAACGCTGGAGGAGGAAGGACATGGCCTGGACCCATTGCCCGATCGAGGAGGTTCCCGCCGAGGTGCTGGCCGAAAAGCCGCCGGCCCCGCGCAAGCGGACGCTGGCCACGAAGAAGCGCGACTACGAGCGCCATCTGATGCGCTGGGGCTGCCATCTCGATGCCGCGGCCCGGGCCGGCGTCGATCCGCGCACGGCGCGGCGCTGGCGCGAGGACGATCCGGAATTCGCCCGGCGCTGCGACGTGGCGCTGGCGCTCTACATCGAGCGGGTCGAGGAGGAAGCCTTCGAGCGGGCCACCCGTCCGCAGTTCCGCGCCACCTGGTATCGCGGCCGGCAGATCGGCCACCTGCGCCGCGTCAACGACGCCATGCTGATGCGGCTGCTGCGCCGCCTGCCGCTGAAGCCGGGACGCGCGGCGTGAAGACGGGCGGCATGAAGACGGGAGGCGTGAAGTCGATTCCCGCGATGCCCGCATCCGGCGGACATTTCGGGCAGAGGGCCCGCGGCCGATTCGGCTGCGCGATCAGGCGGTTGGCGGGCAAAAGCGGGACCGCAACGGGACGCGGGTCGGGTTTTCTTTTCGTCCGCCGCTGCGGCGGACATTTTTCAGGCGATCGAATCGATGAATTTCGCCAGCGCCACGTCCTTGGCGCTGAGGCCGCCCGCGTCGTGGGTCGACAGCGTGATCTCGACCCGGTTGTAGACGTTCGACCATTCGGGATGGTGGTCGGCCTTTTCCGCCGCCAGCGCCACCCGCGTCATGAATCCCCAGGCCTGATTGAAGTCGGCGAACCTGAATCTCTTGGCGATGGCGTCGCGCTTCGGAACCTTCTTCCAGCCCTTGAGCGAGGCGAGGGCGGTGGTGCGGGCTTTGCCGGTGAGCCTGGCGGTCATGATTGTTCTCCTCGGTGGGCGTAAACCTTGCCTCATGGACGTGTCGCAGCCTAGGGTCCACGCCACAAACAGGAGGCCATCCGTGAAAATCACCCGCCGTTCCGCGCTTCTTTCCACCACGGCCGCCCTCGGCGTGGCCGCGGCGCCCTCCGCCTTCGCCCAGAAGGCCGCCGACACGCTGCGCATCCTGTTCAACGACGCGGTGCCCAACATCGACATGTATTTCAACAGCCAGCGCACCGGGCTGATCCTCGCCCACCAGGCCTGGGACATGCTGGTGCACCGCGACCCCGCCACCTTCGAGATCAAGCCGTCGCTGGCCACCGACTGGAAGTTCGGCGAGGACAATTCGCTCGACCTCACCATCCGCCAAGGCGTGAAGTTCCACGACGGCAGCACGCTGTCGCCCGACGACGTGGTCTACACCATCAACATGGCGGCCGATCCGGCCAGCAAGGTGGCGACGCCCAGCAACTACGCCTGGATCGACAAGGCCGAGAAGACCGGCGACTGGACCGTGCGCATCAAGATGAAGCGGCCGACGCCCGCGGCGCTGGAATATCTCGCCATGGTGACGCCGATCCATCCCAAGGCCTACCGCGAGAAGGTCGGCCCGGAAGGATTTTCGGCCAAGCCGGTCGGCGCCGGGCCGTACAGGATCGTCAAGAACGACCAGGGCAAGGAAGTGTTCTTCGAGCGCTTCGAGGACTACTGGGCGGGCTCGCCCAAGGGCCGCCCCGCGATCAAGAACCTGCATGTGCGCTTCGTGCCCGACCTCGCGACCTCGGTCACCGAGGTCCTGGCCCAGCGCGCCGACTGGATCTGGAACATCAACCCCGACCAGACCGACAGCATCAACAAGGTGCCGTTCCTCCAGGCCGTGCGCCAGGAATCGATGCGCATCGGCTACCTCTCGATCGACGCCGCCGGCCGCTCGGGCGCCGACAATCCGCTGACCAAGCTAAAAGTGCGCCAGGCGATCTGGCATGCCGTCGATCGCAAGCAGTTCGCCGACAAGCTGGTGGGCGGCGGCAGCCGCGTGCCGCCGGCGCCCTGCTTCCCCAGCCAGTTCGGCTGCGATGCCGACGCCGCGGTGAAGTACGACTACGATCCGGCCAAGGCCAAGGCGCTGCTGGCCGAAGCGGGCTTCCCGAACGGCTTCGAGATCGAGATGGTGAGTTACGTCCAGCCGACTTCGTGGGGGGCGGCAATTCAGAACTATCTCGCAGCCGTCGGCATCAAGGCGCGGATCACCCAGCTCCAGGTCGCTCCCGCCATCCAGAAGGCGCAGAAGGGCGAGGCGCCGCTCTACATGGGAAGCTGGGGCAGCTACTCGATCAACGACGTCTCGGCGATCCTGCCCGTGATGTTCGGGGCGGGCGCACTCGACAACTACTCGAAGGATCCGGAGCTCGAGAAGCTGGTGGCCGAGGGCGGCAACACTTCCGATGCCGCGGCGCGCAAGAAGGCCTATTCCGCCGCGCTCAGGATCGCCACCGAGAAGGCCTACTGGCTGCCGATCAACACCTACGTGAACACCTACGCTTTCTCGAAGTCGCTCGACTTCAAGACCTTCCCCGACGAGCTGCCGCGCTTCTACTTCGCCAAGTGGCAGTGAGGCGCCGGCGCTTAAGGAACGAGCAGACACTCCACGCCGCCGCCGGGCCGGGCCTTGAGCGGCGGCGTTTGCGTTGCGCAGCGGGCTTCGGCCACCGGGCAGCGCGGATGGAAGCGGCAGCCCGGCGGGATGTTGGCGGGATCGGGCATCACGTCGCCCAGGCCCACGTCGGGCACGCCGAGGCCGGGCTCGGGCGTCAGCACCGAGGCCAGCAGCGCCTTGGTGTAGGGATGCTCGGGCGCGTGGAACAGCGCCTGCGTCGGCCGGCGCTCGACGATGCGGCCGAGGTACATCACCGCGACTTCGCTGGCGACGTGTTCCACGACGGCGAGGTTGTGGCTGATGAAGACATAGGTGAGGCCGAGCTCGCGGCGCAGCTCGGCCAGCAGGTTCAGGATCTGCGCCTGCACCGAGACGTCGAGCGCCGAGGTGGGCTCGTCGCACACCACGATGCGGGGCTTGAGCACGAGCGCGCGGGCGATGGCGACGCGCTGGCGCTGGCCACCGCTCAGCTCGGTCGGCAGGCGGGCGCCCATCTCGGTCGTGAGGCCGACGCGGGCCAGCATCTCCTCGACGCGCCGGGTGACGTCGGCGCGATCGATATTGCCCTGGGCCCTGAGCGGCATGGCCACGATGTCGCGCACGCGCGCCAGGGGGTTGAGGGAAGAAAACGGATCCTGGAACACCGGCTGGATCAGCCGCGCGCGGGCGCGGCGGTCCATGTCGGCGACGCGCTGGCCTTCGACGGCAGGCGACATCGCCGTCGAAGGCCAGCGCGTCGCCCTTGGGCACCGCGAAGGAGACGTCGTCGCAGGCCACGACATGGCGGTCCTTGCCCAGGAGCCCGCCTTTGACGCGGAAGGTCTTGTGGACGCCCCTCAGCTCGATGGCGGACCCGGATGAGGACGTCGCGGTCATGGCGCCAGCCGGCAGAGATAGTCGTGGCCCGGCGCCGCGGTCTGGCGCGGCACGGTGCGGGCGCAGGTCGCGTCGGCGAAGCTGCAGCGCTCGCGGAAGCCGCAGCCCTCGAAGCCCGGGCCGATGCGCGGCACGGTGCCCGGGATCGAGCCCAGCGGCTCGTCCTGGCGCTGCTTGCCCGGCACCGGCACGCAGCGCAGCAGGCCTTGCGTATAGGGATGCTTGGGGTCGGCGAAGAGCTGCGCGGTGGCGGCGCTCTCGACCACTTCGCCCGCGTACATCACCGAGACGCGGGTGGCGACGCGGGCCACGATGCCGAGGTCGTGGGTGATCAGCAGCATGCCGAGGCCGAGGTCGCGCTGCAGCTCGGCCAGCAGGCGCAGGATCTGGGCCTGCACCGTGACGTCGAGCGCCGTCGTCGGCTCGTCGGCGAT
>RGPT01000239.1 GCA_010032545.1 Alphaproteobacteria bacterium
CGGCAGTCTCGTCTCGGTCGCGACCAGCGCGGCGGTCGCGACCGAGACGAGACTGCCGGACTTCACGCGTTCGCCCGTTCCACCATCGCCTGCAGCAGGCGAGTTCGTGGGTGTCGGGGCTCGGCCTCGCGACGGCGCTGAGTGCGCTGGCGCTCAGCGTGCGTTATCGCATGCCGATCATCACTGCCTGGTCGACGCCGGGGGCGGCGTTGATCGCCTCCACGTCGGGCGTGCCGGGCTTTGCCGCCGCGGTCGGCGCCTTCGTGCTGGCGGCCGTGCTGATCCTGCTCACCGCCGCGATCCGCCCGCTCGGCCGGCTGATCGAGAAAATTCCAGCCAGCATCGCCGCCGCCATGCTGGCCGGCATCCTGCTGCGGTTGGTGGTGGCGATGGTCGAACATGTACCGTCCTCGCCGCTGCTGGTGCTGCCGCTGATCGCGCTGTTCCTGCTGGCGCGCGTCTTCCTGCCGGCGCTGGCTTCGCTGGTCGTGCTGGTGGCCGGCGCGCTGCTTGCCTGGTCGCTCGGCCTGGTGAAGCCGCTGCCGGGGATCGGCCTCTCGACGATCGTGCTCACGGCGCCTGTATGGGACGCAGCCGCGCTCGTGGGGTTGGGCGTGCCGCTCTATCTCGTGACGATGGCTTCGCAGAACCTGCCAGGCTTCGCGGTGCTTCGGGGCTCGGGCTACCAGCCGCCGACACAGCCCATTCTCGCCGTCACCGGGCTCGCCTCGCTCGGCACGGCGTTCATGGGTGCTCACACCTCCAACCTGGCCGCGATCTCGGCTGCGCTCTGCACCGGGCCCGACGCCCATCCCGATCCGGCGAAGCGCTGGATGACGGGGCCTTTCTACGCGCTCTTCTGGGGCCTGATCGCGCTGTTCGGCGCCTCGCTGGTGGGCCTGTTCGCAGCCCTGCCGCCCGCGCTGCTGGCCACGGTCGCGGGCACCGCGCTGCTGGGCTCGATGGCCAGCGCGATGGGAGCCGCCCTGGCGGGCGACCAGGATCGCCTGGCCGCCGCGGGCACCCTCGCCGTCACCGTCTCGGGCGTCACGCTGATGGGCGTGGGCTCGGCCTTCTGGGGACTGGTGTTCGGGCTTCTGATCCTCGGGATCGATCGTTTCCTCAAGCGCTAGGAAAGCGCGCTCCGTAATTCTCGAGCGGCAACTCCAGACCGCGACAGAGAAAGCTGATGGTGTGGTAGTAGCCCACCAGCGCAATGGTTTCGAGAATCTGCGTCTCGTCGAAGTGCGTGGCGAGCGGCGTCCAGGTCGCGTCGGCGATCGTGCGGCGGTCGACGAGATCGTCGACCGTGGCGAGCAGGGCCTGCTCGTCGGCCGTCCAGCAGCCGCCGTCGGATGGACCATGAACGACGGCCGATATCTGCTCGGCATCCATCCCCACGCGCTTGGCGAAGAAGGCGATGTGGACGCCCCATTCGTATTCGCAGCCGAGCCGCGCCGTCGTGCGATCAATCACGATCTCGCGCTGGCGCAGGCTGAGCGCGCCCTTGTCGAGCAGGCCGCCGGAGAACATCCTTTCGAACACGCGAGGATTTCGGGCCAGGGTGCGGAACAGCACCAGGGGCTCGACGCCCGTGGGCATGACGCGGGTGAGTTCGGCGGCGATCTTGGGTGGATAGGGGGCTTCGGCGGGGGCGATGCGGGGCATGGTCGATCTCCGGGGGGTAGCGCTACAATTTATGTAGTAATCCAAATCGGCGATCGCTACAGAAAATGTAGTAACGGAGTGAAATAGATGGTGAAGCGAGCTCGCGGTTCGCGGACGGGCCGGCCAATCATGGCGCTGCTCGATCTGCTGGGCAGGCGCTGGGTGCTGCGCATCGTCTGGGAACTGCGCGAGGAGCCACGCCGCTTCCGCGAACTGCAGGACGCCATCGGCGCCAGCCCGACGATCGTCAATTCAAGGCTGGCCGAGCTGCGCGAAGCAAAGCTGGTCGAGCTCGATGCCGACACGGGCTATCGGCTGACGGCGCTCGGCCGCGAACTGCTGCGGCTGTTTCTGCCGCTGCACGTCTGGTCGGAGAAGTGGGCGAAGGCCCTGGTTTAGGCAGGGAAGTTACTTGAGGAACGGATTGTCGGTGTTGCGTCCGCGACGGCGTGGCGGGAACTGCTCTGCGAGGTAGTCAAGGATTTCGGCACGTTCCGCAGGCTTCACCGGCGGCATGCGATGCTTTTCGATCATCAGGTCGATGCTCGAATCCCAAAGATCGCGGGTCAGGCCTTGCGCCTTGATCAGCGCCACGCCGTGGCAGGCGGTGCAGGTGTAGAAGGTGACCTCGCGACCCTTGCCCGCGGGCATGTCCTCGACCGTGTCGTTGTGCGGCGGCGGCTTGCCCTTCTCGGGATCGACCGCGGCCAGCGGCGCCGGCTTGGCCGGCGGCACGTAAGTGGGCTGCGGTCCGCGCAGCTGTCCCGCGCGGTCCATGGCAACCAGAAGGAACACCGCTGTCAGGGAAATGACGACGACGTGCGTGATGTTGAGCTGGCTCAAGTGGCGACGAGCACCCGGATACGGTTGATCGGGTTGGCGCCGTAACCCTGAGGATTCCAGTTGCCGGCGACGAAGGGCTGAGTGACGCCCTTGGCGTCGGTGGCCTTGGCCCAGACTTCGTAGTAGCCGGCGCTGGGCAGGTCCACGGCGGCGGTGAAGCGCTGCCAGGCATATTTGTTGGGCGCCGGATCGACCTTGGCGGGTTTCCAGCTGACACCGTAGTCGGTCGAGATGTCGACCGTCTTGATGTCGGCTTCGCCGGACCAGGCCTGGCCACGCAGGTCGAGCTTCTTGGTGCCGGCGGCAAGCCGCGTGCCGTCGGCCGGGAAGGTGATGACGGACCGTACCGGCATCGCTTCGAGGATCACCGTATCCTTTTCGTCGCCCTTGGTGCCGGGAACGATCGGGGTCTTGGTGAGGCGGTATGAGAAGCCGCCCATGCCGGGGCCGTCGTGCTCTTTGTCGCGGATCCAGATGCGATTCAGCCACTTGGTCGAAAGCGAGCCTGCCCAGCCCGGTACGACCAGCCGCGCCGGCGCGCCATGGATCAGCGGCATGTCCTTGCCGTTCAGCTTGAAGGCGATGATGGTGTGTTCCTCCATCGCCTTGGCGATCGGCATGCCGCGCGAGATCGAGGGTTTGTCGGTCTCGCCGGCCAGCGTTGGGTCGGCACCGTAATGGCCGGTATAGATCGCCGAGGATTTGAGTCCGGCCGCCTTCAGCACGTCGGCCAGGTGTACGCCGGTCCATTGTGGGCAGCCGGCGCCGCCGTTGGTCCACTGGTTGCCACGTGCCTCGGGCGAAAAGAACGAGCGTCCGTTGCCGCCGCATTCGAGCATGAGCTGATAGGTGACGTTGGGAAAACGGCTCATCAGCTCGCCGACCGTGAGTTCGAGCGGCGTGTTCACCTCGCCATCGATCTTGATCTTCCACGCCTTGGGATCGCCGGTGATGTCCGGCACCTGCCCATTGTTGCGCACGAACAGCTTGTCCGTGGGCGTGACGGAATCGTCCATCAGCTCGGCCTGGGTCTCGGCGACCAAGGGCTTGTCGCCCAGCACCGAGAGGCGGGCCTTGCCTTCCATCTCGAGAAGCTTCGGCCCCTTGGGCGCTGCCGGCGCCGTTCCCTGGGCCAACGCCGCCCCGACGGGCGGCAGCGAAGCACCGACTGCGGCCATTCCGACCCCTTTCAGTACATTGCGACGCGACGCATTCCAGGATTCAGATCGACCCATAGTGCCCTCCCAATTGCGGCAAGACTAGCTCAAGCCTTGCGCCGCGTCAGCCAGCCAGACAGGACCAGTGCGCAGGCCGCCACCGCCACGATCACGGTGGCCAGCACATTGATCTGCGGGTCGACGCCCAGGCGTACGCTGGAATAGACGCGCATCGGCAGGGTCTGGGACTGCGCGCCGGCCACGAACTGGGTGAGGATCAAGTCGTCCAACGACAAAGTGAACGCGAGCAGCCAGCCCGATCCCACGGCCGGCGCGATCAGCGGCAACGTCACCGTAAGAAACGTGACCCAGGGCGTGGCGCCGAGATCCATCGCCGCCTCCTCCAGCGAGCGGTCGAAGTCGGCCAGCCGCGCCTGCACGACGATGGCGACAAAAGCGATCGAGAAGGTGGTGTGGGCAAGGACGATGGTGAGGAAGCCGCGCTCCGGGCCGCCGAACAGGCGCTCGGCGCCGACGAACAGCAGCAGCATGGAAATACCCATCACCACCTCGGGCATCACCATGGGGGCGATGACGAGGCCGCCGAACAGGCCGCGGCCGGGGAAGGACGGTGCGCGGGAAAGCGCATATCCCGCGGCAAGGCCGACCACGGCCGCCAGGGTGGCGCTCACGGCCGCGATGCGGAGCGACAGCCAGGCCGCCTGCAACATCGCGTCGTTGGTGAAGAGCGCGCCCCACCATTTGGTCGAAAAGCCGCCCCATACCGTGACCAGGCGCGACTCGTTGAACGAGTACAACATCACCAGCACAAGCGGCAGGTAGAGGAAGGCGTAGCCGAACCCCAGCACGGTGAACGCGAAGCGCGCGCGGCCGATCATGTGCGGCGCTCCAGGCTTCTGGACTGCTGGCGCTGGAACAGGGCGATGGGACCGGCCAGCAGCGCCAGCAGGCAGATCGCCACGGCGGAGGCGAGCGCCCAATCGCCGTTGGTGAAGAACTCGTCCCACAGCACCTTGCCGATCATCAGTGTCTCGGTGCCGCCCAGCAGGTCGGGGATCACGAATTCGCCGACGGCGGGGATGAAGACGAGGAGGCAGCCGGCGACGATGCCGGGCAGCGACAGTGGCAGGGTGATGGTGAGGAAAGCCGCGACGGGCCGCGCGCCGAGATCGGCTGCGGCTTCGAGCAGGCTGGCGTCGAGCTTCTCCAGAACGGCGTAGAGCGGCAGCACCATGAAGGGCAGGTAGGCGTAGACAATGCCGAGCTGGATCGCCCACTCGGTGCCGATGATCGTCGGAGGATTCTCCGCGAGCCCGGTCCAGCGCAGGAACTGTTCCAGCAGGCCGTTGTCGGCCAGCAGGCCCATCCAGGCGTAGACCCGGATCAGGAACGAGGTCCAGAACGGCAGCACCACCAGCATCAGCAGCAGCGGCCTGCGCGCAGGCGCCGCGCGCGCGATGGCATAGGCCATGGGATAGCCCAGCAACAGCGCCACAACCGTCGAGGTGGCTGCGATGCGGAGCGAGGTGAGCCAGGCGGCGAGATAAAGATCGTCGGTGAAGAGCAGGGTGAAGTTTTTCAGGCTGAAGCCAAGCGCTACCGGCGGCACCGAGTCGGGCGCGTTGGTGCCGAGCGCGATTACGAGCACCAGCGCGAAGGGCAGCAGGAAGAATATCCCGAGCCAGAGGAAGGGGAGCGCGATGACGAAGCGCATGGCTCTAGGTGTCGAGCAGGTGGCCGGCATCGGCATCCCAGCCGAGCCAGACATCGTGGCCGCGGCGGAACGCATCGCCCGACGTGGTGGCCAGCATCGAGCGGCCGTCGCCGAGGACCACCCGGCAAAGAGATCTGGCGCCCTCGTAGGCGACATCGACGATCTTGCCCGCGAAGGCATGCGCGGTGTCAGGCCGCACCGTCGACAGCACCACCTTCTCTGGCCGCAGTGCCAGCCAGCGCCCGCCGGGAACCTCGATGATGTTGGCGATGCCGATGAAGTCGGCGACGAAACGCGAAACGGGGCGCTCGTAGACATCGTGCGGTGAGCCCACCTGGACGACGCGACCCGCGCGCATGACAGCCATCCGGCTTGCCATCGACATCGCTTCTTCCTGGTCGTGCGTCACCAT
>RGPT01000240.1 GCA_010032545.1 Alphaproteobacteria bacterium
GCGGCGTCGCCCTGCAATCGGCGATGGGACGGGCGATCGCCGACCATATCGCGACCGGCGATGCCATGGCGCTGCCCCTGCCGCCGACGCCGGTGGCACCGCTGCCGGTCCATGGCCTGAACCAGCTCTACCTGGCGGCCTTCATCAACTGGTACCGCCTGCGCGACCGGCTCGACGCCGCCCGGGCCAGCTAGATCGGCCGGCCTCGGCGTTCACTTCTTCTCGATGTTCCAGAACACCGGCACCGGCGCCACGACGCTGCCGGCCACTTCCTTGCGGATCGCCATGGCGTTGTTGTACTGGCCGAGAAAGGCATGCGTCGGCACCTCGGCGGCGCGAAGCTGTATCTTCTCGACGATCTCCTTGCGTTTGACCTCGTCGGTCTCGTCGGCGAAGGCGTTGCGCAGCCGGGTCAGCTCGTCGTCGCAGGGCCAGCCGAACCAGGCCTTGTCGCAGGTGGCGCCGATGAAGCTGTAGGTCAGCGGGTCGAGCGAATCGGCGCCCGAGGTCGAGGTGATCAGCACGTTCCAGCCGCCCTTGTCGGGCGCATCCCGCTTGGCGCGGCGGGCGACCAGCGTCTGCCAGTCCATCGACTGCATGTCGACCTTGAGACCCGACTTCTCCATCAGCGACTTGGCGATCGGCGCCATGTTGGTCAGCACGTAGAGATCGGTCGAATGCAGCAGCACGACGGGCGTGCCGTCGTAGCCTCCCTCGGCGACGAGCTGCCTGGCCTTGGCGAAGTCGCTCTCGTACTTGTCGGCGAAACCGGCCGTGGTCTCGTAGGGGCCGCCGCACATGAACATGGCCTTGCAGACCGTGTAGTACTCGGGATCGCCGATGACGCCGTTCAGGAAGTCCTTCTGGTTGAGGCCGTAGAGCATGGCCTGGCGGACCTTGGGGTTGTCGAACGGCTTGTGGAGCTGGTTGAAGCGGAAGATGTACTGGTTGCCCCACTTGTTGGTGGTGGTGAGAGCGACGTTCCGGTCTTTCTTCAGCAGCGGATAGAGGTCGTGCTGCGGCGCCTCGATGATATCGATCTCGCCCGCCGCCAGGGCGCTGACCGCGGTCTGCTGGTCGGACATCGCCAGCCATTCGACGCGGTCGACCTTGGCGAGCTTGCCGCCCGCGAGGCCCGACGCCGGCTCGGCGCGCGGCTTGTACTTGGGGTTCCTGACGTAGACGGTCTTGTCGCCGGGCTTCCACTCGTCGGCCTTGAAGATGAAGGGGCCGGAGCCCACGAACTCCTTGATCTGGTCGCCGGCCGAGGTCTCGGCGACTCGCTTGGGCATGATGAAGGGATTGCCCGAGGGCTTGGCCAGCGCCTGCAACACCACGCCGGTCGGCGCCTTGAGCACGAGCTGGAAGGTTCTGGCATCGATCGCCTTGGCGTCGGCCAGCTTGGCCCACAGGATCTGGCCCAGGCCATCGCGCACGGCCCAGCGCTTCAGCGACGCCAGCACATCCTCCGTCGTGACCGGCTGGCCGTCGTGGAATTCCAGGCCGTCGCGCAGCGTGAAGGTCCAGGTGAGCTTGTCGGGCGAGACGGTCCAGGTGTCGACCATCTGCGGCTTGATCTGGAGGTTGCCGTCCAGCGCAAACAGCGTGTCGTAGATCATGTAGCCGTGGTTGCGGACGATGAAGGCCGTGGTCCAGATCGGATCGAGTATCTTCAGGTCCGAATGCATGACCACGCGCAGCGTCTTGGGCTGCTGTGCGGTAGCGGCTCCGGGGATGGCGAGAGCGCAGGCGGCGAGCAGTCCGAGAAGACGATGGCGCATTGTCTATCTTCCATCCTCGATGACCATCCGGGCCGCCTTGTCGGCGATCATGATGGTCGGCGTGTTGGTGTTGCCCGACGTGATGGTCGGCATGACAGAGGCGTCGACCACGCGCAGGCCCGCGAGGCCGATGACCCGGAGCCGCTCATCGACCACCGCCATCGGGTCGGACGGCAGGCCCATCTTGGCCGTGCCGACGGGGTGGAAGATGGTGGTGCCGATATCGCCGGCGGCCTTGGCCAGCGACGCCTCGTCGTCGCCGACGCCCGGGCCCGGCAGGTATTCCTCCGGCCGGTAGGCCTCCAGCGCCGGTTGCTTCATGAGGCGGCGGGTGACGCGGATCGCGTCGGCCGCAACCCGGCGGTCCTCCGGCGTCGAGAGATAGTTGGGTGCGATCAGCGGCTTGGCCGAAGGGTCGGCCGAGCGCAGACGGACCGTACCGCGCGAGGTCGGGCGCAGGTTGCAGGCGCTCACCGTGATGGCCGGGAAGCGGTGCAGGGGTTCTCCGAACTTGTCGAGCGACAGCGGCTGCACATGGAACTCGATGTTGGCTCGCTCGTGGTCGGGCGAGGAGGTGGTGAAGATGCCGAGCTGCGAGGGCGCCATGGTGAGCGGCCCCTTCTGGAACAAAGCATATTCCATGCCCATCAGGGCGCGGCCGATCAGCGAATGATAGGTCGTGTTCAGCGTCTTGACGTCATGAACCCTGAAGATGGCCCGCTGCTGCAGATGGTCCTGCAGGTTACGGCCGACACCCGGCCGGTCGAGCACGGTGGCGATACCGTGGCCGCTCAGCCAATCGCCTGCCCCGACGCCGGAGAGCTGCAGGATCTGCGGACTGCCGATGGCGCCCGCCGACAGGATGACCTCGCCGCGGGCGCGGGCCTCCAAGATTTGTCCGTTCTGCCGGAACCGCACCCCGATCGCGCGTTTGCCCTCGAACAGGACCTTCTCGACCAGCACGCCGGTCTCGAGCTTGAGGTTCGGCCGGCCGAGCACCGGCTTCAGGAACGCCTTGGCCGTGGAGACACGCAGCCCGCGCTTCTGGTTCACGTGGAAATAGCCCACGCCCTCATTGTCGCCGGTGTTGAAGTTTTGCGTCGCCGGCACGCCCATCTCGGTCGCGGCCCTGGCCACGGCGTCGAGCACGTCCCACTTCACGCGCATCTCCTCGACGCGCCACTCGCCGCTGCCGCCGTGGAACTCGGAGTCGCCGAGGAAATGGCCATCGAGTTTCTTGAAGACCGGCAGCACGTCGTCCCAGCCCCAGCCGGTGAGGCCGAGCTGCCGCCAATGATCGAAGTCCGCCGCCTGGCCACGCATGGAGATCATGCCGTTGATCGCCGAGCAGCCGCCGATCACCTTGCCGCGCGGATAGTTCAGCGCGCGGCCGTTGAGGCCCGGCTCCTTCTCGGTCTGGAACATCCAGTCGGCGCGCGGGTTGCCCATGGCGAAGAGATAGCCGACCGGGATGTGAAACCAGATCCAGTTGTCCTTGCCGCCGGCCTCCAGTAACAGCACCCGCTTGGCGGGATCAGCCGACAGGCGATTGGCGAGCACGCACCCTGCGGAACCCGCCCCGACGACGATGTAGTCGAACTCTTCCATCCTGCCCTTGCCCATCCTGCGACGCCACGCGCATACTTTAGCCAAGGAATCCACCGGGAGCGATGCCATGCAATACAAGCGCATTTCGGCCGACAGCCATCTCGACCTGCCCTGGATG
The DNA here is from genome assembly GCA_010032545.1 of Alphaproteobacteria bacterium. Lineage (GTDB taxonomy): Bacteria > Pseudomonadota > Alphaproteobacteria > Reyranellales > Reyranellaceae > Reyranella. Next base: position 3,508 of record RGPT01000240.1, read on the forward strand.
CCGCCGGACCTGTTCACCTCGATGGCACCGCGCGAGATGAAGGATCGCATGCCGTTCGTCACCGACACGGACGAAGGGCCGAAGTGGATGTCCAAGAGCGGTGCGACCTTCGGCTTCAAAAATGGCGTGGGCCCTGCCGGCTCGAAGTTTGTCCCCGGCAAACATCACCGCGTCGACATCATGGCCGAGACCGGCCTCTATTCGGACGGCGCCAAGGACATCCGCCGCGTGTCCGACCCGCATCTGCGCATCAAGGACCTCGATCGCGACGGCGTCGATGCCGAAGTGATCTACGGCATCCTGGGCGCCGCCAGCCGGCTCAACGATCGCGAAGCCGGCAACCAGATGCTGATGATCTACAACGACTGGCTAAAGGATTTCTGCAGCCACTATCCCGACCGGCACATCGGCCTCGCCTGCCTGCCCTACGGCGACATCGACGCGGCGGTGAAGGAGATCTATCGGGTCGCCAGGATGGGCATCAAGGGCCTGGAACTCTCGTGCTCGTGGGACATGGAGCCGATGTGGCATCCGATGTGGGAGCCCTTGTGGAAGGCGGTGAACGACGTCCAGCTGCCGCTGCACTTCCATACCTTCCCGGCGGTGCCGCCCAACACGATCGAGAAGTACCCCGGCCGGACCGGCCGCTCGGTGTTCTTCACCATCGTCTCCGGCTTCCAGATGAACCTGGTGAACATCCTGGCCGCCATCATCGGCGCCAACGTGCTGGAGCGCTATCCCAACGTCCGCATCGCCTTCGGCGAATCGGGCTCGGGCTGGATCCCCTACGCGCTGGACCGCATGGACTTCGAGTGGGAGGACCGCTTCACCGACCTCGGCCTCAAGATGAAGCCCAGCGACTACTGGCGCCGCCAGTGCAAGGCCACGTTCCAGTTCGACCGCATCGGCGCCAAGCTGATCGACGAGATGGGCGCGGAAAGCCTGATGTGGGGCTCCGACTACCCGCACGGCGACGGCGTGTGGCCGCACTCCGAAAAGTACATCACGGAACAGTTCGCCGACGTCCCGGCCGAGCAGGTGAAGATGATCACCTGCACCAACGCCGGGAAGTTTTACGGGCTGATCAACTAGACGAAATCGCTCTTCGACACGGTGTGTCGGAGGGCGAAGACCTCGCCCTCGGGTGCGTGCCGGGCACGCGCCGCCTGGGCTGCTTCCACCGACCAGAAGAAGGCGACCAGCGCCCGTTCGATCTGACGGTCGGGGGCGGCGCGCAGGTCCTTTTCCGCCGTATGGGCCTGGCCGAGGTTGGCCTGACCGGCCAGCATGTCGACGCGCGCCGTCTGAAGACCGGCCAGCGTGTCGAACGGGGCGGTGTTGCCTACGGTCGTGCGCAGCGTGAGCGCGGCGGCGCCGATGCCCTCGCCCCAGCGCTGCTCGACGGTGCAGACGGTGCGCCAGGTGTCGCGAAACTTCGGGAAGATGGCGCGGCTCATCTCGGTCGGATTGCCAAGGCGCGCGTAGTATTCGGGGCTCTCGAACGCGGCCGTCGTCTCGGCATCGTAGAAAAGGAGATAGCGGCCGGGCGTCTCGACGCCCCTGAAGCGGCTGCCGCGCAGCCAACCGGGACAGCCAACGCGTTCCTGCACATGCTCGCGGCTGTGCCAGTGCTCGAAGAGGGAATCATCCGCCGGATCGATGTCGACCCAAAGGGCAAGCACGGCCTGCCCACCCGTCTTCATCTCAAGCGAACGCCTTGAACGTGATGAGGGTGAAGGTGTCCTTCACCCCGGCCAGCGTCTGGATCCTGCTGGTGACGAAGTGGCCGATGTCGGTCTTGTCGTCGAGATAGCACTTCATCAGGAGATCGTACTGGCCGGAGGTCGAATAGACCTCCGACACCTGCTCGACCGCGACCGCGTCGTCGGCAACCGCATAGGCCTTGCCGAGCTCGCATTTCACCATGACGAAGATGGTCTGCATCGACCGCTATTCTAGCGCGGCGTCCGCGCGAGGAAAGCCGGCACGTGATCGCCAAGCCCCTTGGGCGCGGGACCGCCGTCGTCGCGGTCGCGCCGCTGTTCTGGACGTCGCTCGGGGCGACGCTCTGATTGCCGTTCCCGGGGCGGCTGCGCCGAACGTTCGGCGCGCGGCTCGCGCGGGGCGTTCTCACGCCCGACAGGTTCGCGAGGCGCTCGCTCGCGTTCGGGACGGCGCTCGCGCGGCGCCCGTTCCGGACGCGGCTCGCGCTGCGCCTCTCGAGGTGCTTCGCGCGAAGCCTCGTGT
>RGPT01000025.1 GCA_010032545.1 Alphaproteobacteria bacterium
GCTGCAGGAGGAGATGGAGTTCGTCGTCGCCTCGCAGATCAGCCCGTCGGGCATGACGCTGGCCGGCAAGTACGGCATCGGCATCATCTCGCTGGGTTCGATGTCGACCGAAGGCCTGACCGCGCTCCCGACGCAGTGGGGCTTCGCTGAAACGGCGGCAAAGAAATACGGCCAAACCGTCGACCGCAAGAACTGGCGCGTGCTGCTCAACTGGCACATCGCCGAGACCCGCGAGAAGGCGCGCGAAGAGGCCAAGCACGGGCTGATGCGCTGGCACAACGAATACATCTACGGCACCCTGCAGCGCCCCGGCTCGCAGCCCTACAAGAGCCCGGATGCCGCCGTCGAGGAGATGTCGGGACCGGGCTCCGCTGCCGTCATCGGCACGCCGGACGATCTGGTGAAGATGATCAAGGCCGTGGTCGACCAGAGCGGCGGCTTCGGCACCTGCGTCGGCTTCGTGCACGATTGGGCCAATCCGGAGAACACCTTCCGCAGCTGGGACATGGTCGCGCGCTACGTCATCCCCGAGATCAACGGCTACGTCACCAAGCTGCGCGAGTCTGAGAAGTACCTCCAGACAAACCGCGGCGTGTTCGACCGCGCCGGCCAGGCCATTATGGCCAAGATCATGGAGAACAAGGACGCGGCCGAAGCGCTCAAGGTCACCACCAACCCACGCGTCAGCGCCGCCGCCGCACAGGTCCCGAAGGGCCTGGGTAAACAGGCGGCGGAGTGAGCCGCCGGCTCTAGACCTCGTCCACCCCGAATGCCTGGCGCATCGCCTTGACGCCTTCCTGGTGCGGCGTCCAGAGGCGGCCGCCGACCAGGCCGCCGTCGACCACGAGATCGTGGCCGTTGATGAAGCTCGACTCGTCGGAAGCCAGGAACACCGCGGCATGGGCGATGTCGTCGGTGATGCCGGCGCGCGGGATCGGCTGGTTCTTGGCCATTCCGGCCTTCATTGCCTCGGCGTAGCCGTCGGCCTTGTCGGGCGGCAGGCCCAGCGCCTTGGCGAAGATGCCGGTGGCGATGCCGCCGGGCGAGATCGAGTTCACCCGCACGTTCTTCTCGCCGAGCTGCATGGCGACACACACCGTGAGATGGTTCACGGCAGCCTTCGCAGCGCCGTAGATCATCGACGTCGAATAGCCGGCGCGCCGGGCGGCGACGCTGCCGTTGTTGATGATGCTGCCCGAGCCCTGCTTCATCATCACCGGGGCCGCATGCTTCATGCCGAGCATGACGGAGCGCACGAGGGTGGCCATGGCCGCATCGAAGCCTTCGACCGGCACGGTCTCGATGCCGCCGACCGGCGAGGGACCGCCGGCATTGTTGAACAGGCAGTCGAGCCGGCCCCACTTGGCGAGGCAGGCGTCGATCATGGCCTCCACGTCGGCTTCCTGCGTGGCGTCGGCACGTATGAACAGGCACTTGTCCTTGCCCAACGCCGCCTCGAGCGTGCGGCCGTGTTCCTCGCGGCGGCCTGTTGCCACGACCTTGGCGCCCTCCTTCACGAATATCTCGGCGGTGCGGCGGCCGATGCCGCTGGTGGCCCCTGTCACGATGGTGATCTTGCCGTCGAGTCTTCCCATGGTGGCTCCCCTTTAATTGAGAGGGATGATACACCAAGCCCAGCAAGGAGCAGCAGATGACGGTGTTGGGAATTCTGGGCGGAAGCGGCGTCTACGACATGGCGGGTCTCAAGAACGCCGAGTGGCGCAGGGTCGCCTCGCCGTTCGGCGAGACGTCGGACGAGTTCCTGTTCGGCGTGCTCGACGGGCTCGACGTCGTGTTCGTGCCGCGCCACGGCCGCGGCCATCGCCATTCGCCGACGTCGATCAACTACCGCGCCAACATCGATGCGCTGAAGCGCGTCGGCGTCACCGATATTCTCTCGCTGTCGGCCTGCGGATCGCTGCGCGAGGACCTGCCGCCGGGACATTTCGTGGTCGTCGACCAGTTCATCGACCGCACCTTCGCCCGCGAGAAGAGCTTCTTCGGCGAAGGCCTCGTGGCGCACGTCTCGATGGCGCAGCCGACCTGCAACCGGCTGGCCGAGGCGGTGCACGACTGCGCTGTGAAGGCGGGCTTTCCCATCAGGTTCGGCGGCACCTACATCGCGATGGAGGGGCCGCAGTTCTCGAGCCTCGCGGAGTCGAAGCTCTACCGGAGTTGGGGCTGCGACGTCATCGGCATGACCAACATGCCGGAGGCCAAGCTCGCCCGCGAAGCGGAGATTTGCTACGTGACCGTCGCCATGGTCACCGACTTCGACTGCTGGCATCCCGACCATGGCCATGTGCAGGTGGCCGACATCGTGCGCGTGCTGACCGAGAATGCCGAGAAGGCCAAGGTGCTGGTCGCCATGATGGCGCCGCGCCTCAAGGCCGCGCGGCCCGCGCCGTGCCCGGCCGGCTGCGACCACGCGCTCGAGTACGCGCTGATCACCGCGCCCGCGGCGCGCTCGCCCGAGATGGTCTCGAAGCTCGATGCCGTCGCGGGACGTGTGCTGAAGCAGTAGCTCAAATCGCCGGCGCCAGCCGGTGCGCGACCAGCGAGGCATAGCGGGCGGCCACGGGCAGGAAGGCGCGGAAGTCGAGGTGGCTCTCGGCGCCGGCGAGGTCGCTCAGGCAGCGCACGTTGACGACCGGGATGTCGTCGCCCCAGCGGCTGGCGACCTGCGCCACCGCCCCGCCCTCCATCTCGACGGCCTGCGCCTGGAATGTCGCGTGCAGGCGTTGCCTCGTCTGCTCCGAATTGACGAAGCTGTCGCCGGTCAGGATCGTGCCGAAGCGCACGGCGGGCGTGCGGCGGCCGGCGCCCACGGTCTCGGGCAGGGGATCAAGCACCAGCCCGCCCACGGCCTCGCGCAGGCGTCCGACGAGGGCCGCGTCCACGGGATAGCCCGGCGTCGACGCCTGGCCGAGCGACGGCCGGCTGCCGGGCTGGATGTGGACGAAGCCGTCCTGCTTTTCCAGGCCGTAGTCGTGCTGGACGTTGCTCGTGCCGACCACGATGTCGCCGACGCCCAGGGCCGGATCGAGGCCGCCGGCCACGCCGCACAGCATCAACGCCCGGCAGTCGAAGCGGTCGAGCAGCAGGACGGTGGCCACGCCGGCATTGACCTTGCCCGCGCCCGACTCGACGAACACCGCCTCGCGGCCGGCGATCCGGCCGCGCCAGAAGGGCAGGCCGCCGATCGCGGTCACCTCCGCCGAGCGGTCCGAGAGATGCGCCAGTTCCTCCGGCAGAGCCGATATGACGCCCAGGAGCCTGTTCACCATGGACGAATGGGTTATAAGGTCGCCGCCTCCCACACAACCGGTTCCGTGACCCACACAATTCCCCCGATTTCCGATCTTCGCCAGGCCTGCACAGACCTCGCGGAGGCCGCCGCCCGCGAGATCATGCGCATCTATGCCGGCGACCTCGGCGTGCGCGACAAGGCCGACAAGAGTCCGGTGACCGATGCCGACCAGGCCGCAGAGCTCGTCATCGTGGCCGGCCTGCGCGCGCTCGCGCCCGGCGTGCCGGTCGTGGCCGAGGAGGAAATGGCCGCCGGGCATGTGCCCAAGCTCGACGCCATCGGATCGGGGAGCCCCTTCTGGCTGGTCGATCCGCTCGACGGCACCAAGGAGTTCATCAAGCGCAATGGCGAGTTCACGGTCAACATCGCGCTGATCGAGGGCGGACGGCCGACGCTCGGCATCGTGCTGGCTCCGGCCACCGGCATGTTGTGGCGCGGCGCGGCGGGCCTCGGCGCCGACAAGCGCGAGGGCAGCGGCGGCTTCGTGCCGATCTCGACGCGGACGCCGCCGCCGGAGGGCCTCACCGCCTGCGCCAGCCGCAGCCACGCCATCTACAGCGATCTCGACATCTGGTTCCGCAACAACAACCTCACCGTCGCCGATCGCGTACAGGCGGGCTCCTCGCTGAAGTTCTGCCTGATTGCCGAGGGCAAGGCCGACATCTACCCGCGCTTCGGACCGACCAACGAGTGGGACACCGCGGCAGGCCAGGGCGTTCTTGAAGCCGCCGGCGGCGAGGTGGTCACCACCGACAACCGGCCCCTGCTCTACGGCAAGCCGCGCTTCTCCAATCCTCATTTCATCGCCCGCAGCATGGCGGCGCGATGAGGGCTGCGCGATGAGGGCGACGCGATGAGGGCGACGCGATGACGATTGCGGCGCCGACGGCACAGTCGGTCGCCGAGGCGGCACAGCTGCTGCGCGGCGGCCAGCTCGTCGCCTTCCCGACCGAGACGGTCTATGGCCTGGGCGCCGACGCCACCAACGAGCGCGCGGTCGCGGCGATCTTCGAGGCCAAGGGACGGCCGCGGTTCAATCCGCTGATCAGCCATGTGCTCGATGCCGGCGAGGCTCGGAAGTTCGTTCTTTGGAACCAGACTGCCGACAAGCTGGCGGCGCGGTTCTGGCCGGGGCCACTCACGCTGGTGTTGCCGCGCAGTCCAGGCTCGCCCATTTCCCTGCTGGCGACAGCAGGTCTCGATACCGTGGCGATCCGCGCGCCGTCGCATCCCGTCGCGCAGGCCTTGATCCGTGCCGCCGGCCGGCCGATCGCCGCGCCTTCGGCCAACCGCAGCGGCACCATCAGGTGCTCGACCTCACCACCGCGACGCCCACCCTGCTGCGCCCCGGCGGCGTCCCCCGGGAGGCGATCGAGACCGAGATCGGATCCATCGCCGTGAGCGATGCCCTTCCATCGGGCGACTCCGCGCGCAAGTCTCCCGGCCAGCTCGAGAGCCACTATGCGCCGGCCCGGCCGGTGCGCCTCGACGCGACCGGAGTCTCCGCCGACGAGGGCCTTCTGGCCTTCGGACCCACGGTGCCGCAGGGCGCAATGCTCACCTACAATCTGAGCGTCGCGGGCGATCTCGGCGAGGCGGCGGCCAACCTGTTCGCCATGATGCGCCTGCTCGACCGGCCGGGGATCGGCCGCATCGCGGTCATGCCCGTTCCGCAAACGGGCCTCGGCCTTGCGATCAACGACCGTCTGCGCCGTGCCTCGCACGGTCACGAGGGGGCGGATGACGGCAGGGATCGCGGACGCTAGATTTCCCGTCCCAGGGAGAAGAACAAGACCATGCCCGATACGATAATTGCACCGAGCATTCCAACCGTGCCCGTGACGCCTGCCGTCCTCGACGCGCTGCGCGCCATCGTGGGCGAGAGGGGCCTGATCCTCGACGAGCAGGGCAAGCAGCCCTTCGTCACCGACTGGCGCGGCACCAACGTGGGGACCGCCGCCGTCGTGGTGCGCCCGGCCAACACCGAGGAAGTCTCCAGGGTCGTAAAGCTCTGCTTCGACAACGGCATCGCCATCGTGCCGCAGGGCGGCAACACCGGCCTGATGGGCGGCGCCACGCCGTGGCCCACGCATCAGGGCATCCTGCTGTCGCTCGGCCGCATGAACCACGTGATCGAGGTCGATCCCGTCGGCTATTCGATGACCGTCGAGGCCGGCTGCGTGCTGCAGACCCTGCAGGAGACCGCGGCCAGTCACGACCGCTTCTTCCCGCTCAGCCTCGGTGCCCAGGGCTCGTGCATGATCGGCGGCAACCTCTCGACCAACGCCGGCGGCGTGCAGGTGCTGCGCTACGGCAACGCCCGCAATCTCGTGCTGGGCCTGGAAGTCGTGCTGCCCAACGGCGACATCTGGAACGGCCTGCGCTCGCTCAAGAAGGACAACACCGGCTACGACCTCAAGCACCTGTTCATGGGTGCCGAGGGCACGCTTGGCATCATCTGCAAGGCCGTTCTGAAGCTCTGGCCCGCGCCCAAGGACGTGTGCACCGCCTGGCTCGCCATCCGCGACCCGCAAGCCGCCATCGAGATCCTGTCCGAGGCGCACGCGGCGTCCGAGGACAACGTCGGCTCGTGCGAGCTGATGAGCCGCGCCTGCACCGACATGGTGCTGCGCCACATTCCGGGCACGCAGGACCCGCTCAAGGCCGACACGCCGTGGTTCCTGCTGCTCGAATGGACCTCGTCGCGCCCCAAGGCCGAAGGCGCGGAAGGCATGTCGGACAAGATGGAGCAGTTCCTCGCCGACCAGATCGAGGCCGGCCGCGTGCTCGACGCCGTGATCGCGCAAAGCGAGGCTCAGGCACGCAACATGTGGGTGATCCGCGAGTCGGTGGCGCCGGCGTCGCGCGCCGAGGGGCCGGGCCTCAGCTACGACATCTCGGTCTCGATCTCCAAGATCCCGGCCTTCATCGAGCAGGGCGTGAAAGCGGCATTCGACACCCTGCCCTCGATCCGCCCCTACCCGCTCGGCCACATCGGCGACGGCAACCTGCACTTCTCGTTCATGGCCCCCCTGGGCATGGACCGCGAGACGCTGAAGCAGTACTCGCCCGCCATCACGCGCGCGGTGAACGACCTCGTCACCTCGATGGCGGGGTCGATTTCGGCCGAGCACGGTATCGGCATCGACAAGATCGACGAGCTCGCGCACTACCGCTCCAAGATCGAGCTCGACACGATGCGATCGATCAAGCGCGCGCTGGATCCCAAGAACATCATGAACCCCGGCAAGATCCTCCGCCTGTCATGAGCAGGGCTGTGACTACTTTCATAGACAAACTCCGCGCCGTCGTCGGCGACAAGGGCCTGGTCACCGACGACGCCGGCAAGCATCCCTATCTCACCGACTGGCGCGACAACTACCTCGGCACGGCGCTCGCCGTCGTGCGCCCGGCGACGACGGACGAAGTGGCTGCGGTCGTGAAGCTTTGCGCCGCCGAGGGGGTCGCAGTCGTGCCCCAGGGCGGCAACACCGGCCTGGTCGGCGGCGGCATGCCGCACGAGGACGGCCGCGAGATCGTGCTGTCGCTCAATCGCATGAATCGCATCGTCGAGATCGACGAGATCGGCTACTCGATGACCGTCGAGGCCGGTGTGATCCTGAAGACCATCCAGGAAGCCGCTGCGGCCCACGACCGCCTGTTTCCGCTCAGCCTTGCCGCCGAGGGAAGCTGCACCATCGGCGGCAACCTCTCGACCAACGCCGGCGGCGTGCAGGTGCTGCACTACGGCAACACCCGCCACCTGGTGCTCGGCCTCGAGGTCGTGACGCCCGCGGGCGAGATCTGGAACGGCCTGCGTGCGCTCAAGAAGGACAACACCGGCTACGACCTGCGCGATCTCTACCTGGGCGCCGAGGGCACGCTCGGCATCATCACCAGGGCGGTGCTGAAGCTCTGGCCCAAGCCCAAGGATGTGGCGACCTCGTGGATCGCCGTACCCTCGCCCCAGGCCGCCGTCGACCTTCTGAGCGGCGCCCATGCCGCGAGCGAGGACAATGTCACCTCCTGCGAGCTGATGGCGCGCCAGGGTGTCGACTTCGTCCTGAAGCACATCCCCGGGGCGAACGATCCGCTGGCCGAGCGGCACGACTGGTACGTGCTGCTCGAATGGTCTTCCACCCGCGCCCGACGCGAGGGGGCCAACGAGACCGGGCTCCGGGAAAAGATGGAGAGCTATCTCGGCGAAGCGATGGAAAAGGGCCTCGTGCTCGATGCCGCCATCGCCCAGAACGAGGCCCAGGCCCGCGCCTTCTGGGCCTTGCGCGAGAACCACTCCGAGGCCCAGAAGCGCGAGGGCCCGTCGATCAAGCACGACATCTCCGTCGCCGTGAGCAAGATCCCGGCCTTCATGACCGAAGGACTCGCCGCGATGAGGAAGGCGTTGCCCGAATGCCGGCCGGTGCCGTTCGGCCATGTCGGCGATGGCAACCTCCACTTCAACTGCCAGTCGCCCCCGGGCTGGGACAAGAAACGGTTCATGGAACATGGCGAGGCGATCAGCGGCGCCGTCTACGACCTCGTGGTTGGCTACGGCGGCTCGATCTCGGCCGAGCATGGCATCGGCCGCCTGAAGGTGGACGAGCTCGCCCACTACCGCAGCAGGATCGAACTCGACGCCATGCGCGCCATCAAGCGCGCGCTCGATCCGCACAACCTGATGAATCCCGGCAAGATCGTCCGGCTCCAGGATCCGTCGAAAAAACACGTTCCTATCTGAAATCGCCAACCCCTTGATCTTCAAGGGGTTGGCGCGCCGCAATGGGAGGCGTGTTGTCGAAAAACCGCGGCCCCGCCTGGTCCATCCGCTGCAGCTTGCGGAGAATAAAGCCGAAGTTGGCGTTCCGCGGAATTCCCGCGACGGGGCCGACGACGCGGAACCTGGTCAGCGCCTTGTGCCAGCGCGCGGCGAAGCCGGGATGGCGCCGGCGCCAGACATAGGCCGTGGTCCGGTCGATCCCGACCATGGCGGCGGCGCAACTCGCCGAGCCGGTGGCGGCCAGGGCCCTGAGGAAAGCGGTGCGGTGGTGGCAGTCGAACATGGTGACCTCCCTGGATCGTATATAGGATAGTATACCTATCCTTTCAATAGACCGATCCTCCCGGCCTGACACCCCGACGGGCGTTCCCCCACCTGCCCGTTCCTGTCCATGATCTTTGGGACCGCGAACCTCCGCTCGCTCATGCGGCGCGTGGCCCAGATAGAGTCCGAGCCGACGGGATTTTTCCCGGAAGTGGGTTCCGATTTGACGTATTCGCCTGCTGCGAAGCCAGTGTCGCCCCGTACGGTACCCGCTCTAGCTAGCGCGCCGCGTCGTCTTTCTTCTCGACGATCTCGTACTGCACGTCGGTCACTTGCCTCACCTCGCGCTGCGCCGGCGGCTCGGCGGTCGGGTCGCGGCGGCCGAACAGGCCGGCGATCCAGGCCTTGGCCTTGAAGGCAAGGATCGCCACCAGGGCAAACACCGCCACGCCGGCAATGACGGCAAACCCCAGCACCGCCAGCACGACGAACCCGACGATGGCCAACCCGGCCTGCAGCCACACCCGCGCCGGCAGGCGCGCCAGCAGCTCGAGGAACTGCTTGCCGTTCATCCTCCGGTTCACGGCGCCCAGCGCTTCTCGAAATCCCAGACGTCGGCGAAGCCCATCAGCTCGTGCATGTTGCGATACTGGGGCACGGCAACATCGATGCTGGTGCCCTTGTCCTTGAGATGGGCCCAGGAGAGGCGCATCGCCTCGGCGGCGACGCTGAAGCCCAGGCCGGGGTAGATCGCGAGGTCGAAGCCCCATTTCTTCAGCCGCTCGACTTCTACGCGCGGCGTCTTGCCGAACTCGACCATGTTGGCGAGCAGTGGCTTGGACACTTCGCGGCCGATGCGCTCGAGTTCCGCCTCGCTCTCGGGCGATTCGACGAAGATCACGTCGGCGCCCGCCGCCTCGTAGAGCGTGGCGCGGCGCAACGCCTCGTCGAGGCCATGCGCCGTGCGCGCGTCGGTGCGGGCCACGATCATCGTCTCCTCGTGCCGGCGCGCCTCGACCGCGACCTTGATCTTCAGCACCATCTCCTCGGCCGGCACGACGCGGCGGCCGGGCGTATGGCCGCACTTCTTGGGCATCTCCTGGTCTTCGATCTGGATCGCGGCCACGCCGGCGGCCTCGTAGCCGCGCACCGTGCGCCGGACGTTGAGCAGCCCGCCGTAGCCGGTATCCGCATCCGCGATCAGAGGTGTCTTGGTCACCGAGCAGATCATCTCGGCGCGGCCGACCATGTCCGAGTAGGTCGCGAGGCCGGCATCGGGGAGGCCCAGCATGGATGCCGTGGCGCCATAGCCCGTCATGTAGAGGGCAGGAAAGCCCATGCCGTCAGCCACGCGGGCCGAAATCCCGTCATAAATCCCGGGCGCCAGGATGAATTCGCCCCGGGCCAGGAGATGGCGCAGCGCCTGCGCCTTTACGTTGCCTGCCATTGCCGATACCTCGCCGTTGCCGCAATCAGGCGAAGACGGCGCCGCCACGGCGGCGCACACCATCCCCGCCGTGGGTCGTCACCAGATCCCTGGGGCCCGAAATCAGACCGTGACCGGCTTCAGGTCCCGGGAACCGGCGGCCTGGCAGAAGGTCGTCGTCTCGGTCGTGGTCTGGCCGTTCTTGGTCGCCGTCAGCTCGATCGGACGGCAGGTGCTGCCGTCGGCCCGTCCCGCGGCCGGCCCAACGGGCTTGGCCGCCACGACGGTCGGCGGGGCCGACGAGGACTGGTTCGAAGTCTTCTCGACCGTGTAGGTCGTCGGCACGTTGGTTTCGGCCACGAAGGCGTTCTGCGTCGCCTGGGCCAGTCGCGCCCGCTCCTGGTTGTCGAGCGCACGGCCCACCAGATTGCCGGCCAGGGCGCCCACCAGCGCACCGCCGACAACGCCGCCGACCGAGCCGAAGGCCAGGCCGCCGACCGTACCGCCGACAGCGGCGCCCATCACGGTGCCCATGGCCTGGTTCGACGGACCACCGCTTTCGTTGGTGGTGCAACTTGTCACAAAGCCAAGCGCGGCCACGGCGCCGACAAGCGTGAGGAGAAATCGCGACCGCAGGGTCGGGCGAGGAGTCGACATCGCAACTACAGCGTTCATCGCGCACATCTCCGTCTGTATTCAGGAGGCTTCATCATAGACCACAAGTTGAGGCTCTTGCCACGGGCTTCGTCCTCGTCATCGGCATAGGCGCGCGGCGCGTCGCAGGAGGCTAGCACCAGCCCGCCGCGGATCAGCGCCTGGGCGAGGTCCGTCCGATCGGAGTCCGGGACGTCGGCCAGGGGCTCCTTGGCATCGAGCTTGGTGATAAGGCAACGATAGAGCGGCGTGCCATCGGTCAGGCGGTCGGTCTGACGGCAGCGCAGGTTGCGCGGCTTGCTGGCCAGCGCATTGACCGCGAGCTGGCGCAGCCCGGTCTCGTTCACGACGTCGATGCCCTGCAGGCGGATCGGCTTGGGATTGCCCCGCAGCACGACGAACATGAGGGTCTCGCCGAAATAGTCGAACTGGCCGGTCAGGAACTCGGCCGCCTTGCGGGCATCTTCGTCGGCCTTGCGCTTTGCTTCCCTCTCCTCTTCGGCCTTCTTCTTTTCCTCGTCTTCGAGGCGCTTCTTCTCGGCCAGCTCGGCGTCGATCCGGCGCCGCTCGTCCTGCGCCGCCTGGCGGCGGATGGCGTCCTGCGCTTCCTGTGCTTCCTGCTTCTGCCTGGCTTCCTGCTCGGCCCTGGCCTTCGCTTCCTGTTCGGCCTTGGCCTTCGCCTCCCGCTCGGCGTTTTCCGCCCGCAGCTTTTCGTTGGCTTCGGCCAACTCGCGCTTTGCGGCTTCGGCGGCATCGGCGGCGGCCTTGGCCTTGACCACCTCGGGGTCGGGACCGCGCATGGCCGTGGCATAGTAGCCGCCGCCGCCAAGGGCGGCGATCAACACCACGCCCAGCGCGATCCACAGGCCCATCCGCGATTTCGGCGCTGCGGCCGCCGCGGGAGCGACCTCTGGTGTCAGGACCGACTGGCGGGCGACGACCGGCGCCTCGGCCTTGCCCATCATCACGGTGGCGTCGGCGGCCGGCGCCGCGGTCATGCCGAGGATGGGCCGCCAGCCCGCGATCGACTGCGGCCGGTCGCGGGCGGCGACCGCCAGGCCAGCATCGATACCGGCGAGCAGCCCGGACGGGAACCCCTTGGGCGCGAGGCGAGCGAGCGGCTCATAGCCGTCGTCGAGCATGCGGTCGAAGGCGCTGGGCGGGGTCTTGCCGGCGATGGCGTGATAGAGCGTAGCCGCGAGGCCATAGATGTCGGTCCACGGCCCCTGCTTGGCCGACGTCATCTGCTCGGCCGCGGCATAGCCCGGCGTGAAGATCGCCGTCATCGCAGAAGTCCGGCCGACCATCGCCTCGCGTGCCGCGCCGAAGTCGATCAGGGTCGGATCACCCTGGGCATTGAGCAGGATATTGGCGGGCTTGATGTCGCGGTGCAGGAAACCGGCGGCATGGACCTGCTCCAGCCCGTCGAGCAGTGGCCACAGGATGCGGTCGACCTCGTCGGGCGTCAGCGTGCCCTGCCGCTTCAACCGGTCCTCCAGCGTCTCGCCGCTCAGTAGCTCCATGACGATGTAGGCGGTACCGTTGGCTTCGAGGAAATCGAACACTTTGACGATGGCCGGCACGTGATGCAGCGTCGCCATCGTGCGGCCTTCGGTGACGAAGCGGTCGCGCCCCCAGCCGAAATCGTCGGCCATCTTGGTGGTGCGCGGCAGGACGGTGGCGCCGTCCTGCCGCACCGCCAGCGCCGAAGGCAGATACTCCTTGATCGCGACCTCGCGGCCGAGCTGGATGTCGCGGGCACGGTAGGTGATGCCAAAGCCGCCCTGGCCCAGCACGGAGACGATCTCGTAGCGGCCGATGGTCTGCCCGGACCGGAGCGCCACGTAATCGATGTCGGGCACTTCACCCGGCGATGGTTTGGCGGGGTCGGTCATGCCCGGTGCATGTCCTCAGAGTTGCCGGACCAGCAACTCGACGTCGCCGATGCGAAGCTTGTTGCCGGCATGGATCGCGGCCGGCGAACCGGCCCGAAGAACCGTACCATTGATCGCGGTGCCGTTGGTCGACCCCAGATCCTCGACCTGCAGGGCCTCTCCTGCCAGGCTGAGGCGGGCGTGGCGGCGCGAAACGGTGGCGTGTGGCACCACGAGCTCGCACTGGTCGGCCGAGCGACCGATCACCAGGCCCTGCGACTGGTTCATCAGCTTGTCCAGCGCCACGTCGAACGCATGCTTGTGTCCAGCCGAGTCCGGTCCCTCGAAGCGCAGGGTGATCTGAGGCAGCATGCGGGTCGTCGTGCCGACCGGCGTCTGTCGGGCGTGACGCACGTGAAAGATCTGGACCGAGCGGCTCACGTTCTTCAATTGCTGTTCGCCGCCGTCGGCGAAGGCGTAGTCGACCTTGAGTTCCACCAGGTCGCGCACGACGCGCGATACCGCGATCCCCCCGGGCTCGGCCAGCGCCTGGATGCGGGCAGCGAGATTGACACCGTCGCCGAAGATGTTCTGATCCTCGGCATCGACGATCACTTCGCCCAGGTGAACGCCGATACGGAACATCATGCGCTGGTTCTCCTCCAGCGCCTCGTTGAAACGGGCCATGCGTTCCTGGATGTCGATCGACGCGCCGACGGCGGTCACCGCCGAGCCGAACTCAGCCAGCATGGCGTCGCCCGCGGTCCCGACCATCCGGCCCTGCGCGGCCAGGATCGCCGGCCGCCAGACCTCGATCTGGGCCGATTTCAGATGCCGGAAGGTGCGGGTCTCCGCGCCCTCCATCATCCGGGTAAACCCCGCGAGGTCGGCATGAACGATGGCAGCGAGACGGCGTTCCATGATGGCTTCGCTCAGCGCCCCTTGAAGGCCGGAGCCCGGCGCTCGCGCATGGCGGCCAGCCCCTCGCGCAAGTCTTCCGATCCGGCGCACGCCTCGGCACTCACCCGGATCGACGGGACATCCGGCGTCGCCTGTGCGAACTGCTCGATGGCGCGCTTCATGCCGGCCATGGACAGCGGCGCCAGAGACGCGAGCTTGGTGGCCTTCTCCTCGACCTTGTCGTTGAACTCGGCGCGCTCGACCAGCCAATCGAGATAGCCGACAGCCAGGAGCTCCGTGTCGGCAAAGTCCTCCGACAGCAGAAAGGCGCGCTTGGCGAAGCTCGGGCTCACCTTCTGGGTATAGCGACGCAGGCCACCGGGATAATAGTGCAGGCCAAAACGGGCCGCCGGCATGAAGAACTTCATGCCCCTGACACCCAGACGAAAATCGCAGGCGAGCGCCAGATCCGTCGCTCCGCCATAGACCCCGCCATTCAGCGCACACAGAGTGGGCATGCGCATCGCCTCGAGCCGATCCATGACCTTCTCGAAGCTGTCGTCACTGGACGTCTGGGAGCGCCGCTCGCTGGCCGAGATCGAGCCGAGGTCGTAGCCCGAACAAAAGGTCTTCTCGCCCGCCCCCGTGATCACGGTGACGCGCACGTCGGGATCGGCATCGGCCTTTTCGATCGCGGCGCGCAAGGCGCTGAGCCCTGCCGGATCGAGCCGGTTGTGCTTGGCGGGATCGTTGAGGGTTATGGTGGCCCGGGGGCCGCGGAGGACGAGTTGGACGGTGTCGGTCATGTGATCGACAAGTTACCCGAGCCGGTCGCCAAAAGCGACGGGCCACGGCATATTGCGGCCCGGAGGAAAATACATGACCTATACCGCCCCGCTGGCCGACATGCGTTTCGCGCTGCGTGAAGTGGCCGGCCTGGGACGCGTTTCCGCGCTGCCCGGTTACGAACACGCCACCGACGACACCGTCGACGCGGTGCTGGAGGAGGCCGCCAAGCTCGCCGGCAATGGCCTCGCCCCCCTCAATCGCGACGGCGACAAGGTCGGCGCCACGCTCGAGAACGGCGTCGTCCGTACAGCCCCCGGCTTTGCCGGCATCTACAAGGAATTCGTCGCCGGTGGCTGGAACTCGCTGCCGTTCGACCCGGAGTTCGGCGGCCAGGGCATGCCGTGGCTGCTTGCAACCACGGTGCAGGAAATGTGGCAGGCCGCCAACATGGGCTTCGGTCTGGTGCTGCTGCTGAACCAGGGGGCGATCGACGCCATCCACCATCACGGCTCTCCGGAGCAGCGGACCACCTACCTGCCGAAAATGATCTCCGGCGAATGGACCGGAACCATGAACCTGACCGAGCCGCAAGCCGGCTCCGACCTGGGTCAACTCAAGAGCCGGGCGGTGAAGACCGGCGACCACTATCTCGTCAGCGGCCAGAAGATCTTCATCACCTACGGCGAGCACGACATGGCCGAGAACATCGTGCACCTGGTGCTGGCGCGCACGCCGGACGCGCCGGCCGGGGTGCGCGGCATCTCGCTGTTCATCGTGCCCAAGTTCCTGGCTGCGGCCGACGGCGGGCTCGGCAAGCGCAACGACCTGCGCTGCGTTTCGCTCGAGCACAAGCTCGGCATCCATGCCAGCCCGACCTGCGTGATGTCGTTCGGTGACGATGGCGGCGCAGTGGGCTACCTCGTCGGCGAGGAAGGCCGTGGGCTGTCCTACATGTTCACCATGATGAACAACGCTCGCCTGTCGGTCGGTATCCAGGGCCTGGCGATCGCCGAGCGCGCCTACCAACAGGCAGCCGCCTTTGCGCGCAACCGCGTGCAGTCGAAGGACGACGGCAGCCCGAAGCCCGAATCTGTGGCGATCGTCCACCATGCCGACGTGCGCCGCATGTTGATGACCATGCGCGCCCAGATCGAGGCGATGCGGGCGCTGGGCTACTACACGGCAGCCGGTATCGACGGCGCCCTGAAGCACCCGGACAAGGAAGCCGCGCGCAAGACACAGGACCGGGTCGATCTGCTGATCCCGATCGTGAAAGCCTGGTTCACCGATCTCGGCAACGAGATCGCCTCGACCGGCGTGCAGATCCATGGCGGCATGGGCTTCATCGAGGAGACCGGGGCCGCGCAGCACCTGCGCGACGCGCGGATCCTGCCGATCTACGAGGGCACCAACGGCATCCAGGCGCGCGACCTGGTGGGCCGCAAGGTGGCCAAGGACGGCGGCGAGACCATGCTGGCGCTGGTGGCCGAGATGCGCGCCCTGGCCGACGAAATGAAGGCTGCCCCCGGCGACGATCTGGCGGCCGTCCGTGCCGGCGTGGTCGCATCGGCGGACGCCCTGGAGGATGCCACCAAATGGGTGGCGCAATCGGTCAAGGCCGAGCTTGTGGCGGCGCTGGCGGGCTCGGTGCCGTTCCTGCGCCTGGCGGGAACGGCGCTGGGCGGCTGGCTGCTGGCCCGTGGCGCGCTGGTGGCGCAGACGAAGCTCGCCACGCGCGATGGCGATCCCGCCTTCCTGGAGGCCAAGCTGATCACCGCACGATTCTATGCCGAGGTCATCCTGCCGCCGGCCCTGGCCCAGCTCGGCCCGCTCAAGGCCGCCGGACGCACGGTGTTCGCGCTCAGAGAGGACCAATTCTGACGCCAGGCCTGATCGAACTGCTGCGCTTCGAGAGCTCCAACCAGCTCGGCAACCGGCGCCTCGCGGCCGACCTGGAGATCGCAGGCGAGCGGCTGGCCGCCGGCACCGAGGAAGTCCTGTTCGATGGCGAGGTCGTCTATCGCCGCCGGGTGCATGGCGGACCGATCAGGTAAACGCCTTCTCCATGAAGACGCGCGTGTGCGCGTCCTTGCCGTGCGAGGGCGGCCCGCGGCGCACGATCTCGAAGCCATGCCGGCGATAGAGTCGGATGTTGCCCTCGGCCATCTCGGCGGTCTCGAGCGACAGTCCCTTTAGGTCGCTCGACCGCGCGATCTCCTCGATCCGCTCCAGCAGAAAGCTGCCCAGCCCGGTGCCCTGGCGCGCCGGAGCCACGCCCAGGCGGTCGATGTAGATGCCGTCGTCGCGCCGCTCGGTCGCGGCGACGCCCACGATCTCCTCGCCGTCGAGCGCGAGGTAGACGTCGCCACGCTCGACGGCGGCGGCGAGGAACGCATAGTGGTGAGCCGTGATCTCGCGGCCGAGGTTGCGGACATAGGGCGTGAATGCCGTCCACAGGACCCGCTCGGCATCATCGCGCTCCGGCGGGACTGCCTTCCTGAACGTCAATGCCATGGCAAAAGACTAGCAAAGAAAAACGCCCGGGGCAGTGCCACCGGGCGTCTTCGAAAATCCGCGGGAAGAAGCTTACGCCGCTTCCTGCTGCTCGGCCGTGTCGGCCGACGGGCCCGAGTCCTGGCCCTTGGCCGAGGTGTCGCGCTCGATGAACTCGATGACGGCCATGGGCGCTGCGTCGCCGAAGCGGTAGCCCGCCTTAAGCACCCGCAGGTAGCCGCCGGCACGCTTGGAGTAGCGCGGGCCGAGAGTCGTGAACAGCTTGTCGGCGACATAGGGGTCGCGCAGGAAGCCGATCGCCTGACGGCGCGCGTGCAGGCTGCCATTCTTGCCGAGCGTGACCAGCTTCTCGACGATCGGACGCAGGTCCTTCGCCTTGTGCAGCGTGGTCGTGATCTGCTCGTGCTTGATGAGAGCACCGGCGAGATTCATGAACATCGCCTTGCGATGCTCGGAGGTGCGGTGGAATTTCCGACCGCGATTTGCGTGACGCATGACTTGCTATCCTTCCAGCCGGCCTAGTACGGCTCTTCCAGCCGCTTGGCCATTTCCTCGATGTTGTCCGGCGGCCAGCCCGGGATTTCCATGCCCAGGTGGAGGCCCATGCCGGCCAGCACTTCCTTGATCTCGTTCAGCGACTTGCGGCCGAAGTTCGGCGTACGCAGCATCTCCGCCTCGGTCTTCTGCACGAGATCGCCGATGTAGATGATGTTGTCGTTCTTCAGGCAGTTGGCCGAGCGCACCGAAAGCTCGAGTTCGTCGACCTTGCGCAGGAGGTTGCGGTTGAACGGGAAGTCGTCCTGCTGCTCTTCCTTGCGGACCTCGCGCGGCTCCTCGAAGTTGATGAAGAGCTGGAGCTGGTCCTGCAGGATGCGGGCGGCAAGCGCCACCGCATCGGCCGGCATCGTCGTGCCGTTGGTCTCGACCGTCATCGACAGGCGATCGTAGTCGGTGACCTGGCCGACGCGGCTGTTCTCGATCTTGTAGGAGACGCGCTTGACCGGGCTGAACACCGAGTCGACCGGGATCAGGCCGATCGGCGCATCTTCCGGACGGTTGGCCGAGGCCGGGACATAGCCCTTGCCGGTGGCGACCATCAATTCCATCGAGATCGAGGCGCCGTCGTCGAGCGTGCAGATCAGGTGCTTCGGATCCATGATCTGGACGTCGCCCGACAGCTCGATCATGCCGGCGGTGACTTCGCCGGGGCCGACGGCGCGCAGATAGAGGCGCTGCGGACGGTCGCCCTGCATCTTCACGGCCATCGCCTTGATATTGAGGACGATGTCGACCACGTCCTCGCGCGCGCCGGGAATCGACGAGAACTCGTGCAGCACGTTGTCGATCTTGATCGACGTGACGGCTGCCCCCTGCAACGACGACAACAGCACGCGGCGGAGAGCATTGCCGAGCGTCAGGCCGAAGCCCCGCTCCAGCGGCTCGGCGACGATGGTCGCGGTGCGACCCGGATCGACGCCAGCCTCGGTGACAAGCTTCTCCGGCTTGATCAGGTCCTGCCAGTTCTTCTGAAGCACGTGGGCTACCTCTCTAGACCGGTGTTCTGCGGAACAACCCAATAGGCTGGGCGCCCGCGACTGTATCTTTCGGAACCGGCGGCGATTGCCGCGGTTCACTGGACGGCCCGTCTCCCGCGAGGGAGCCGGACGCCCGGTAAGAAAATCAAACGCGCCGGCGGCTCATACGCGACGACGTTTCGGCGGGCGGCAACCGTTGTGCGGGATCGGCGTCACGTCACGGATCGACGTGACGGCGAGGCCGACGGCCTGCAGCGCGCGCAGCGCCGACTCGCGTCCCGACCCCGGCCCGCGCACCTGGATTTCCAGGGTCCGCATGCCGTGTTCCATCGCCTTGCGGCCGGCACCCTCGGCCGCCAGCTGGGCGGCATACGGCGTCGACTTGCGCGACCCCTTGAAGCCCTGCTGGCCCGACGACGACCAGGCGATGGTGTTGCCCTGCGCGTCGGTGATGGTGACGATCGTGTTGTTGAACGACGCGTTCACGTGAGCGACGCCCGCGATGATGTTCTTGCGTTCCTTGCGACGGGGACGCGCGACGGCATTGGTGCCACTCGCAGCGGCTGCAGGCTTGGCCATGTTCCGATTTCCCTCGACTTACTTCGTGACTTTCTTCTTGCCGGCAATCGGCTTGGCCGGGCCCTTGCGGGTGCGCGCGTTGGTATGCGTGCGCTGGCCGTGGACCGGCAGGCCGCGGCGATGCCGCAGGCCGCGGTAACAGGCAAGGTCCATCAATCGCTTGATGTTCATCGCCACCTCACGACGCAGGTCTCCTTCGACCGTATAGTCGCGGTCGATGGTTTCGCGGATGCGGATGACCTCGTCGTCGCTCAGCGTGTTCACGCGGCGCGCGAGTTCGATCCCCACTTTTCCACAGATCTCCTTGGCTTTCGCCGCGCCGATCCCGTGGATGTATTGCAGTCCGATTTCCACCCGCTTGGCGGTCGGAATGTTCACACCGGCTATACGAGCCAAAATCTCAACTCCTTCAAAGACTTATGGCGCGCTCGCGCGCGCCCGTCAGATGTTCCGCTGGCCCCGGAAAAGCGCGCGATTATATGTACCTGCGCCCCCGAGTCAACGGAACTCACGCTTGTCAAGCCCCCGCCAGAACCGCAGAGATTCCGCGGTCGCGTCGGGCAGCGACCTCGGCAAGAAGGCCAAGGGCATCATGGAGCGCGGCGAGCTGGTGTCGGACGAGCTTATGGTGGGCCTGAGTCCGCGGGAACCCGTCCAGGATAAAGCCCTTGGCGCAATCCGGCTGGGCGATGCGGTCTTCGATCAGGCCCACCATAAGCTCGTCCGACACCAGCTCGCCGCGCTCCATGATGCCCTTGGCCTTCTTGCCGAGGTCGCTGCCCGACGCGACCGCGGCGCGCAGCATGTCGCCCGTCGAGAGCTGCACCATGCCGCGCTCCTGCTGGAGACGCTGGGCCTGGGTGCCCTTGCCGGCCCCCGGAGGTCCGAGAAGGATGATGTTCATCGGCCCTTCCCGCGCAGGCGCGCCTTCTTGATGAGGCCTTCGTACTGATGGGCGAGCAGATGCGACTGCACCTGGGTCACGGTGTCGAGCGTCACCGAAACAACGATCAGCAGACTGGTGCCACCGAAGTAGAAGGGCACGCCGCCGCGGGCAATCAGCAGCTCGGGCAGGATACACACCGCCGAGAGGTAGATGGCGCCGATCACCGTCAGCCGGTTGAGGATGTATTCCAGGTACTCGGCCGTGTTCTTGCCCGGCCGGATGCCGGGCACGAAGCCACCGTTCTTCTTGAGGTTGTCGGCCGTGTCGGCAGGATTGAACACGACGGTCGTGTAGAAGAAGCAAAAGAAGACGATCAGGGCGACGTAGGACAGCAGATAGAGCGGCTGGCCGTGACCGAGCCAGGTGGCGATCCACTGCAGCCAGCCCGGCTCGCCGGTATTGCCCTGGAACGAGGCGATAGTGGCCGGAAAGAGCAGCAGTGACGACGCGAAGATCGGCGGAATGACGCCAGAGGTATTGATCTTGAGCGGCAGATGGGAAGCCTCGCCGCCGTACACCCGGTTGCCGACTTGTCGCTTGGGGTACTGGACCACGATTCGTCGCTGCGCCGTTTCGACGAAGACGACGATCGCCACGACGACGACGACGCCGACGATCATGGCGATGATGAACAACGCCGAGAGCGCACCGGTACGGCCGAGTTCCAGGGTCTGGATCAGGGCGCCCGGCAGGGCCGCGACGATGCCGGCGAATATGATCAGCGATATGCCGTTGCCGACGCCGCGTGCCGTAATCTGCTCGCCGAGCCACATCAGGAAGAGCGTCCCGCCGACCAGTGTGACGACGGTCACGAATCGGAAAAACAGCCCGGGATCCATGACCACGGGGCCGATCGTCGCCTGCTGGCTCTCCAGACCGACGGCGATGGCGTAGGCCTGGAAGGTGGCGAGCACCACCGTGCCGTAACGCGTGTACTGGTTGATCTTCTTGCGGCCGGCCTCGCCCTCCTTCTTCAGCGCCTCGAGCGACGGCACCACCGTCGTCAGGATCTGCATGATAATGGAGGCCGAGATATACGGCATGATCGAGAGCGCAAGCACCGACATGCGCCCGATCGAACCGCCCGAGAAGACGTCGAGGAGGCCGGCGATGCCGCCGGCGTTCTGGGCAAAAATCTCAGCCAGAGCCGCCGGATCGACGCCCGGCACCGGGATGTAGGCGCCAAAGCGGAACACGACGAGCGCACCCAGGGTGAACCACAGGCGCTTCTTAAGCTCGGCTGCTTTGCCGATCGCGCCCCAGTTCAGGGAGGATGCAAGTTGCTCGGCGGCGGATGCCATGGAACCTCACGCGTGAACGACACAAGGGGGAAACGACGTCCCCATTGACGCCGTCTGGCTTAGGCCGCCTCGGCGACGGGCTTGGGCGGCAGTTCGATCTTGCCACCGGCTTTCTCGACGGCGGCGATCGCCGACGCCGAGGCGCCCGCGACCTTCACTTCGATCTTGGTCTTCAACTCACCCTTGCCAAGCAGCCGCACGCCATCCGACGCATTCTTGAACAGACCGGCCGCGATCATCGCAGCCGCGTCGATCAATTTGCCGGCGTCGAGCTTCTTGTCGTCGATCGCCTTCTGCAAGGTGCCGAGATTCACCACCTGCCAGCTCTTCTGGTGCGGCGGACGGAAGCCGCGCTTGGGAATGCGCCGGTAGAGCGGCATCTGGCCGCCCTCGAAGCCCTTGATGGCAACACCGGTGCGCGACTTCTGGCCCTTGACGCCGCGACCCGCGGTCTTGCCCTTGCCGGAGCCGATGCCACGGCCAACGCGCATGCGGCCCTTGCGGGAGCCGGGATTGTCGGCGATTTCGTTCAGTCTCATCGTTCGGTCCCCTGCGCTGCCGTTGAGTAACGCTTAGCGCTTTTCGTCTTCGACGCGCACGAGATGGCGCACCTTGTTGATCATGCCGCGCACTTCGGGCGAATCCACGAGTTCGCGCGTGCGGTGACGCTTGTTCAGGCCCAACCCGATCAGCGTCCCGCGCTGGTCGTCCGCGCGGCCGATGTGGCTGCCCGTCTGGGTGATCTTGATCTTCTTGCTGTCGGCCATCGTCGGACTCCTTACGCCGCCTCGACGACGGTCTCGTCGCGACGGCCAAGCAGGTCACCGACCTTCTTGCCGCGGCGGGTCGCGACCATGCGCGGTGAATTGAGCTGCTCGAGGGCCTGGAACGTCGCCTTGATCATGTTGTGCGGGTTCGACGTGCCGACCGACTTGGCCACGATGTCCTTGAGCCCGAGGGTCTCGAAGACAGCGCGCATCGGGCCGCCGGCGATGATGCCGGTACCGGCCGGTGCCGCGCGCAGCGTCACCTTGCCGGCGCCGAAGCGGCCCTTGACGTCGTGATGCAGCGTGCGGCCGTCGCGCAACGGCACCCGGATCAGCGCGCGCTTGGCGGCTTCCGTCGCCTTGCGGATCGCCTCGGGCACCTCGCGTGCCTTGCCGGCACCGTGTCCGACACGACCACGCTGGTCGCCGACGACAACGATCGCGGCAAAAGCGAAGCGCCGTCCGCCCTTCACCACCTTCGCGGTGCGATTGATGGTGACCAGCTTGTCGGTCAGTTCATTGTCCTCGTCGCGGTCGCGGCCCCGATCGCGATCGCGCGGGGAACGGCCGGAACCGCCGGGTGAACGAGCCATGTGCTAACTCCCGATCAGAACGACAGGCCGCCCTCACGGGCGGCATTGGCCAGCGCAGCGACGCGGCCGTGATAGATGTAGCCGCCACGATCGAAGACGACTTCCTTGACTCCGGCGGCGACGGCGCGCTGAGCGATCAGCTTGCCCACCTCGGCGGCGGCGCCCTTGTCGGCGCCGGTCTTGAGCTTGCCCTTGACGTCCTTGTCGAGCGACGAGGCGGCGGCCAGGGTGAGGCCCTTCCGGTCGTCGATGATCTGGGCGTAGATGTGCTTGCCCGAGCGGAACACGCTGAGGCGCGGACGGCTGCCGGCCGCCTGGCGCAGCGCGTAGCGCGTGCGCCGCTGGCGGCGGGCGAATAGAGCGTTGCGATCGGACATTCTGGGTTCGCCTCTACTTCTTCTTGCCTTCTTTGCGACGGATCTTCTCGCCGGCATACTTGATGCCCTTGCCCTTGTAGGGCTCCGGCGGCCGCAGGCTGCGGATGTTCGCCGCGAGCTGGCCTACCTTCTGACGATCCGACCCTGTGATCTCGACCTCGGTCGGCTTGACCGCCTTGATCTGGATCCCCGCGGGAATGGGCACCTCGACGTCGTGGCTGAAGCCGAGCTGCAGCTTGAGCATCTTGGCATCTGCCTGGGCACGATAGCCGACGCCGTTGATCTCGAGGTTGATGGTGAAACCCTCCGAAACGCCGCGGACGACGTTGCTCGCAAGGTTGCGCGCCGTGCCCCACTGCATGCGGGCGCGCCGGCTCTCGGTGCGAGGCTTGAAGACGAGCGCCTCGCCTTCCCTGGCGACCGAGACGTCGTCATGGACCATCAATTGCAATTCGCCCCGCTTGCCCTTGGCCTTGAGATGCTGGCCCTTGAGCTCGATCGTGACACCGGCGGGAATGGGAACCGGGTTTTTGCCGACGCGCGACATGGTCAGAATACCTTGCAGATGACTTCGCCGCCGACATTGGCGGCACGCGCCTCGGCGTCGGACATGACGCCGCGCGGCGTGGACAGGATCGAGATGCCGAGGCCGTTGAAGTGGCGCGGCAGCTCGCGGATCTTGGAGTAGACGCGGCGGCCCGGCGTGGAGACGCGCTTGATCTCCTTTATCACCGGCTTGCCGTTGTCGTACTTCAGCTCGATGCGAAGCTCCTTCACACCGGGACGAAGTTCTTCCTCGAACCAGCCGCGGATATAGCCCTCGCGCTGGAGCACATCGAGAACGTTCGAGCGCAGCCGCGAGGCAGGCGTTGTCACGCTGTCTAGGCGTGCCGACTGGCCGTTGCGGATGCGTGTCAGCAAGTCGCCGACGGGATCTGTCATCATGGTCTACGGTCCCCCGTTACCAGCTCGACTTCACCACGCCGGGCAGAGCGCCCGACGAGGCGAGCTCACGCAGCGCGAGGCGCGAGAGCTTGAATTTGCGATACACCGCCCGCGGACGGCCGGTGAGCTCGCAGCGATTACGAATACGCGTCGGCGAGGAATTGCGCGGAAGCTTGGCAAGCTTGAGGCGGGCGTTGAAGCGATCCTCTGGCGACAGCTTGTCGTCGACCGCCATTGCCTTCAGCTTGGCGCGCTTGCCGGCAAACTGCTTCGCCATCTTGGCGCGCCGGTTGTTCTTCTCGATGGAACTCGTCTTGGCCATTTGGTTCTCCGGCCTCAGTTCACGAACGGGAAGTCGAAGCCGCGGAGAAGCGCTCGGGCTTCCGCGTCCGTCTTCGCTGTCGTGCAGATGATGATGTCCATGCCGCGCACCTGGTCGACCTTGTCGTAGTCGATCTCGGGAAACACGATCTGCTCCTTCAGGCCCATGGCGAAGTTGCCACGGCCGTCGAACGACTTGCCGTTGAGGCCGCGGAAGTCGCGGACGCGCGGCAGGGCAATATTGATCAGCCGGTCGACGAACTCGTACATGCGGTCGCGGCGCAGCGTAACCTTGGTGCCGATCGCCATGCCCTCGCGCAGTTTGAAGGTCGCGATCGATACGCGGGACTTGATGACGACCGGCTTCTGGCCGGTGATCGCCGTCAGGTCGGCAACCGCGCCGTCGACGGCCTTGCGGTCGTTGACCGCCTCGCCGACGCCCATGTTGATGACGATCTTCTCCAGCTTGGGCACCTCGAAGGGGTTCTTGTAGGAGAACTCCTTGATCAGCGCTTCGCGGACGGTATTGGCGTAGTGTTCTTGCAGACGCGCGGGCATGGCCCGTTCTCCTAGCGGTCGATGGTCTCGCCGGAGGCGCGCGCAAAGCGCACCTTACGGCCGTCTTCAAGGAACCGGAAACCGACCTTCGTCGGCTTTTCCGATTTGGGATCCAGCAGGGCCACGTTTGAGACGTGAATCGTGGCCTCGCGTTCGATGATTCCGCCGGTTTCGGCCCGGCTCGGCTTGGTATGGCGCTTGATCATGTTGACGCCGGAGACGACGACACGCTGCTCCTTGGGAAGCACGCGCAGTACGTCTCCCACCTTGCCCTTGCTGCCACCGGTGATGACCTTCACCCGGTCGCCCTTCTTGATCTTGAGCTTGTTGGTCTTAGGTTTGATGGCCATGGCTAGAGCACCTCAGGCGCAAGCGAGATGATCTTCATGAACTTCTTGGCGCGCAGTTCGCGCGTCACTGGTCCGAAGATTCGGGTGCCGATCGGCTCATCCTGCTTGCTGATGAGCACCGCGGCGTTGCGGTCGAAGCGGATGGCGCTGCCGTCGGCGCGGCGCAGGGCGAACGACGTGCGGACAACGACGGCGCGATGCACCTCGCCCTTCTTCACGCGGCCGCGCGGAATGGCCTCCTTGATCGAAACGACGATGACGTCGCCGACGCTGGCATACTTGCGGCGCGAGCCGCCGAGCACCTTGATGCACTGGACCCGCCGGGCGCCGGAATTGTCGGCGACCTCGAGATTGGTACGCATCTGAATCATGATCTGTGCTCCGGTCCGCTAGGCCTTCGCCGCCTCGACAAGAACTTCCCAGCTCTTGGTCTTGGACAGCGGGCGGCACTCGCGGATACGCACGATTTCTCCAACCTTGCCCTTGAAGACATTGGCTTCGTCGTGCGCGTGATACTTCTTCGACCTGCGGATGAACTTCTTGTAGATCGGGTGCTGAATGCGCCGCTCGACCTTCACGACGATGGTCTTGTCCATCTTGTCGCTGACGACGACGCCTTCCAGGATACGCTTTGGCATTTATCGCTCCTTAACCGGCGGCCTTTTCGCCCTGCACCGTCTTGATGCGGGCGATGTCGCGGCGCACGTGGCGCGCGCGGGCGGTCTTCTGCAGCTGGCCACCTGCCTTCTGGAAGCGCAGATTGAACGCTTCCTTCCGGAGGTTGCCGAGTTCAGTCTTGAGTTCGTCCTTGGTCTTGGGACGCAGATCGCTGGCTTTCATATCGACCCCCTCAACCGTCGACGCCGACGCGGGCAACGAAGCGCGTCTTGATCGGAAGCTTGGCTGCGGCGAGCGCCAACGCCTCTTTGGCTACGAGCACCGGCACACCTTCCAGCTCGAACAGGATCCGGCCAGGCTTGACGCGCGCCGCGGCACGGCGGGCGGCCTCGATCTGGCGCGCGGTCAGACGGTCCGGCTCCATCGCCTTCAGCCCATAGGAGCCGAAATCGAGGTTGAATCCGCCTTTGGCAGCGCCGCTGATGCGGCCCTTGAAGGCCTTGCGGTACTTGGTGCGCTTGGGTTGCAGCATGGCGTCTTACGCGTCCCTCTGCTCGGTGCGCTCGACCCGGGCCGGCGTACGCTGCGGCGCAGCTTCTTCGGCGCGCTTGTCGTGTGCCATCGGGTCGTGCGCCAGGATCTCGCCCTTGAACACCCAGACTTTTACGCCGCAGGTGCCGAAAGTGGTGAAGGCGGTGGCGATGCCGTAGTCGATGTCGGCCCGCAGCGTATGCAGCGGCACGCGGCCTTCACGGTACCATTCCATGCGCGCGATCTCGGAGCCGCCCAGGCGGCCGGCGCAGTTGATGCGGATGCCGCCAGCGCCCAGGCGCATGGCCGACTGCACGGCGCGCTTCATGGCCCGGCGGAAGGCGACGCGAC
This sequence comes from Alphaproteobacteria bacterium, assembly GCA_010032545.1. Classification (GTDB taxonomy): domain Bacteria; phylum Pseudomonadota; class Alphaproteobacteria; order Reyranellales; family Reyranellaceae; genus Reyranella. The sequence continues at coordinate 26,281 of RGPT01000025.1, forward strand.
GCTCCAGCTGCTGGGCAATGTTCTCGGCGATCAGCGTGGCGTCGATCTCCGGCTTGCGGATCTCGACGATGTTCAGAGCAACCTCGCCCTTGGTCATCTTGGCCAGATCGGCGCGCAGCTTCTCGATGTCGGCGCCCTTCTTGCCGATCACGACGCCCGGACGAGCGGTGTGGATCGTTACGCGGGCGCGCTTGGCGGGCCGCTCGATGACGATCTTGGCGACACCCGCCTGGGCCAGCCGCTTGCGCAGCACCTTGCGGATGTCGATGTCCTCATGGAGCATCTTCGAGTATTCGGCGCCTTCGGCATACCAGCGCGAATCCCAGGTCCGGTTGATGCCGAGCCGCAGGCCGATCGGATTGACCTTCTGACCCATTTACTTTTCCTCCGCCTCGGCGCGCTCGCGCACCACGATCGTCAGATGCGAAAACGGCTTGATGATGCCGGCCGAACGACCGCGGCCGCGCGTCTGGAACCGCTTCATGACAAGGCCCTTGCCGACCGACGCCTCGGCAACGACCAGGCGGTCGACGTCGAGATTGTGGTTGTTCTCTGCATTGGCGATCGCCGAGTTCAGCGCCTTTTTGACGTCGAGCGCGATGCGCTTCTTCGAAAACGTCAGCTCGTTGACGGCCGACGACACCTTCTTACCGCGGATCGTCGCGGCAACGAGGTCGAGCTTGCGCGGGCTCACGCGAACGGCGCGAAGCACGGCCTTGGCCTCATTGTCCGCCTCACGGCGTGGGGTGGGCTGCTTGCTCATCGCATTTAATCCCTAGAAACCTTCTTGTCGCCCGAATGGGAGGTGAAGGTCCGGGTCGGCGAGAACTCGCCGAGCTTGTGACCAACCATCTCCTCTGAGACGTTCACCGGAATGAATTTCCGGCCGTTGTAGACGCCGAACGTCAGTCCGACGAACTGCGGCAGGATCGTCGAGCGGCGCGACCAGGTCTTGATCACCTCGCTGCGCACGGACTGGCCTGCCTTTTCGACCTTCTTGATCAGGCTCCCGTCCACGAACGGGCCCTTCCAAACGGAACGTGCCACTTTCTTGCCTCCTCGCTACCGTCAGCGTGTCGAGTGACGGCTGCGGATGATGTACTTGTCCGTCGCCTTGTTCTTGCGTGTCTTCTTGCCCTTGGTCGGCTTGCCCCACGGCGTGACCGGGTGGCGGCCGCCCGAGGTGCGGCCTTCGCCGCCGCCGTGCGGATGATCGACGGGGTTCATGGCAACGCCGCGGACGTGCGGGCGGCGACCGAGCCAACGCTGACGACCGGCCTTGCCGATGACGATGTTCTGGTTGTCCGGATTGCTGACCGCCCCGATCGTGGCCAGGCATTCGCCCGACACCAGGCGCAGTTCGCCGGAGCTGAGCTTGAGCTGGGCGTAGCCCGCATCCTTGCCGACGAGTTGGGCATAGTTGCCGGCCGAACGGGCGAGCTGGCCGCCACCGGCCTTCTTGAGCTCGACGTTATGGACGATCGTGCCGACCGGCATGTTGCCGAGCGGCATGGCGTTGCCCGGCTTGATGTCTACGCGCTCGCCCGAGATGACCTGGTCGCCGGCCTTGAGACGCTGCGGCGCCAGGATGTAGGCAAGTTCGCCGTCGGCGTACTTGAGCAGCGCGATGTAGGCAGTGCGGTTGGGATCGTACTCGATGCGCTCGACCGTGCCCACGACGTCGAACTTGCGACGCTTGAAGTCGATGATGCGCAGGCGCCGCTTGTGCCCGCCACCCATGTGGTGGCTGGTGATGCGGCCGTGATTGTTGCGTCCACCGGTGTTGCTCTTGCCGCGAGTCAGCGCCTTGACCGGCTTGCCCTTCCAGAGGCCAGTGCGATCGACGATGACCAGCTGTCGCAGCGACGGCGTGATCGGCTTGTATGTCTTGAGTGCCATCTCTCGTTCCCTTGTCCTACAGGCCCGTGGTCACGTCGATCTTGTGACCCTCGACCAGCGAGACGATCGCCTTCTTCCAGTCGCTCCGCACGCCCGGTCGGCCGCGGAATACCTTGCTCTTGCCCTTGACGGTGATCGTGTTGACCGCCTTCACCTTGACCTTGAACAGGCCTTCGATGGCCTGCTTGATCTCGGGCTTGGTGGCGTCGGCCGCGACCTTGAAGGTCACCTGGCTGTGCTCCGAGCCATTGGTCGTCTTCTCGGTGATGAGCGGTGCACGAATCACTTCGTACATGCGCGCCCGCGAGACGGTCTCGGCCTTGTAGCGTTTGGCGCTCATTGCAGACGCTCCTCGAGATGCTTCACGGCGTCGCGCGTCAGCACGAGCGTGTCGCGGCGCAGGATGTCGTAGACGTTGACGCCCTGCTGCGGCAGCACGTCGATGTGGGCGATGTTGGAGGCTGCCCGCGCGAAGTTGGTGTCGACTTCGGCGCCGGCGATGATGAGCGCGCTCGAGATGCCGAGCTTGCCGAAATGGGCCGTCAGCTTGGCGGTCTTGGGCTCCGCCAGGGCGGCCGTCTCGACGATGATCAGCTTGCCCTCGGCTGCCTTGGACGACAGCGCCGAGCGGAGCGCGAGCTTGCGGACCTTCTTGGGCAGGTCGCTGGCATGGCTGCGCACGACGGGGCCGAACGCCTTGCCGCCGCCACGGAACTGCGGCGCGGCCTCGTTGCCGTGACGGGCGCGACCAGTGCCCTTCTGGGCGTACATCTTCTTGGCCGTCGCCGTGACCTCGGCGCGCCCCTTGGTCTTGTGCGTGCCCTGCTGACGACGCGAGAGCTGCCACACGACGCAGCGATGCAGAATGTCCTTGCGGACGGGTACGGCGAACACCGCATCCGCGAGATCGATCTCGCCGGAGCTGCCGCCTTCGATGGTCTTGACCGCGATCTTCATGATCTGATCCTTAAGCCTGCGGAGAGGCGTCGGCCGCCGGAGCGACATCTGCCACCGGAGCGGCCGCGTCGGCTGCCTTGCGCAGGCCGGCCGGATACGGCGCATCCTTGGGACGGGCGCGCTTGGAAGCATCCTTGACGATGACGTAGCTGTTGTTCGCACCGGGAACGGCGCCGGAGACCAGCAGCAGGCCCTTCTCGTCGTCGACGGCGACGACCTTCAGGTTCTGGGTCGTCACGCGCTCGTTGCCATAGTGACCGGCCATCTTCTTGCCGGGGAACGTACGTCCGGGATCCTGGCGGTTACCGGTCGAACCATGCGAGCGGTGCGAGACCGACACGCCGTGGCTGGCCTCGAGGCCGTGGAAGTTCCAGCGCACCATCGAACCGGTGAAGCCGCGACCGATCGTGGTCCCGACGACGTCGACGAACTGGCCTGCCACGAAGTGGCTCGGCACCAACTCGGCGCCGACTTCGAGGACGGCATCCTTGGCAACGCGAAACTCGACGAGCTTCTTCTTCGGCTCGACCTTGGCCTTGGCGAAGTGACCGCGCATCGGCTGCGTCACATTCTTGACCTTGGCTTTGCCGTAGCCGAGCTGCACCGCGGTGTACTTGTCCTTCTCTTCCGAGCGGACGGCGACAACCTGCAGCGTTTCCACCTTTAGAACGGTGACAGGCACGTGCTCCCCGGCGTCGTTGAAGACGCGGGTCATGCCGACCTTCTGGGTGACGAGACCGCAACGCATGGTCTGTTCCTCTTCCCTTATCCCTGCTCGCTCAGGCGCCGAGCTTGATTTCGACGTCCACGCCGGAGGCGAGGTCGAGCTTCATCAGCGCGTCCACCGTCTGCGGCGTCGGATCGACGATATCGAGCACACGCTTGTGCGTGCGGATCTCGAACTGCTCGCGCGACTTCTTGTCGATGTGCGGCGAGCGATTGACCGTGAACTTCTCGATTCCCGTCGGCAGCGGGATCGGCCCGCGCACCTGCGCGCCCGTCCGCTTGGCCGTGCTCACGATCTCGCTGGTCGACGAATCGAGCACGCGATGATCGAAGGCCTTAAGCCTGATCCGGATATTTGTGTTGTCCATGGCCATGATGCTTGCCCGTCGCGTCAGTTGTTTACTTTACGACTTTGGTGACGACGCCTGCGCCGACGGTCCTGCCGCCCTCGCGGATGGCGAAGCGCAGACCCTCGTCCATGGCGATCGGCTGGATCAGC
>RGPT01000241.1 GCA_010032545.1 Alphaproteobacteria bacterium
CGCCGCGCTGCGGGGTTGCAGGGCTACCGCAGCACCATCGCCACCTCGGGCCTTGGCCTCGCCGATGCGCCGGCACCCAACACCACCGGCTACAAGACCCTGCTGGGTCAGTGAGAGGAATGTTTCCATGACTCCTTCCGACGGCGACCTGCGTCGCCACTGCGAGCGCCGCATGGGCGCGCTCGACCGCGAGCGCCAGAGCTGGTTCCAGCACTGGCGCGAGCTCTCCGACAACATCCTGCCGCGCCGCGGCCAGTTCCTGAGCTTCGCAGGCCAGAGCGACCGCGGTCGCAAGCTGAACGGCAAGATGCTCGATTCGACCGGCACGCTGGCCGCCCGCACCCTGGCCTCGGGCCTGATGTCGGGCGTCACCTCGCCAGCCAGGCCCTGGTTCCGCCTCACCGTCGGCGATCCGGCACTGGCCCAGGCGCCGGGCGTACGCCTCTGGCTCGACCGCGTGCAGGAGGCGATGCTGCGCGTCTTCGCGCGGTCCAACCTCTACAACGCTCTGGCCACGGTCTACGAGGAGCTGGGCGTCTTCGGCACCGGCGTGCTGCTCATTCTGGAGGACGACGAGGAGATCGTCCGCGCCTGGCCGCTGACGGTGGGCGAATACTGGCTGGCCTCGTCCGACCGGCAGGTGGTGAACACGCTCTACCGCGAGTTCCCGCTCACCGTGTACCAGCTCGTCGAGCGCTTTGGCCGCGACGCGGTCTCGCCCCTGGTGCGCGAACAGTACGACGCCGGCACCTGGGACCGCGAGGTCACGGTCGTGCATGCGATCGAACCCAACGAGGGCCGCGACCTCGAGCACGCCGACAACCGCAACATGCCGTTCCGCTCGGTCTACTACGAGAAGACCGGCGCCGACGACAGCCTGCTGTCGGTGTCGGGCTTCGAGACTTTCCCGGCAATGTGCCCGCGCTGGCACCTGGTGGGCAACGACGTGTGGGGCCGCTCGCCCGGCATGGACGCGCTGCCTGACGTGAAGGGCCTGCAGATACTGCACAAGCGCTTCGGCCAGGCGCTGGAAAAGATGGTGAACCCGCCGATGGTGGCGCCGCCCAGCATGCGCAACGACATCGCCTCGACGGTGTCGGGGGCGGTGACCTACGTCGCCGACCCGACCGGCGCGGGGTTCCGCCCCGCCTACCAGATCAACCCGCCGCTCAACCACCTGGCGCAGGCGATCGCCGACCGGCAGCGCAGCGTCCAGGCGGCGTTTTATGCCGACCTGTTCCTGATGATGAGCCAGCTCGACGACGTGCGCAGCGCGACCGAGATCGTCGAGCGGCGCGAGGAGAAGATGGTGATGCTGGGGCCGGTGCCGGCAAGGCCCTCAGCATCGAGTATGTCTCGTCGCTCGCCCAGGCGCAGCGTTCGGTGGCGACCGGCGGCATCGAGCGGTTCGTCGGCTTCGCGGGCCGCGCGGCGGCGATGAAGCCGGAGGTTCTGGACAAGCTGGACATCGACGAGACGGTCGACGCCTACGGCGACCTGCTGGGCGTGCCGGCGCGGCTGATCGTGCCGACCGAGCAGGCGACGGCGGCGCGCCGGCAAAGGGCCGAGGCACAACAACGGCAGATGGCCTTGCAGGCGGGCCAGGCGATGGCGGCCAGCGCGGAGAAGCTCGGTCGCGTCGACGTGGGCGGCGGCAAGAACGCCCTTCAGGCCCTGGCGTCGGCCTGGATGCCCAGCGGATGGTCGTCCAGGCCGACGAGATGTTCGCGCGCCAGCTCGACACCGAGTTCGCGAACGAGTTGCGCACGCTCGTGCACGACCCGGAGGTGGGTCTCGCGGGCAAGGAACCGGAGGAGACGTTGATGGGCATCGCCGAGGCGACGCCGAAACTGGACGAACTGAAGGAGCGCTTCCTCACGCAGGCGATCGGCCCTCGCCAGAGGAGCATCCTTGGGCCGATGATCGACAGCCGCCTCGAGCGCGCCACAGGCGAGATCGGCCGGCTCGCCCAGGAGGCGACGACGGCGCTGGACCATCAGGTGGTGTCGGAACGGCTCGCGGGCTTTGGCCGGGATGCGGCGCTGTCCTGGGACGATCCGGCGTACCTGCGCCGGTTGGGCCGGGCTGCGGTGGGCGAGCTGCGCTACCAGGGCGAGCGGCAAGGCTGGGACGCGAGCCGGACCGATGCGACAGTGCGGCAGGGTCTGAGCGACCTCTACGCCGGCGCGGTCGAGCAGGCCATCGGCCAGGACCCGGATCGCGCGGCGAAGCTCTACGAGCATGCGGGGGACGTGATCCAGCCGGAACGGCAGGCGGCGATCGAGCAGAAGATGGACCGCACGCGCGAGGAGCGTCGCGTGACGGAGATCGTCTCGCGTCTGTCAGAGACGCCGGACGATCCGGCGCGCCGTCCGGACCTCGACGACTATCAGGCCCGCGCTGCCGAGTTGACGCCGCCGGATGTCTCGCCCGAGGTTCGCGCACAAGTGAGTCGGATGGCCGCGATCGAACATGCGCAGGCCGATCGTGCCTGGCAGGCGGCCCGTGGCCGCGCTGCGGTGGCGGCCGTGGACTGGCTTGAGAAGAATCCGGCTACGCGTCTGCTGGCGATGCCGCACGAGCTGCGCGACGGGCTGAGCCCGGCGCAGACGGTGGCGCTGGACCGGGCGGTGGCGAACGGCGGCCGGCGGGTGACGGACGGTGCCCTCCACAAGGTGCTCGACGGTCTGGCGGTGCGGGATCCGGCGGCGTTCGCAGCGCTGGACCTCGCCCAGCACCGGCTGTCGCTCGACGGCGGCGCCTACGCGCGTCTGGTCGGGTTCCAGAAGGCGATCGTGGAGGGCCTCGTTGGCGACGCGGTGCGACCGCCGGCCGATGACCCGAATGTCGTTCGGGTCTCGGGAGGCAATCCTGCCGGAGCCGATGGCAGTACACAGGTCGCGCAACATCAAGAACCGGCTGAGGCACGCCGAGGCGTCGCACCAAATGTCGAACCACCTCCGGGCAGTCGGGAACACGAGGCAGCGCGTCGTCTTGTGCCTAGCAAAGAGGTTGAAGGTCCAATAGCAGGACTAAGCCACTACATTGGCGGGTCCGGCGAAACTGTAGAGTTCCGCTTCAAAAACATCGATACATCCTTGGTGAAACCATCAGAATTTCCGGCGATCAAGGCGATCCTCGATCGTGGACAGCCTGGCCGATTCGAGGTGCAAGGACGGATGCCCTTCCCGACGAAAAACTATGATGCCGAACACTTCGTCGGCAACATCACACTCAACATCAATGGCACACTTGTGCTTGACGAGGATGGAAAATACTCTTTTGACGGAGACCTCGGTGCCGAGGCCGACAAGTACCGCTTTTACCCAAGCACGCATCGCGGCACCTTCGCCGAACTTCTCACTCGACTAGGAACTTTGATTCCAGGACGAGAATATACCGTGGTCGTTCCTGGACGGAAGGCGATCACCAGCGACGGCAAATACCGCGACTAGAGTCTTGGACTGTCATTCAGCCTCCAAGGCCGCTGCCGCTTTTGAGGAGATAAGGAGGGCATCTGCTCCCTCCTGCCGGCCTTTGAGGCGTTCGAGGGCCTGCCAGCCGTAGCGGACGCCTTCATAGCGAAGCATGAGGTAGTCGAACTTGTCCGGCGCAACTTGTCCTGAGGCCAGACGATTGAGTTGATTGGCAACGGAGAGGCGCGCCGGGTCCGCGACAGGCGACAACAGGGCGATGGTGAGGACGACCATCCCCATGGCGGAGACTGCGTTGACGGCTGCCAGCCCTTGCAGGCGAATACCCGAACGGACCGCCGTCATCGTGTAGCCGATTGCATGACAGGCAAGGACGAGCCACCAAACAAATAGTATCACGCCCAGAGGGAGCCAGCCAAACTGCACGTACATCGTTCTCAGCCTCATCGCTGCTACGATGACAAGGCACAAGACGAGGAACACAGTCGTAAACCTCGCATAAAGAAGCACTCGCGACGGGTTCGTCCGAGAATCGCCCTGCAGATTTCGGACGTTGATCAAGAAGATCAAAGTGCCGGCAATGCCCAATAGATCGACGATTCCGTATTTTGCACTCCACGGCAGGGTGTGCTCAGCGATTGCCGGGAAAATCAGGTACGCTAGGGCACGTGGCACAGCGAGCAAGAGCAGCCATGAAAACCAGCGGAGCAGTCGCTCTACAAGTGCCAGTATCGGCGCGGTATGGCGATCGGCCAGGTCGAAGGCAACGGCGGCTGTCATCGTCGTCACAGGTATCCAGACCCAGCTCGTTGTTATGACGTCGGTCAACATGCCGACGTTGATCGATTGCAGCAGTCTGGCGCACAAATGCAACATCGACCAAAGCGTGCCGACGAGCGCACACGCGAACGCCACCTGAGCCACTTGCTTCCAGACCGTCTCGAAGTAGGTCGCGGTATCGGCGATCACGTGCCGGCTTTTGTCTGCTGACGCAACGAGAGCATGGGCAACGAAGAAGAGGCCGATCATCGGCACATAGAAGTCCACCCAGGCGAAATCATTGCGACGATCGAGAGGGACGGAGGCCTGGCGGAAGATGGCATGCCAACCAAGCCAGAGGCAGAGGCTGGCGGCGCAGACGAGCCAGAGCGCCAGTGTCTTCGGACGTAGATTGCCGGCGCCGGCCAGGGCAAGGACAGGCACGAAGAAGGCCGTTGCCAGCAGGGATGAGAGCAGCTCTTCGTTGGTCGTCGACCAGAATAGCGAGTGCCGGGACTGGTACAGAAGCCATACGGCTGCGCCTTGCACCAAGCTGATGGAAAGGCGAATTGCCGTAAGCTGGAAAGTCGGTTTGGGAAGCGTGTCGGATGCCATTGCGTTTGCGAGTGATCAGATCAGAAAAATGGCATGCAGGTCGACGTGGAGAAATATACTTCGGGTTGTATTTGGGAGAAACTAGCATAGCGGTCCGCGCAGCGGCGATGAAGCCCGACGTTCTGGACAAGCTCGACATCGACCAGACGGTCGATGCCTACGACGCCCTGCTGGGCGTGCCGGTGCGACTGATCGTGTCGACCGACAAGGCGACGGCGGTCGGCAGGCACCCCTTGGGGGCGCCGTCCTTCGATCGGTTGAGTGAACCATGTGACTCAGGCGCGGGAGACCGACTTTCGATGGCGGGTCGGCCTGGCCGTTCGACTCTTGAACTTCCGAGTTTAAACTTCAAGGAGGACAAACATGTGTGATGTCACGCTCGTCACGGCGACGATGATGGGGCTTTCCGGCGCGCAGTCGATCCTGGGCGCCGAGCAACAGGCACAGCAAGCGGCGGCGCAGCAGAACCTGCGTGCCTATCAGGCGTCGTATCAGGCCACGGTGGCGCGCAACGCCGCCCAGGTCTCCGAGTACAATGCCCAGGCGGCCGAACGGCGCGGCGCCGCCGAAGAGGAGAAGCAGAGGCGCAAGACCTCGCTGTTGCTCGGCAGCCGGCAGGCCCAGTTCGCCGCGCAGGGCAGCGATCTCGAGGGCTCGCCGCTCGATATCCTGGGCGATACCGCGGCGTCGGGCGAAGAGGAGGCGCTGGCGGCGCGCTATCAGGCGGCCCGAGAGGCCTGGAACCAGCGGATCCAGGCCGCCAACCAGGATGACCGGATCCATGCCGCGCTCTTGCAGCTTCTGCAGAATCTCTGGAACGTACAGCATGTATTCGCCTGAGATGTTGCTCACCGCGACCACGTCGGCGTCTTCGGTGGTGGCCGCACCGACAATGCTGTCAGCAGTCTGGAATGCACCCAGGT
>RGPT01000242.1 GCA_010032545.1 Alphaproteobacteria bacterium
CGCCTGTGATGTATTTGCCATCGTCTTTGAGGGGGCCATGTCCGGAGATGTAGACAAGGTTACCGGTGACCACTATTGGCTTATAAACGTGGGTCGGTTTTGGAACGTGTGGAAGCGATAAGGCGAGCTGCTTGATTTGGGTTTCTGGTGTCATTGGGTAGGAGGAGGTTGTTTTTGAGGAAGGCGGTTGAAACAGCGGTTAGTGATGCGGATGAGGGTTGAGATTTGCAAATCGGAGATGTCTTTTAATGCAACGCGCCTCGGATTCCGCTGGTTACTGCGTCGGCGAGTTTCTGTCGGTGTTTTTCGGACCGCGAAATTTTTATGCCTTCACGAGAGTTTGATAAGAAGCCTAGCTCTACTAAAGCTGCGGGATGTTTGTTGTAGCGGAGCACGTAAAACCGGGCGCGCCGCACGCCCCGATCGGGACTGACCCAGGTGGTATGGGCGCTGCGCCGCCGAAAGAGCGCGCGCGGCATCGCCACCACCGTGGTGAGCGTGCTGATCAGCCAGAACGCCAGCGGATACCAGATGATCCAGAACATCGAGCTCGCCACGTCGCGCTCGTAGCGCCGCTCGATCAGATGGCTGACCAGAGCCTGGACGAGATAAGTCATTGCCAGCATCAGGCCCCACCATTGCGGCACGAACCTGAAGCCTTCGACGAAATGTCCGGGCGCCAGCCCGACCATCGACAGCAGCCCCAGCGCCAGCGAAAGCAGCACGAGGTACGACCACGCCACACTGAACAGGAAATTGATGTAGAGCGGCAGCATGCTGGGCGTCTTGCCGCGCACCATCGCGCCAAAGAAATCGACCATCATCTGGGCCCCGCCCTCGGCCCAGCGCAGCCGCTGGTTCCACAAACCGCGCAGCGTCTCCGGCATCAGGATCCAGACGACGACGTTGGGCGCGTAGATGACGCGCCAGCCTGCCAGCTGCACGCGCCAGGTGATGTCGATGTCGTCGGTGACTGTGCGCGACGACCACCAGCCGGCGTCCGCCAGCGCACGCTTCCGGAAGGCGCAGATCACGCCCGACACGGTAAACAGCCGGCCGTAGGTCGACTGCGATCGCTTGATCAGGCCGATGATCGACGAGAACTCGCCGACCTGCAGGCGGCCCAGGATCGATGTCCGGTTGCGGATGCGCGGATTGCCGGTGAAAGCGCCGATGTCGTTGCGCAGGAAATACCAGGCCGCCCAGCGCAAGGCGTGCGGATCGAGCAGCGCATCTCCGTCGATACAGACCAGGATCTCGTGCCGTGCGAGGAGCGCGCCCACATTCATGGCATTGGCCTTGCCCTGGTTCTCCGCCAGGTGGACGACCCGCAGGTTGGGGATTCGGGCGACGAGGGCGTCGAGAATCTCCGCGGTATTGTCGCGGCTGCCGTCGTTGACGGCAATGATCTCGAAGTCGGGATAGTCGACGGCGGCCGCGCGCGTCAGGGTCTCCACGGCCGTTTCCGCCTCGTTGTAGCAGGGCACGATGATGCTCATCGGCGGCCAGACATCGAGTTGCGGTGGTGCGTCCTGCGGCGGTGCACCGAGTTCACGGTACACATAATAGAGCAGGCCGCCGGTCATCCAGTACCAGGACATCACGAAGGGGTAGCCGAAGCAGAACTGCGGCAGCGCGAAGCTCACCATGTCCAGGAGAGCGTGCGCCGTCACCCCGTGGTCGCCTTCCAGGCACGAGCCCTGCGCTCGGCCTCGGCGATCTGCGCCGGCGTCATGCGCCTGGCGAGCGTCGCCTTGTCCTTGATCGCCTGGTCGAGGCGGTCCTGGTTCTTTGCCGTATAGCGCGCGATCGCGAGCGTCAGCCACTTGTAGGCTTCGACGTCGTCGCGCGGCGGCACGCCCTCGCCGAAGGCCAGCATGAAGCCGATATCGTTCTGCGCCCGGGCATAACCCTTGTTGGCGGCAAGCAGGTAGAGCCGCGCCGCTTCCTTGTGATCGCGCGGCACGCCCTCGCCGCTCCAGTACATCGCGCCCAGCAGCGTCTGGGCCTCGGGATCTCCCTGGCTCGCCCAGACTTTCCAGATCCGCACCGCGGTGGCCATGTCCTTGCGCTCGTAGGCGCCAGCGGCAGTACGCATGTCGGCTTCCAGGGTCTGCGCAGAGGCGAGGCCAGCCGTCGCGCCAAGGAGAACCGTTGCAACGACCGCCAGCAGCTTGAACCTGTTCATCACGCCATCCTATTGCCCGCCACCGCGTTTTCAATCACGCTCTCGGTAATGGACATCGAAGGCGCCTCTGTTCACCTGCCGCCCATGGCCCGTTTCGCGGTGGTGATGTTCGCGCTGCTGGCGACGCCATACATGGCCCAGCGCCTCCGCATTCCTGCCGTGGTTGGCTACATTCTGGTCGGCATCCTCATCGGGCCGCACCTGCTGAGTGTGCTGCCGGGCGACTCCAAGGTCGCCGATTTCTTCGCCGAGCTCGGCAAGCTGCTCTTGATGTTTTTCGTTGGCCTCGAGGTCGACATGCGCCAGTTCCGCGAACACCGCACGAAGTCCCTGGTCTTCGGCCTCGTCACCTTCGCGCTGCCGATGCTGGCAGGTACCGGCGCGGCCCTCGCCTTCGGCTATTCGACGCTGTCTTCCATCCTCATCGGCTCGCTCCTCGCCTCGCACACCCTGATCGCCTACCCGATCGTGCTGAGGGCGGGCCTCGCCGGGCGCCTTTCGGTCACCGTGACCGTGGGCGCCACCATCCTGACCGACATGCTGTCGCTCCTGATGCTGGCGGTCTGCGTCACCACGCACAAGGAAGGCTTCAGCGCCTCGGCGCTCGGTCTTCAGCTGGCCGAGCTCGCCTTCTTCATCTTCGTCATGGTGGGAGTACTGGGCCGTGCCGGACGCTGGCTGTTTCAGCGGCTGGGCGGCACCGACGAGGCGTCGTTTGCCCTGATGTTGGGCATCGTGGCCATCGGCGCGGCGCTCGCCGAGTCGATGCAGCTCGAGGGAATTCTCGGCGCCTTCCTGGCCGGCCTTGCCGTCAACGAGGCGGTGCGCGGTACCGCGGCCAAGGAGAAGATCGAGTTCCTCGGCAACGCGTTCTTCATCCCCTGCTTCTTCATCGTCATCGCCGCGGCCATCGTCGGCTACGAGGCGACGAACTCGGCCGGCCAGCGCCTGCTCGATGGGGCCATGCTGAACACGGTGCTGGTGCTGGTCGTCGTGACGTCGGTGGTGGGCCCGGTCCTCACCGCCCGATTTGCCCGCCAGGTCGGCGTCACGCCTGCGGGCCCGCCGGCCCATCCGGCCGCGTCAGGATAAAGGTCGCAACACAGGCAAGCACGGCCGCCTGCACGACAAGTATCCATGCGGGCACCGCGAACAGCCAGCTCAGTGCCAGCGCCAGCACCATGAAGAGGAGCGCCGTGCGCTTGGCGCCACGACCGATGGCGCGGTGCTGCTGCCAGTTCTCGATGAGGGGGCCGAATTGCGGATGGGTCGTCAGCCACGCATGCAGGCGCGGCGAGGACTTGGCGAAGGCGAAGGCCGCGAGCAGAAGAAAAGGCGTCGTCGGCACCAGCGGCAGCACGGCGCCCACGATGCCGCAGCCGGTGGCGCCAAGGCCGAGCAATAGCCAGAGGAAGCGCGGAGCCATCAGCGACGCGGCAGCGCCGGCCAGGCACAATTCGCCAGCGTCGTCGCTTGCAGCTCCCTGAGGAAGGCGTCGCGCGCCGCCGCCAGCCGCTTCTTCAGGCGACAGGTCGGCGTGAGCACGCAGGCGCCGCCGTCGGCGCGGAAACACTCGACCAGCGGCTGGTCGCGCTCCAGCGTGCGCACCACCGCGGTCAAGTGGTGACGCGAGATCGCGAACTCGGTCGCGATCTCGTCGGTGGTGAAGGAACGGTCCGGCTCGCCGGCCAGCCGCATCAGGGCGCGCGGCCCGAAATCGGTGAACGCCGTGAGGTGCATTGTCGCTCCGCTCAATTCGGTACCGGCAATGCACACTATCCGGTCCTGAATTGGTATTGAAAATACCTATTAAACGGAAAATGATCATCGTCTCCCTGCACAACGCCGAGCCGCGGGCCCGGATCGCCGCCGAGTTCGTCGATATGTCGGCGGCATCTAGCTGGTCGACGACGTGATGGAGCACATCCATCTCGAGAACAATCTGTTGCCCCCCGCTTCGCGCCCTCACCCCGAATTCAGACGGCGCGCCGGCGATTCGCCTAGGAGGGCGTTCTTCTGCGGGTCGTGCCAGGTCCGCAGGGCGCGGCGAGAACACACACCGCCATTGACTCGCTGCGTGCGGCTGGGCGGCATGGCAGTCGCTCATTCGGGAGGCTCGCATCCATGCTTATTCATCGCCGCACCGTGCTCGCTTCAGCCCTGGCCCTACTCCCCGCCTGCCGCACCGCCTCGGCGCAGGCGCCTTACCCGGACAAGCCGATCCGGCTGATCGTACCGTTCGCGCCGGGCGGCAACGCCGACCTCACCGGCCGCCTGTTCGCCGAGGCGCTGGCCAAGCGGCTGGGCCAGCCCGTGGTGGTCGAGAACCGCGGCGGCGCGGGCGGCGCCATCGGCAGCGAGCAACTCGCGAAGGCGGCACCCGACGGCTACACGCTCGGCCTGGGTTCGACCGGCACCTACCTCGTGAGCCCGCGCATGACCGGCGCCACGCCACCTTACACGCTTGCCAGCTTCGCGCCCGTGGCACTGCTCAACACCTCGTCGATGGTGATCGAGGTCAATGCCCAGAACCCGATCAAGGACTGGGCCGGGTTCCTCGGTTACGTGCGCGCCAATCCAGGCAAGCTCACCATCGGCCATCCCGGCAACGGCAGCACCAACCACCTCGCCCTGCTCCGCCTGCAGAAGGCGCTGGGCATCAGCTTCAACATCGTGCCCTACAAGAGCATGGGCCCCGCTCTGGCCGACCTGCTGTCCGGCCAGATCGACGCGGCGATCGACCAGATCCCGGCCTCGATCGGCCATATCCGCAGCGGCAAGCTGCTGCCCATCGTCGTCACCAGCGCGCGCCGCGCTTCGCAGCTTCCGGATACGCCGACCCTGCAACAGTCGGGCGTCAGCGAGTTCGATGCCGCCACGCCGCTCTTCCTGATGGCACCCGCCGGCACGCCCGACGCGATCGTGAGCAAGTTGAACGCGGTGGTGGCCGACGCCATCGCCGATCCGGCACTGCGCGAGAAGATGGCCGGCCTCGGCGCCGAGACCGAAGCCGTCACGCCGGCCGCGCTCACCGCCTTCCTTCAAAAGGAAGACGCGGCGATCGCGGAGCTGGCGGCCCGCACCGGACTGCCGACCGAGCGGCTCGTGGCGAGCGAATGGCAGGCTTCTGCCGAGCGGATTGAACGCCTGCTCTTCGAGAACTCGAAGGTCGAACTGGCCGAAGGCATCATCGATGAACTCGTGATCGTGCCCGATGGCATGCTCTGGTATCTGCCATTCGAACTGCTTCCCGTTGGATCGGCGCGGGCTGCCGTCGCCGGCCAGCGACCGCCCCGCCCGCAGGCCCCGACCGTGGAATCGACCGCGGCACTGAGCGGCGCTCGTATCGACAAACAGCCCGATAACCACTCCGAGTTGAGGCGGCTCCACGATGTCTGTCGCATCCGCTACTGTCCAACCCGCAGTCTCGCGGTGCTGCGTTTCGAGACCCC
>RGPT01000243.1 GCA_010032545.1 Alphaproteobacteria bacterium
GGATGGCTTCGCGATCGGCGATCCCGAGATCGTCTTCAAGTATCGCAGCGACAACATGGCGAAGGCCCAGGCCATCGACGTGCGGCCGCAGATCGACGGCAAGTACAAGATCAAGTTCAAGCTCGAGATTATGCCGCTCAAGGACCGCATTGGCGGCATGCGGCGTCTGCTCTCGCACAACGTCGAGTTTGGCCTCAGCCAGGCGCCTCAGGCGGCGCGCGCCGTGATGTCCTCGCTCGGCCACATGTCCCTGCCGGAACTCACCAAGATCTTCCCGGCCCTGTCGGCGATCTCCTGCGACGGGCCTTCCGACGTCTCCCTGGTCAACCAGACCATCGTCGAAGAGCTGCTGCAGGACATCTGCCTCCTCGACTTCGGCCATCATACGGCCGCGACCGCTAATCTCGCGCTCTGGCGATCGCGCGGCGATCACCACGGTTTCGTCGGCGAATTCGCCTACCAGCTCCGATTTCCCGGTCCAGCCGACATCAGCCACAAGGCGCTGCTGGCCTGCGAACGCTTCTTCCTCGAATTGCAGCAGGTTGCGGGCGACTGGCTCTCGCTCACCACCACCAAGACCGGCGCGGTCTACCGCCTCACGGGCAACCCGCCGCAAGCCCACGAATGAATGCCCACGCCACCGCCACACCGGGCGCCAAACTTCCGGTA
Organism: Alphaproteobacteria bacterium; assembly: GCA_010032545.1. Lineage (GTDB taxonomy): Bacteria > Pseudomonadota > Alphaproteobacteria > Reyranellales > Reyranellaceae > Reyranella. The sequence goes on from RGPT01000243.1 coordinate 670, forward strand.
GCCCCGCCGCCTTCGCTGTGGCGCCTCTTTACGGCGTTCCTGATGATGGGCGCCACGAGTCTCGGCGGCGGCGTGATCGCTTATCTCCGGACCGGCCTGGTGAGCAACTATCGTTGGCTCGACGATGAAACCTTCGTCGAACTGATGGCGATCAGCCAGAGCCTGCCCGGGCTCAACGCCACCAACATGTCGATCCTGTCCGGGGACCGGCTGCGCGGCTGGCGGGGCGCCTTCGTTGCCGCCCTCGGCATGTGCCTGCCCGGTGCCTCGCTCATGACCGCCGCCGCCTTCGCCTACGGTGTCGGCGGCGACGACCCTCTCTCGAAGGCATTTCTGCATGCCATCGCCGCCGGCGCAGTCGGGCTGATCACGGTCGTCATGGTGCAGCTCGGCGCCAAGGTGCTGGTCGAGATTGCCGACTATGCCTTCGTGGCGCTGACCGCCGTACTGGTCGCCTTCCTGCATGTGCCGGTCCTGTACGCCCTGGTCGGTGTCGGTGCGCTCGCGATCTGGTGGCATCGGCCCCGCCCGAAGAGCCCCCATGACACCCAGGACCCGCAGCCCAAGGGGCCGGCGTCATGAAGCAGCTCCTCGATCTGGCCACTGTCTTTGGCTACATCTCCCTGCTGACGGTCGGTGGCGGCATGGCCGCGTTCCCGGAGCTGAAAAATCTCACGGTCGACGTTCACCATTGGGTCACCTTTCCCGAACTCATGCACTACTACAGCCTCGGGCAGCTTGCCCCTGGCCCCAACATGATGATGGTGGCCTCGATCGGCGCCCAGGTCGCGGGCCTGCCCGGTGCCGCTGTCGTGTTGGTCGCCTTCATCCTGCCGACAGGGCTCCTGACCTTCGGGATCGGGCGGTTGTGGAACCGGCTCGCCGACTGGCCGTGGCGGCCTTCGGTGCAGCGTGGCCTGGGTGCCGTGTCGGTCGGCCTCGTGCTGGCCGGCGGCATCGTTCTTGCCCGCGGTGCTCTCACCAATACCCTGACTGTGGCGCTCGCCGTCGGCGTCTTCGCCCTACTGATTCTGACCAAGATCAATCCCGCCATTCCGATCGTGGCCAGCGGGTTGATGGGCATCGCCGTCTACTTGATCTAGGGGCTTCTCGCTCCGGCGTCTCTGGCGCAAAATGTGGCGATGAAGCGAATTGCCTCTGCCGCTCTCGCAACCGGCCTGCTCGCCGGCTGCGTCACCTCCTCGACCCTGGAAGGGGTTCAGGCCGGCATGAACCCGGATCAGGTCCAGGCCATCCTGGGCGAGCCCGAGGCAGTGGCGCATGCGCCGGGCACGCAGTGCTCCTACTACACGGTGCTGAAGGACTTCTGGAGCCGCACGCCGTGGAGCCTCTCGAACCGCTATTATGTCTGCTACGACGACGGCAAGGTGAAATCCTTCGGACGCGCCGATACGCCCACGTCCGGCTGAGGCGGCGGCAACCGCCGCGATTGCCCGGCCGCCGATCTGAAATCATGATGCCGGGATCGAGGGAGAGTGGATATGCGTTGCCGTTTGCTTGGAGCGTCCGTCGGGCTGGGACTGGCCATCGTCGTCTCGGCGGCCGCTCAGACTCCGGATCAGCTCATGGCTCGCTGTCTTGGCAACGACAATTCCCCGCCCGAGCAATCCCTCGAGGCCTGCACGGCCGTGCTCAAGCTGGGCGCCTCGGCGCCGCAGGCCCCGGCGCAGACCTACTACGACCGCGCCCGAGTCCATGAGACCATGAAGCGTCTCGACCTTGCCCTTGCCGATATCGACCAGGCGCTCAAGCTTGCGCCCGCCGACGCCACCATACTGTTCTGGCAGGCCCGACTTTATCAGGACCTCGGCAAGGACGATCTCGCCCTTGCCGGCTATGCCGAGGCGCTGCGGGCCGATCCCGGACTCAACGAGTGCCTCAACCGCCGCGGGCAGATTTACCTGAAGGCGGGCGCCCTCGACCTCGCCGACAGGGAATTCGCGGCGCTGGCGACCCGCTCGACCATCGAAGCACCGACCGCAGCGCTTCTCAGCCGGGGCATCGCCCAGCTGAAACTCGGCAAGTCCGACGCGGCACTCGCGGCGTTTGCCCTGGCCCTCAAAAGCGAACCGCGCTCACCTTGGGAAGAAGCCACCGCGCTCTACGGCAGCGGCCTCGCCCACCGTGCAAAGGGCGAGGCGAGCGCCGGCGATGCCGCCATCGCGCGGGCGACGGCGCTGGACAAGGACGTTAGCAGACGCTTTGAAAAATTCGGCCTCAAGGCCGGCTAGGAGATGACATGCCTCAACGCCAGGTCGAAGCAATCGCCTCGACCCTGGAAGGGGTTCAGGCCGGCATGAACCCGGATCAGGTCCAGGCCATCCTGGGCGAGCCCGAGGCGGTGGCGCATGCCCCCGGCACGCAGTGCTCCTACTACGCAGTGCTCCTACTACACGGCGCTGAAGGACTTCCGGAGCCGCGCGCCGTGGAGCGTCTCGAACCGCAATAATGTCTGCTACGACGACGGCAGGGTGAAATCCTGCGGCCGCGCCGACGCCTCGAGCCCGGGTTGACCAGGACCGGCCCTACTGCTGCGCCGACCTGAGCGGCCGCTGTTCTCCCGCCGCACAAGATACCCTCGGCACGCCGATCGCCACCAGCCGGCCTTCGACGGCCAGGCAGCCGTTGTGCCAATGGCCCGACAATGTCTGGTCGGCAATCTGCACGGTGCCATAGCCGTCGGGCACGTCGTCGGCATAGTTTCCCTCGAAGCGATGATCCTTGTTCCAGACGTAGAGGCCGAAGCCCTCGCGCCGGCCAAAGCGGTAGCTGCCCTCGAACCGGTCGATCGCCTGGCCATGCTCGGACCACTGCACGATGCCGCGGCCGTGCTTCAAGCCGTCGCGACAGCCCCCGCTCCACACCACCGTGTCGTCGGGCTCGGGATGCCAGTCCCACATGCGGCATCCCGCCTCGGTGTCGAACAACCATCCGTCGCCATCGCAGGGTGCTGTCCAGCTGATCTGCATCGAATCCGGCTCCACCGTCGCGCAAGGTGACTCTTGACCGAGCACAAGCTGCTGCTGGGCCAGCGCCGAACTGCCCGCAATGAGAAGCGCCGACAGAAAAAGGACCGATCGCCGTGCCATGACGCTCCCATGACCGCCGTGAGAGAGGCCGTCGGGAAACAACGCGCCGGTCGTGGCAAAGGTTGCCCGGGCGCCTGTGTGAAACCATGATAAACTCTGTGATCGTCGCAAAGTTCGCCAGATTCGCATTCGGGGTCAGTTAGGAGACGACATGCCTCAGCGGCAGCTTGAAGTGATCACCGCGGCCCTTGCCGACATCTACGGAGCACCCAACGAGAGCGGCATGCTGTGTTGCACGCTTGAAGCAGTGAACGCCGGCGGCAGCGACGTCTCGATCCAGGTCATGGCCGACTCGATCAGCATATCGCCCTACCCCTACGCCGAAGAACCGCTGACCCGCCTTGAACTGAACGGTGCCCTGGAGACTCTCGAGGATATGGACCTGGAACTGGTCGATTGGGATGCCAACGCCTTCGCCACGGTCGGTACTGCCGGCAACGAGCCCGCCGACGTTGCCCGCCTCGTCGACGAGACCTTCACCAAGGTGCTGGGCTGCGACGCGTCCTACGCCCCCCGGGCCTCGACAGAGGACCTCGGTTGACCGGCAACTGTGATACAGTCACGCCATGTCCATCCTGATCCTCGGCCTCGCGCTCTTCCTCGGCATCCACACCCTGACCACACTCCGCGCCACCCGGCTGGCGGTCATCGGACGGCTGGGCGAAGGCGGCTACAAAGGCCTCTATTCGCTGGTCTCCGCCGTCGGGCTCGTGCTGATCGTGTGGGGCTTCGCCAGCTACCGCCGCGCCGGCTACATCCAGGTCTGGGATCCGCCCTACGCCCTTTTCCACCCCATCTCGCTGGTGCTGATGTGGTTCGCACTTGTGGCGCTCGCTGCCACCTATGCGCCGCCCGGCAAGATCAAGGCGACGTTGCGCCATCCCATGCTGGTGGCGGTGAAGGCCTGGGCGCTCTCCCACCTGCTGGTGAACGGCGATCTCGGCTCCATGCTGCTGTTCGGCAGCCTGCTCGCCTGGGCGGTCTACGACCGCATCGCGCTCAAGCGCCGGGGCGATACAGGCGCGGCGCCGGTCGACGGCGTCAGGGCGGCCGACGCCATCGTGGTCGTGATCGGCACCGTGGCCTACCTCGCCCTCGGCTGGCTGCACGAATCTCTGATCGGCGTGGCGGTTCGCTAGAGGGTCGTCGATTTCCATGAGCCTGCGCCTGGGCGCGGTCGCCGCCTTCTGGTTCGCAGTCCTCGGCACGGTCGCGGCGCAGGCGCAATCTCCGCAGCCGTCTCCGCCGTCGGGCCTGTCGTCGTGGCTGCAAGGCCAGTACATGACCGGCGACTGGAGCGGCACGCGCAGCGCACTTGAAGCAAAGGGTGTCACGCTTCGCGCCGGCTATCTCTCCGAGAGTGCGGCCAATCCCGTGGGCGGTCTGCGCCAGGGCTCGGCCTACACCCATCAACTCGACGCCGGCTTCGACCTCGACCTTGGCAAGCTGATCGATCTGCCCGGCGGCAAGATCCACGTGCTGTTCACCGAGCGCGCCGGGCAGAGCCTGGCCGCCCAGGCGATCGGCAGCATCATCTCGGTACAGGAAGTCTTTGGCAGCGGCCAGAACGTCCGCCTCGCCGAATTGTCCTACGAACAGTCGCTGCTGGGCGACCGGCTGAACGCCAAGCTCGGCTGGATCCACGCCTCCGACGACTTCGCGAGCTCGCCGCTCTTCTGCTATTTCCAGAACAACGGCTTCTGCGGCCAGGTCGCCATCGTCATCAACAGCGGCTTCACCATCTTCCCCTCGGGAAGCTGGGGCAGCGTGGTGAGGGCGATCGTGCACGACGATTTCTACCTCAAGGCCGGCGTCTACGAGGTCAATCCGACGCTGCCGCTGGCCCCCAACGGCTTCAAG
>RGPT01000244.1 GCA_010032545.1 Alphaproteobacteria bacterium
GCCCTGCTCGGCGAAGGTCGGCACGTCGGGGTAGAAAGGAGAGCGCGCGGCGCCGCTGGTCGCCAGCACGCGGATCTTGTTCTCCCGCGCCTGGGCCAGGAAGCCGCTGTCCGGCAGCATGACGGCGGCGAGCTGGCCCGCCAACACGTCGGCCATCGCCGGCGCGCCGCCGCGGTACGGCACGGGTTGGATCGGCGCGCCCAGCGCCTTGGCCAGCACCAGCGTGAGGAAATGCGGGAAGGAGCCTTCGCCGGGGTTGCCGCAGCTGGCCTTATCGGGGTTGGCTTTGCACCAGGCGCCGAACTGCGCCAGCGTCTTTACTTCCGCCGGCACCATCGGGCCGACGGCGAGCCCGTGCGTGAAGGTGGCGGCCAGCGATACCGGCGCGAGATCGGTCATAGGGTTGTAGGACAGGTTGCGGTAGATGTCGGCATAGACGGTGACCGTCGAGGCCGGCGTCAGCAGCAGCGTGCGGCCGTCTGGTGGCGATGTCTTCAACACGTCGATGGCGATGCGCCCGGCGGCCCCCGGCCGGTTGTCGACGAGGGCGCTGCGGACATAGGCCGGCACCAGCCTGTCGGCGACCTGCCGACTCACGACGTCGGCGCTGCCGCCGGCCGGAAAGCCTACCAGGATCTTCAGCGAGTCGAGGGTGTCCTGCGCCCGCACAACGGTCGGTGCCGCGAGCGCGGCACCCGCGGCCGCGAGCGCCTGCAAGGCGCGCCGCCGCTTGAGGATCATGGTCATGTCGTCTCTCCCGTCGAGCGTTTCCGGGCGGTCTTGAGCCGCTTTCGGACGGAACTCTGCGGGGAGGCCGCAATCTTGGCAAGGCGGAGACGCGATGGGTCCCGGTTCCCCGTCTTCCCATCGACGGATACAGTCCCTACAATGCGTCGCTTTCCCGCTCTTCGAGATCCGGAAAGCACATGGCCCACATCAGACTGAATACCCATCCCTCGCAGGGCGGCGTGCAGGCGCCGCCGGTGGTGTGGGGTGCGCGCGATCCCGCCGTTCGCGGTCCGGTCGTGGGCACCGTGGCCGATCCGACCAAGCGCAACGCCATCGGCGTGCATTCCGGCAGCTACGGCATCTATCGCGCGCTCGCCATCGCCGCGCACGAGCTCAAGGCCGATCACCGGCCCGACTTCACCGACACCTCGCCGGCGGAGCTGATCGGCCCGTTCGACGCCTGGTTCGATCCGAAGAAGATCGTGTCGCTCGATCCCTGGGGCCATCTCGTGGCCTCGGTGTTTGCCGACAAGTTGAAGGCGGGCTGGGACATTCGGCCCACCATCGCCGTCACCAAGGCGCACATCACCATGCCGGAGATCAAGGACGCCATCGAGGCGGGCCGGCTCAAGCCCGATGGCGACATCCTCAAGGCCAACGGCGAGGTGCGCGTCACCAAGGCCGCGGTCGAACCTGTGTGGTGGCTGCCAGGCATCGCGGAACGCTTCGGCGTGCCCGAGTTCGACCTGCGCCGAACGCTCTTCGAGCAGACCGGCGGCATGTACACCGAGCTGGTCACGCGTCCCGACCTGCAACTGTTCCTGCCGCCGATCGGCGGTGCCACCATCTATTTCTTCGGCGACATGTTGAAGATAGGCAAGCCCGAGACGAAGATCGCCTGCCGCCTCCACGACGAGTGCAACGGCTCGGACGTCTTCAGTTCGGACATCTGCACCTGCCGGCCTTATCTCGCGCACGGCATCGAGATCTGCATCGAGATGGCTCAGCAGGACGGTCTCGGCGTCGTCATCTACAATCGCAAGGAAGGCCGCGCCTTGGGCGAGGTCACCAAGTTTCTGGTCTACAACGCGCGCAAGCGCCAGCCCGGCGGCGATTCTGCGGCGCAATACTTCAACCGCACCGAATGCGTGGCCGGCGTCCAGGACATGCGCTTCCAGGAGCTGATGCCCGACCTGTTCCACTGGCTGGGCATTTCCCGCATCGACCGCTTCGCGTCCATGAGCAACCTGAAATCCGACGCGCTGCGCGAACAGGGTATCGAGATCGTCGAGCAGGTGGCGATCCCCGACGAGCTGATCCCGGCCGACGCCCAGGTCGAGATGGATGCCAAGAAGGCCGCCGGCTACTTCAGCGCCACCAAGCCCGGCTCCAACGAACTCGCACGGCCGAAGGGGCGGGGGCTCGACGAGTGATCGACTCGGTCTCCTACCTTCGAACGCCGGCCGCAATCCGCGAACGGGCGGCGCAGGTTCTGAAATATGTCGAGGACGGACGCTCGGCGTGGTTTGCGCTCGATGCGGCAGGACTGGAAGCGGCCGTGCAGGCCACGCTCGCGGTCACGCGCCAGCGCTTCAGCGATCCGTCGACGATCCCCTTCCATTCGCGCTGGCGGCATTTCGAGGCCGGCGGACGCGATTCCAGGAACGATCCGCTGCGCGTCGATGCCGAGCGCCTGGCGCGGCTGACGCCGGTCGAGCTCGCCATGGGCTTCCAGGTGCGCGGCCATAATTCGTTGCTGGGTCTGGAAGGCCGCGCCGAGCTGTTGCGCAAGCTGGGCGGTGTCGGTCTGGAACGGCCGGGCATGTTGTTCGATCTTCTGGCCCAGGGAGCGGAAGGCAGCCGAGAGATCAAGGCCGAGTCGATCCTTGCCGCACTGCTCGACAGGCTCGCGGCGATCTGGCCGTCACGCCTGGAACTGGACGGCGTGCCTCTGGGCGACGTATGGCGGCATCCGTCAGTGGGGCTGGTGCCGTTCCACAAGCTCTCGCAATGGATGAGCTATTCGCTGGTCGAGCCGCTGGAGGGCGCAGGCCTTAGCGTGGTCGAACTCGATGCGCTGACCGGCCTGCCGGAATATCGCAACGGCGGGCTGCTGGTCGATTCAGGCGCACTCCGGCCCAAGCAGAAGATTCTGCTGGAGAAGGTCTCCGCGCCTGGCGACGAGGCGATTGTCGAATGGCGCGCGCTCACCGTGGCGCTGCTCGACCAGATCGCGGCGCACGTGCGGGTGCATCTGAAAATGGACGCCAGGAGCCTGCCGCTGGTGAAGGTTCTGGAGGCAGGCACCTGGTTCGCCGGCCGCACGCTCGCCGCCCAGCGCCGCAAGGACGGCGGCCCGCCGATCGCGGTGCAGAGCGACGGGACGGTTTTCTGATGGTGGGAGATAGAAGCATGTCGTTGCCGCACTCGATCCATGTCGTGTCGCATCCGCTGGTGCAGCACAAGCTCTCCAAAATGCGCGACAAGGAGACGTCGAGTGCCAATTTCCGCCGCCTGCTGCGCGAGATCGGGCTGCTGCTGGGCTACGACGCCACCCGCGACCTGCCGCTGGTCAACAAGAGCATCGAGACTCCCATCTCGTCGATGGAGGCGCCGCTGCTCGACGGCAAGAAGCTGGTGATCGTGCCCATCCTGCGCGCCGGACTTGGGTTGGCGGAGGGCCTGCTCGACCTGATGCCGCTCGCGCGCCAGGGCCATGTCGGACTCTACCGCGATCCGCGCACGCTGCAGGCAGTCGAATACTATTTCAAGATCCCTCAGGACATCTCCGACCGCGACGTGCTGGTGTGCGATCCGATGCTGGCCACAGCCCATTCGGCGATCGCGGCGGTGGATCGTCTGAAGGAGCAGGGGGCCAAGAGGATCAAGTTCATCTGCATCCTGGGTTCTGAGCAGGGCGCGCGCGCCTTTGCCGAGGTCCATCCCGACGTGCCGGTGTTCGCCGCGGCCATCGATGCAAAGCTCAACGATCACGGGTATATTGTTCCTGGCCTGGGCGACGCGGGCGACCGCCTGTTCGGGACCAAATAGCCCCGGGCCAAACAACGATAAGGGGAAACAACGATGACACCCGACCTCAAGTACCTTTTGCTTTCCGTCGTGCTGTGTTTCGTGCAGATGCTGGTCTCCGCCATCGGCGCCAATCAGCAGGTCGGCCTGCCGACGCTGGCCGGCAACCGCGAGGGCCTGCCCGAGTTCAAGGGCTGGACCGGACGCGCCAAGCGTTCCCACGCCAACATGATCGAGAACCTGGTGCTGTTCGCTGCCCTGGTGCTGATCGCGGCGGCGGCGGGCAAGGCCAACGCCATGACCGCGATGGGCGCCATGATCTTCTTCTGGGGCCGCCTCGCCTACGCCGTGATCTACATCGCGGGCATCGCCTGGCTGCGCACGGTGGCGTGGTTCGTGTCGGTGATCGGGATGGCGCTGATCGCCATCGAACTCCTGAAGGCGATTTAGCCTACCGCTCCGGCTCGCTGACGAACGCGACCTTGGCCAGACCGCCCTTCGAGGCGTCGGCCAGGGTCTGCGCCACGTAGCGGTAGGGCACGTTCTGGTCGGCCCGGAGGTAGATCTCGGGCTGTGGCCGTTTCTTGCCCTCCTCGATGAAGCGAAGCGCTGCCTCCTCGCGGCTCAGGCGCTCGCCCTTCCAGAACAGCGCGCCGGTCGCGTCGATGGCGAACTCGACCTTCTCGGGCTTCTGGATATCGGCGGTTGAACTCGCCTTGGGCAGGTCGAGCTTGACGGCGTTGGTGAGCAGCGGCGCCGTCACGATGAAGATCACCAGCAGCACCAGCACGACGTCGATCAACGGCACCATGTTGATCTCGGCCATGGGCTGAGACGAAGTCTTGCGGTCGAGGCTTCCGAAGGCCATGGCGCGGCTCCTACTTGACGGCGGCGAGGCGGGGCGAGGACGAGCCCTGCAGGGCCTGTCCCATCGACAGGAACGTAAGCAGCTCGAAGGCGAAGGCGTCGAGCCGGGCGGTGAGGACGCGGTTGGAGCGGGTGAGCCAGTTGTAGCCCATGACCGCGGGCAACGCGACGGCAAGCCCGATGCCGGTCATGATCAGCGCCTCGCCCACCGGCCCCGCTACCTTGTCGAGCATGCCCGAGCCCGACATGCCGATGGCGACCAGCGCGTGATAGACGCCCCAAACCGTGCCGAACAGGCCGACGAAGGGCGCCGTGGCGCCGACGGTGGCCAGCATGGTGAGGCCGTTCTCGAGCGACGTCGTCTCCTCGTCGAGCACCTTCTTGATGGTGCGGGTGAGGAACTCCTGGCGGGTGCCGGCTTCCTGGAGATTCGCGGCGCCGAATTTCTCGCGGCCCAGAAGAAGGCGAGGAATTTCTGGCTGCGCGTCCGGCGCACGATCTGGCCGATGCCCTTGTAGACGATCAGGTACCACGAGATCGCCGACATGATCGCCAGCACCGCCAGCAACACGCGGGCCACGATGTCGGACTGCGCCAGGAAATGGCCGAAGCCCAGGCTGGATGCGTCGCCCATACGTCGTTCTCCTACTGCAGCTTGAATCTGATGGAAATGCTGACCCAGACCGGCTGGGCCTGGCCCGCTTCGGTGTAGGGCCGGAACTTCGCGGCGCGCACGGCGGCGAGCGCGGACTCGTCCAGCGCGCCGAAGCCTGACGAATTCTGCAGCGACACCTGCGCCGGCCGGCCCGCGATGTCGACCAGCACCCGTATCGTCGTCGTGCCCTCCTCTCCCGCCCGGCGCGAGCGCGTCGGATAGATCGGATCGGGTGGCACGAGAAAGCCCACCTGCGAGGCCGACA
>RGPT01000245.1 GCA_010032545.1 Alphaproteobacteria bacterium
ATTGAGCGCATCGATTTGGCGGTCCGCCAGACGGTTAAAAGCCATCGCGGCAGAGCGTGCCATTCCAAGACAGACAACAATTCCCACTAGCCCGAGCGGCTCAAATCCTTGTTTGTCCCAAGCGATCATTGCCGAGGCCATGGCAAAGGGAAGCGCGAAAAGGGTGTGGCTGAACCGAATCAGTCCCAACAAACGGGTGGTCAAACTGGGGGTGTTTTGGGGCATGTTGAACGGAATCCGGGTGCCTTTTGGGTACCCAAATCATCCTATTGTGAGGGTGCGGGTTTCGTGAGGAAGAGGCGAAATTCGGGATTGGGCCTTAACCTCAAAGGCAAGACCCGGTAACATCTTTAGCAAGGAGCACTTCCAGGCGTCTAGGCGTTTGGGACGCCACCACCCGGTGGCACGGGGACCATGACCCATTTTCTGGGTCACCGTTGCTTGGATAGTTGGGGCCTGGCCAGGCTTCGACCCGCATACCGTCCCCGTCATTGGGGAGTTGTGGCGCGGACTCATCTCGGGCCAATCTGCCTGAAATACCAGTCCTGTTTCTACCAGGCTCCGGGGTTTGTTTCCCTGGGCTACCTCTTCGTATGTATCGCCTCGGGGCGTGTTTGAAGGGCTTTATCATGAATGGCGCCGACCTGATCAAGGGTGTGGATTTCCTCAACCGGGAAAAGAACATCCCCCGCGACCTGATCTTCTCGGGTATCGAGAAGGCGGTCCGAAAGGACCGCCTCTCTCTCTTTCGGGCTCGTTTTGCCCGGGTCGCGTGCAAGCTGTCCTCTTGGCAGAATTGAGTGGACGTCAGCGGACTGTCATCGCCGCCGCCAAGCCGCTATCTTGGCCATCGAATGCAGAGCCGAACCATCCGCACCGACGTTCTCGACCTCGCCTACGAGGAGCACGGCCCCTCGGGGGGCGCCGTGGTCGTTCTGCTGCACGGATTTCCCTACGATCCCCGTTGCTTCGATGAGGTGGCGCCTCCGCTGGCGGCGGCCGGCTGCCGGGTCCTGGTCCCTTACCTGCGCGGCTACGGGCCGACCCGTTTCTTGAGCGCCTCCACCCCCCGCTCCGGCGAGCAGGCCGCACTTGGCCACGACCTCCTGCAGTTCATGGACGCGCTTGGCATCCAGCGCGCGGCCCTTGCCGGCTACGATTGGGGCGGCCGGGCCGCCTGCATCGTGTCGGCCCTGTGGCCCGAGCGGGTGCGCTGCCTCCTAAGCTGCACCGGCTACAACATCCAGAACATCGCCCGATCGGTCGATCCGGTGTCTGCCGAGCAGGAGCATCGCCTCTGGTATCAGTATTACTTCCACACCGAACGCGGCCGGGCCGGCCTCGCGAAGAACCGCCGCGATGTCTGCCGGCTGCTGTGGAAGCTGTGGTCGCCGGAATGGGTCTTCGACGAAGCGACGTTCGAGAAGTCGGCCGTCTCCTTCGACAATCCCGACTTCGTCGACGTGGTGATCCAGTCCTATCGCCATCGTTACGGCTATGCGCCGGGTGACCCGGCACTGGCCGGCATCGAGGCGCGGCTCGCCGCCCAGCCGCCGATCTCCGTGCCGACGATCAATCTGCACGGCGGCAACGACGGCGTCGGACCGGCGCCGCAAGCCGACAACAATGCCAAGTATTTCACCGGCGTCTACGAGCGGCGCCTGCTTCCGAGTGTTGGCCACAACGTACCGCAGGAGGCGCCGTCCGCCACGGTCGCGGCACTGCACGACCTGATGAAAGGAACTAAGGAATGAGCAACATCGCCCTGATCGGCGCCACAGGAAACATCGGCGGCCGCGTGCTCTCCGAAGCGCTTTCCCGTTCGCACACCGTGACCGCCATCACGCGCGATCCACGCAAGCTTACTCCCCGCCCTGGTATGACGGTCCGCGCCGCGAGCACGACCGATCCCGTCGTGCTTTCGCAGGTTCTCAAGGGCCATGATGCCGTGATCGTGTCGGTGAAATGGAACGAAAACGACGTCAACCGGGTCATCGACACGATCCGCAAGTCGGGCGTAAAGCGCGCGCTGTTCGTCGTCGGCGCTGGCAGCCTGATCCGCAAGGACGGCCGAACCCATTTCGACCACATGATGGACAAGGGCGTTCAGCCGCCCACCTCCAAGCCCGCGATGCTGGCACTGGAGGCTATCCGCGCGATCAAGGACCTCGAATGGACGGCAGTCTCGCCGCCGGCTGCGATCCCGGCCGGCACGCGCACCGGCAAGTTCCGCCTCGGCCTCGACAAGTTCCTCGTCGACTCCAAGGGCGAGAGCCGGATCAGCCGTGAGGACTTCGCCATCGCCATCCTCGACGAAATCGAGAAGCCCAAGCACCTGCACAAGCGCTTCACCGCCGCCTACTGAACGGCGGCGGCCCTCTGGAAGGCCGGCCGGGCATGCAGCCGGTCGGCATAGGCGCGCACGTTCGGGCCCAGCACCTCGTCAATCTTCGTCCATTTGACGAGATAGAGCGGGTAGCCAAGGGCGATGTCGGCAAGCGTCAACCGGTCCGCCGCCACAAAATCCCTCTCCCCGAGATGTCGCTCCAGCGGCTCCAGCCGGGCCGACAGCGCCTCGCGCGCATCGGCGAGAACGGCATCGATGCCTTCGCCCGTCTTGCCCATGCGGCCGATGCGGGCGCGCATGGTCATGGGGACCATCAGGGTCGACTCGCCGTACCACAACCATTGCAGGAAATCCGGTCGCGCCGCGTCGCCCGGGACGACGAGAAGCCGCGAGCCGTGCTTGTCGGCGAGGTACTCGCAGATTGCCAGCGACTCCGTGAGCTTCACGGCGCCGTCGATCATCGTCGGCACCGTCCCCGAGGGATTGATCTCGAGGTATTCGGGTTTCAGTTTTCGCGGCGGGAACGGGATCGCGCGGACGTCGGCCTCGACGCCGAGTTCCGCCAAGGTCCAAAGAACACGGAGCGAACGCGTGTGCTGAGCGTGATAAACCGTGACCACGCCGGCTACTCCAGCGTCTCCAGCAGCCTGGCGCAGAGGTAGGTGCGCGGCACCAGCGACGAATAGTAGATCTGTTCGTAGGCCGCATGTGCGCCCTTGCCGTCGGCCCCGAGGCCATCAAGCGTCGGGATTCCCAGCGCCGCCGTGAAATTGCCGTCGCTCCCGCCACCCGTCAGCGGCACGTCCTCCAGCTCCTTGCCGATTTCGCGGTAGATCGCCTGCGCCTTGCCGAACAGGTCGGCGATGCCGGCGTCCTTCTGGTATGGCGGCCGGTTCATGCCGCCTTCGACGGTCACCTCGACGTCGGGACCGATCGGCTCGAGGCCGTGGAACCAGTGCGTCATCTCCTCGGCGAGCTGCTGGCTCGGCACGCGCAGGTCGATCTCGGCCTTGCACTCGGCCGGCACGACGTTTACGCCGCTGCCGCCGCTCACCAGCCCGACATTGCAGGTAATGCCGCGGGCATAGTCGGTCTTGCCTTCGATGCGCACGATCTGCTTCGCCATTTCAAGGATGGCACTGCGACCGTCCTCGTGGCGGACGCCGGAATGACTGGCCCGGCCCTTCACCGTCAGGACGAAGCGGCCGACGCCCTTGCGCGACGTCACGACCTTGTCGCCGTCGCGGCCGGGCTCCATGACCAGCGCATACTTGTGGCCCCTGGCTGCGGCCTCGATGCGCGCGCGCGAGGTCGGGCTGCCGACTTCTTCCTCGGGGATAAACAGGAACGTCACAGGCAGCTTGGGCTTCTTGCCCTGGCGGATCAGGTGGCGCAGCGCGTAGTAGGCGATATAGCCGCCGGACTTCATGTCGTAGATTCCGGGCCCGAAGATGCTGTCGCCCTCGCGGCGGACCTTAAGGTCCTTCTCGATCATGCCGATGGGGTGCACGGTGTCGAGGTGCGCCAGCACCAGGATACCCTTGCCCTCGCCGCCGTTCAGCTCCGGGGGCGTCCTGCACGCCAGGATGTCGCCGAACCCGTCGACGCCGGGCGTGCGCTCGAGTTTCAATCCGAGGTCGCGGAATTGTCCCTCGACATGATCGACGACCCTGTTGACCGCCTTGGCATCGTGGCTCGGGCTCTCAATGCTCACCCATTCCACGATGCCGCCAAGGACTTCGTCGGCATCGATCCTGGGTTCGTTCTTGGTCTTGTCGAGGGCCATCAGATCGGATCCCACGTGAAGTACTCGGGCGAGCGCTTGAGGTCGGTGAAGTAGGGCTTCATCGCCGGCACAGCGATTTCGTCGATTGCTTCCAGCGTCCAGCCTTCCGACATGTGGACCGACCGCACGGGGCGGTTGGCGTTGAACAGCATGATCTCGTTCATGCGTACGCCGAATATCTGCGAGCTGACGCCGGCGGCTTGCGCGGCATCCGACAGCAGGAACACCGCCATCGGCGCGATCTTGGCCGGGGTCATCTTCTTGGAGCGTTCGAGACGGGCCACCTGGGCCGGCGTATCGGCCGGGATGGTGCCGATCATGCGAGTCCAGGCAAACGGCGAGATGCAGTTGGAGCGGACATTGAACGCCGCCATGTCGAGCGCGATCGAGCGCGACAGGCCGATGATGCCCATCTTGGCGGCGGAATAGTTGGCCTGGCCGAAGTTGCCGACGAGCCCCGAGGTCGAGGTGAAATGCACGAACGCGCCTGACTTCTGCTCCTTGAAGTAGTTGGCGGCGGCGCGGCTCACGTTGAACGCACCGTTCAGATGGACGTCGATCACCATCTTCCAGTCCATGTGGCTCATGCGATGGAAGATGCGGTCACGCAGGATGCCGGCGTTGTTGATGACGCCGTCGATCTTGCCGAAGTTCTCGACCGCGGCCTTGACCATGCGCTCGGCACCGGCCGGATCGGTGACACTGTCGCCGTTGGGCACGGCCTTGCCGCCGAATGCCGCGATCTCGTCGCAGACTTTTTGTGCCGGTGTCGTGCTGCCGCCGCCTTCGCCATCGACCGCGCCGCCGAGATCGTTGACCACGACCTTGGCGCCCTCGCGCGCCGCCAGCAACGCCATCTCGCGGCCGATGCCGCCACCCGCGCCGGTCACCAGCACGACCTTGTCCTTCAGCATGTTCGTCATGGTCTTCTCCCTTTTTCTAAGAC
The DNA here is from genome assembly GCA_010032545.1 of Alphaproteobacteria bacterium. GTDB lineage: Bacteria > Pseudomonadota > Alphaproteobacteria > Reyranellales > Reyranellaceae > Reyranella. The sequence continues at coordinate 5,080 of RGPT01000245.1, forward strand.
CCCAGTTTCAAGGCACCCGTGCCCGGACGCAACAGCCGCGCGCTGAGCAGCGTCGCGATGGCGAAAGGCGCGAGCCCGATCACCAGCGGCATGGCGACGTAGGAGCTGCCGACCAGGGTCAGGACGGCCACCGAGATCGTGCCCATGGCGCCCATGCCCATCTGGGCAAGCCCCGCCAGCGACGACGCGGTGCCGGCCAGGCGCGGATACATGCCGACGGCACCGGCATTGGCGTTGGCCACGATCATGCCGGTGCCGAAGCTCAGCAGCATGTGCGGACCGACGATGGCCCACCAGGTGACGATTTCCGCCAGCGAAAGCGCCGCCATGACGATCAATGCCGCGATGTGGAACCAGCCCGAGAAGCGAATGATGGTCGTGGGCGCAATACGGCCGACCAGCCGGTTGTTGACGAAGGTGCCGGCAGTGAAGCCGCCGACCGAGAGCAGCACGATCAGGCCGA
>RGPT01000246.1 GCA_010032545.1 Alphaproteobacteria bacterium
AAAGTCCTGGAGAAGATTGGCCCAAGAGTTGATGGAGGCCTTGGCCGAGGACATGAGCGAGGAAAATCTACGCCGCCTGCAGGCAATTCTCGATCGGATGCGCCGGGAAAGTGTAGAATCCGGCGCCGGATAGCTGACTTGCATGCGAATTTGGACGGGTACCCTATCGGCGCTTGAACTTAACCCCCATATAGTAGAAGGGTAGTTTCTAGCGGGATCGCCCTCCCGCTTCCCCTTCTTGCAGCCAAATTCACGGCCAGACCGGCCGTCGAACCCGTTTGTCGCACCCAAGGAACAGCAATGGCGACCAAAACCGCGACCGCAGCCCAACCCGAAGCCACCGACACCCGTGACGAGGGGCCCGATGCCCCTCTCCTCGACAGTCTTGGCGCCGAGCTCAAGAAGCTCGTCCAGAAGGGCAAGGAGCGCGGTTACGTCACCTATGACGAGTTGAATGCCGCCCTGCCGCCGGACGAGGTGTCCTCCGAGCAGATCGAGGACACGATGGCGATGCTTTCGGAAGCCGGCGTCAACGTGGTCGAGGCCGAAGAACAGGAAGAGACCGCCGCCGCCACCCCGGCCGAACCTGCCAAGACCGCTGTGGTTGCCGCCGAAGCGACTGGCGAGGACGAGGAACTCGGACGTACCGACGATCCTGTCCGCATGTATCTGCGCGAGATGGGCAGCGTCGAGCTTCTGAGCCGTGAGGGCGAGATCGAGATCGCCAAGCGCATCGAAGCCGGCCAGGACAAGATGATCGGCGGCATTTGCGAAAGCCCGATGACCATCACCGCGCTTCTGGCCTGGCGCGACGCGATCAACGAAGGCCGTATCCTGCTGCGCGACGTGATCGACCTCGAGGCGACCCAGGGCGGCGCGCCCGGCGAGGCCAAGGCCGCGATGGCGGCCAACCCGCCGCCGCCGGCAATGCCGCGCCCGGCGCTGCCCAAGCTCGTCCGACCGGCCGCCCCCGCGGTCAACGGGGCCGCAGCCGCGGCCGAAGGCGCCGAGGACGACGAGGAGAATGCGCTGTCGCTGTCGGCGCTCGAGGAAAAGCTCAAGCCCGAGGTGCTGCGCAACCTCACCAAGATCGCCCGCGTCTACCTCGACATGTCGAAGGTGCAGAACCGGCGCCTGTCGACGCTCAACCGTGGCCAGAAGCCCAGTCCCGAGTTCGAGAAGAGCTACGAGAAGCACCGCAAGAAGATCGTCGACCTGGTCCGCCAGATTCACATCAACGCCAACCGCATCGAGCAGCTCAAGCTCGCGCTTTACGACCTCAATCGTCGCCTGATGATGATCGAGGGCAAGCTTCTGCGCATGGCCGAGGGCTTCCGCATCCCGCGCCAGGACTTCCTCGACCATTACCTGAACCACGAGATCGATCCGAACTGGCTCGAAAAGGTCGGCAAGCTGCCGGGCAAGGGCTGGAAGGACTTCGTCAAGAAGAAGGGCGCCGAAGTCGAGAAGATGCGCGAGGAAATCCGCGTCATCTCCGACCACGCCGGCGCACCGATCTTCGAATACCGCCGCATGGTCAAGACCGTGCAGGACGGCGAGCGCGAGATGATGCGCGCCAAGAAGGAGATGATCGAGGCCAACCTTCGGCTCGTGATCTCGATCGCCAAGAAGTACACCAACCGCGGCCTGCAGTTCCTGGATCTCATCCAGGAGGGAAACATCGGCCTGATGAAGGCGGTCGACAAGTTCGAGTACCGCCGCGGCTACAAGTTCTCGACCTACGCGACCTGGTGGATTCGCCAGGCCATCACGCGCTCGATCGCCGACCAGGCGCGCACCATCCGCATCCCGGTGCACATGATCGAGACCATCAACAAGCTGGTCCGGACCAGCCGCCAGATGCTGCACGAGATCGGCCGCGAGCCGCAGCCCGAGGAGCTGGCCGAGAAGCTCGGCATGCCGCTCGAGAAGGTGCGCAAGGTCCTGAAGATCGCCAAGGAGCCGATCAGCCTCGAGACGCCGATCGGCGACGAGGAGGATTCGCATCTCGGCGACTTCATCGAAGACAAGAACGCCGTGATCCCGCTCGAGGCCGCCATCCAGGGCAACCTGCGCGAAAGCACGACCCGGGTACTGGCGACGCTGACGCCGCGCGAGGAGCGCGTGCTGCGCATGCGCTTCGGCATCGGCATGAACACCGACCACACGCTGGAAGAAGTCGGCCAGCAGTTCTCGGTCACCCGCGAGCGAATCCGCCAGATCGAGGCCAAGGCGCTGCGCAAGCTGAAGCACCCCAGCCGTTCGCGCATGCTGCGGAGCTTCCTCGACCAGGGCTGAACCGCCGGCCATGGCCACCCGCCGGCGCACGCTCCTGACAGGTCTCGTCTGCAGCGCAGCGATCGGCCGGTCGGCTGGCGCGCAAGTCCGCGAGACGCCTATCGTGCAGCCGGCCGCGGCCACTCCTGCCGGCTTCCTGCGCCGGGCTTTCGAGATGCGTGACCTTGCCTTGAAGGCGGGCGATCAGGGCTTTGGCGCCGTCGTGGTGCGTGAGTCGGTGATCGTGGGCGAGGCACCGAGCCGTGTTGTTGCCAATACCGACCCGACGGCACACGCCGAGATGGAGGCGATTCGCGACGCCGCCCGCCGTCTGCATGCCCGCAGCCTGACGGGTGCAGTGCTCTACAGCTCCTTCCGCCCCTGCCCCATGTGCGAGGCGGCGGCCTACTGGGCCGGCATCTCCCGCATGGTCTACGGCGAAGCGGCAACCGACGGCGGGGCACCGCGCCTCAACCGTGGTTGATGGGCCACGATTGACGGGCCGCGAACGCCTGGCCGATCGCGCCGTCCACGCGCTGGGCCTTGGCCTCGGAGTCGTGGGCGCGATCGTCCTGGTGGGCGCCACCGCTACGGATGGCAGACCGGGAGATCGCGCCGCGGTCGTGGTCTACGCGGCAGGACTACTCGCGATGCTGGCCTGTTCGGCTGCCTACAACGTGTTCGACACCGGCGGCCGGCGCGAACTGCTGCGGCGCCTCGACCACGCGGCGATCTTCGCCATGATCGCCGGCACCTACACTCCCTTCACGGTCCGCCTCGACAGCGCCTGGGCGTGGGGCCTCACGACCGTCATCTGGACGGTCGCGACCGTCGGCATGGTTCTGAAGCTCTTGCAACCGCACCGAATCGAGGCGATCTCGATCGCCCTCTACCTGACGCTGGGCTGGATCGGGCTTGCCGCCGCCGGGCCATTTGCCGCCGCGCTCGACGACCGCACGCTCGGCCTGCTGGCGCTGGGCGGGATCGTCTACACGGCGGGCGTCGTGTTTCACCTGTGGCGGCGGCTGCCGTACCAGAACGCGATCTGGCACGGTTTCGTTCTGGTGGCGGCGACGGTTCACTACATGGCGGTAATCGAGCTGATTACCGACACCTGAACGTCGGGAAATCTGTCGATAAATTCGTCGATTAATTGGGCGAAGCAGGAGTCCCGCCGCCGCAGGAAGGCGGTCAGCCGCGCCTCATAATCGGGCACAACGGCGGCCCGCACCGAGGGCCTGGCCGCAAGCGCCCGCCGCCACGCCTGGACCTTGGGCAAGCCGGCGAACGCGCCGAGATCGGCATAGCGGTCGAAGACGTCGAAGTAGCGGAACGCCGGCGCGAAGACGGCGTCGACCAGACAGAACTCGGAGCCGGCAAAGTACGGCCCTTCCCCCAGCTCCACCTCCAGCCGCCCGAACTTCTCCCGCAACAGGATCGCCTTGGCGTCGAAGGCGGCGCGGTCGGACGTGGTCTCAATCGTCCAGATGTCGGCCAGGATCGAGGAGCCGAACTCCATCCAGGCGCGATGTCGCGCGCGCGTCAGCGGATCGGCCGGATGGAGTCGGGGCGTTTCGGTGTCGTCCAGGTATTCGACGATGACGGCGCTCTCGAACAGCACCGCGTCGCCGACCTGCAACAGGGGCACCTTGCCGAGCGGGGAGATTGCCCGGAACCAACCGGGCTTGTCGGCGAGATCGACAGTGCGGCGCTCGAACGGCACGCCCTTTTCGGCGAGCGCGATCGCCGCGCGCTGCACGTAGGGACAGAGATCGAAGGAAACCAGGGTCAGCATGGCAAACTCCACTTATATGCAATTGCATCTAGTGTGCCACGCCTCTTGATGCAAGTGCATATATCCATAGACTGCGGCCATGACCGCACCCTCCGATTCCGTCGTCCGCGCCTGGACCCGCCTGGAACGCGCCCACCGCGCGGCCCTCGCCACCGTCGAGGGCCGCCTGAAAGAGGCAGGACTGCCACCGCTGGCCTGGTACGACGTCCTGCTGGAGCTGGAGCGCGCCGGCGCGCCGGGCCTCAGGCCCTTCGAACTGCAGAAGGCGATGCTGCTGGCCCAGTACAATCTCTCGCGCCTGATCGACCGCCTGGAAGCCCAAGGCCACGTCGCCCGTGCGGCCAGCGAGGACGATGGCCGCGGCCAGGTACTCGCCATCACCGCGAAGGGGCGCGCCATGCGCCGCAAGATCTGGCCGGTCTATGCGGCCGCCATCGAGGCCGCTGTGGGCGCGCACCTCTCGCCGACCGAAGCCCGGGCACTGGGTGACCTGCTGGAAAGGCTCTACCCACCCAGATCCTGATCGACGGACCGAAGCTAGCGATCGAAGGTGAGCGAGATGCCGCCGGGCTCGTAGGACGGGTTGGGGAGCACCAGAAGGCTGGAGGCGCAAGGCGCCGCCTTCATGACCAGGGCGGCAGCCTTCTCCAACACCTTCAGCTTTATGCCGCCGCCATAGAGGTCGCCGTGGGTGCCCGCCTGCCAAGCGCGGCCAGCGTGTCAATTCGCTTCCAACCGTGACCCCCTTTTCGCGCCCAATCGTGACCCCTCTGGGACGGCCTGAATGGGCTTATCCCCGTAGTGCATAGGAGGGGCCGGGGTCTGGGGGAGGGTTTTCAGCTGCGGTTTTTGAAGCGCCAGCTGGTATTGCCGGTCTCGATGATATCGCAGTGATGGGTCAGGCGATCGAGCATGGCGGTGGTCATCTTGGCGTCGCCGAACACCTGCGGCCAATCGGCGAAGGCGAGGTTGGTGGTGATCAGCAGCGATGTGTTTTCGTAGAGCTTGCTGATCAGGTGGAACAGCAGCTGTCCGCCGGATTGGCTGAACGGCAGATAGCCGAGTTCGTCGATGACGATGAGATCGTGGCGCAACAGTTTCTCGGCCAGCCTACCGCTCTTGCCCGCAGCCTTCTCCTGCTCGAGCTGGTTGACCAGATCGACGAGGTTGAAGAACCGTCCCCTGGCGCGGGCACGTATCACGGCAGAAGCGACGGCAATGCAGAGATGGGTTTTGCCGGTCCCGGTGCCGCCGATGAAGATGGCGTTGCGCTTGGCGTCGAGGAACGTGCCGGTCGCCAACTCACGAACCTGCCCCTGATCCAGCGGCGTGTCGTCGAAGACGAAGCTGTCGAGATCCTTCAACACCGGGAACCTGGCGCCGCTAATCCGGTAGCTGATCGACCGGGCCTGACGATGAGTGTGCTCGGCACGGATCAGGCTGGCGATC
>RGPT01000247.1 GCA_010032545.1 Alphaproteobacteria bacterium
GTGCCGGCGTCACCCACGCGACTGTAGAGCATGGTCATGCGGAAGGCGTCCGACTTGTCGCGTCCCTGCCCGGTCCAGGAGGCAAGCTCGCCATAGTCGTTCTCGAACAGCAGGTAGGCGAACTCGTCGAGCGTGCGCAGCAGCGGATGGCCGACCAGGACGATGGCGTTGAAGCCCTGCTGGTAGTTGTTGTTCAGGACACCGGACAGGTCGCGGCCATACTTCGATCCGCCGGCATAGGCTTCGGCATAGGTGCCCTGGTTCCAGATCGGAACCCGGTAATAGCCGCCGATGGTGCCGCCAACACTCTGGTTGAAGTCGGTGGCGCCGCCGACGATGCCACGCAGCAGATCGCCGGCGAACAGCGTCGAATAGACTTCCTGGAGCACGGTCGCCGTCACGCTGTCGGCTGCCGGCGGGCTGTCGATGACGATCTAGCCACGGGCCTTGACCGACTTGGCGTAGATCTTGAGGTCGGCCTTGTCCGGCTCACCGCCCTCGCGATAGCGCACTTCCGACCGCACGCTCACGCCGCCGAGATCGCCCGCCAGCATGAGCGCCCGCTCGAAGTCGGCCAGCCTGACCGGGCCGCCGTCGGCGACCGGCTTCATGTAGGACGCGACCCGTTCGCCGATACGCTCGTTGACGCCGATGACTTCGATGGTGCCGATGTGGCCTTCCTCGACCAGCAGCACCGCGGTGCCCGGCTGGGGGCCTGGAACGATATGAACGCGGGCGAGGAAGTAGCCGTCCTCGCGATAGGTGAGTTCGATCGCCTTCGCCATCTGGACGGCGGTGGCGGTTCCCTCGGTTTGAAGCACGTGGGCGAGCGCGAAGTTCCAGGTGGCGGCCGGGTCGTAGACGGTCATGCCGCGCACTTCGACCCGTGGATAACCGACCAGGCTACCGTCGAGGACGACGGCGGTGCCGGCCTGACCTTGTGCCAGGGCCGCAGATACCGCCGCGAACGTTGCCGTCGCCAGGATGGCCAGCACCGAAAAAAGACTGCGCAGGAAGCCCTGCGGAGACGCCGGGCTTCGTTCGCCGGCAAGATCCGAGACAGGCGAGGGTGCGCTCAACGCCGGGCCGTCTGACATTCCACACACAACTAAACCTACCTTCCTTCAGCCCCGACGCTCTTGCATCTTTGCGCTGCCGAAAATCGTAAACATCGGCCCGGCAAGCCAGATTGATTTGAATCAAATGCAAATCGGAATCAACCGTCCCAGGCACCAGAAGCGACGGGAGAGAACAGCCGCCGGGAGTTACTGGGAAAGCGGCTGTGCTCCTGAAGACGATGTATTCATCCAATCGTGGCGCGACGCCCCGACTGGCCCGTCGTCTCTGGCGAGGGGGCCTCGTCCACGAACCGTGCCAACGGTACCGCATGCAAAAAAAGTCCACATTTGCGAGATATTTGCGACGCAGCGGTCGGGCACGGATTCGCAAATCGCAACTAATTCTGCGGAGCAACCCTTCGGCTTTGCAACATGCGACGCTGACCTGCTCACGAACGTCACTGCCCAGCCGCGCCGGCTGTTGGCCCGACTACAGGATGCTCCTTCACATATCCTCTCCCTCTTGCGGAACCCCCTGAAACCCAAAGAAGCGCTCTATCTCCTCCAGAATCAGGGCGGCTTGGGCGTGGTCCGGCTCTGAGGCCGGCCTGCTGGCCTGGGCGCAGCAGCACCTGAAGCAGACCAACTGGCCGGGAATCGCCGAGAAGGACGCGATGTCGCGCGGGCAATGCCTTGCCCGCCCGCGGCCGAGCGCATGGGCAGCGTGCGCGTCAAGCCGGTTTAGGCGATGGCGAAACGAAAGCCCGGCGATCCTCGTCAGCCGGGCAACAGTCTACCCTGACTTGGCCGCTGGCGGCTGGCTCTTGATGAACGCCACGAGGTCGCCCACGGTGATGATCCGCTCCGCGGCGCTGTCGGAGATCTCGATGCCGAACGCATCCTCGATCGCCATGATCAGCTCCACGAGATCGAGGCTGCTGGCGCCGAGACCGGCCACGAAGTCGGCGGTGTCGGTGACCCTGCCCGGATCGATACCGAGGACTCGCGCGGTGATCTTGCGCACCTGGCCCGCGATGTCGGCATCGGCGCCGGTCGTGGCGGCCGGCCGGGAGGCCGGCGCGGTCGGCTGCAGTGGGGTCATGTCGCTTGTCTCCCTGAGGCAGCCGATTGTAGCGCCCGCGCCGGAGAAGACTCCGTTCCTTTTTGGACCCCTTGACGAAAGGATAGGAGACTATTATGTCTCCTATTCCTATCCTCATGCGAGGCCCCATGAAACCCGACGAAGCGCTTCATCTCCTGGAAAACTACGGCGGCCTCGGCGTGCCGCGGCTCTACGCCGAAATGCCCCGCGGCATGCTGCAAAGGCTGGTCGACGAATGTGCGCGCATCAGCGGGGCGGAACGCAGCGAGGCGGCGCTGATGGCCTGGGCGCAGCAGCGGATGAAGCAGCCCAACTGGCAGGGCATTGCCGACAAGAAGCTGGGCATCGCGCCCAGCACGCCCGACGGCGAGGCCGAGGCCGCCCCTGCCCCGGTCGGGTCCCTGCCGGAGGAGCCCCTGCCGGAAGAGCCCAGGCTGCTGTCCCATCGCGCCATCCTCAGGCCGGAGCGGCTGAGCACGCCGCGCCGCCGCCAGGCGGCGTTCCTGGTGCATTTCGCGCGCTGCCGCAGCGTCGTCGAGGCGGCCGCCCGCACCGGCGTCGACCGCCGCACCGTGCAGCGCTGGCGGAAGGAGTATCCCCTCTTCGACAGGAAGTGCCGCGATATCGTCGAGGCACGGCGCCGGCAGGCCGTCGAGAGCGTCGTGCTCGCCGCCGACCATGTCGAGATCCGGCCGGTGTTCTATCGCGGCAAGAAGATCGGCGAGTACGCCAAACGCGACCGCGGGCTCGATCTCTATCTCCTGAAGCAGGCCGACGCCGCCGCCCTTCGGGAGGAACAGCAGATCGAGAAGCGTCGCGACGCGGAAGCCGATTTCGGGGCGCGCGTCGCCGCGGCAGTCGAGAAGGCGGTCGAGGAGAGGGTCGAGAAGGAGGTCGCGCGACGGCTTTCGGAAATGTCGCGTTCTCCGCGACATGAGACGCAACAGCGGGACGACGAATTCACCAATGTCTTCAACGATGTCGCGCCTGATGCCTGCGACATGGCGCTCGCGCGCTAGCGTCCGGGAAAATGTCGCGGCGCCGTGCTAGAACGCGACAAAGAGCGGGGGAAATCATGGCAGGCAGAATCGGGCACTACGTCGGCAACAAGCGGGTCGCGGGCACGAGCGGCCGGCAGGGCGACGTCACCAACCCGGCGACCGGCGAGGTGACGGCGATGGTGGCGCTCGCCTCCGCAGCCGAGATCGACGACGCGGTCCAGCTCGCCAGGAAGGCGCAGGTCGCGTGGGCGGCGACGCCGCCTCTGCGGCGCCAGCGCGTGATGTTCAATCTCAAGGGCCTGATGGAAAAGCGCCTCGACGATCTGGCGCGCCTGATGTCGCTCGAGCACGGCAAGACCTTCGACGATGCCAAGGGCGAGGTCGGGCGCGGTCTGGAGGTCGTGGAATTCTCCTGCGGCATCGCCCACCACATGAAGGGCGACTTCACCGAACAGGTCGCCGCCGACATGGATTCGTGGTCGATCCGCCAGCCGCTGGGCGTGGTGGCGGGCATCACGCCGTTCAACTTCCCGATCATGATCCCGTGCTGGATGGGCGCCATGGCCGTGGCCTGCGGCAATGCCTTCATCCTGAAGCCGTCGGAAAAGGATCCCTCCGCGCCGATGCTGCTGGCCGAGCTGTTCGCCGAGGCGGGCCTGCCTGCCGGCATCTTCCAGGTGCTGAACGGCGACAAGGTCGCGGTCGATGCGCTGCTGCATCACCCCGACGTGCCGGCGATCTCGTTCGTGGGCTCCACGGCGATCGGCGAGTACGTCTATCACACGGGCACGCGCATGAATAAGCGCGTGCAGGCGCTGTGCGGCGCCAAGAACCACATGGTGATCATGCCCGACGCCGACCTCGACCAGGTGACCGATGCGCTGATCGGTGCGGGCTATGGTGCGGCAGGCGAGCGCTGCATGGCGATCTCGGTTGCCGTCGCGGTGGGCGATGTCGGCGACCGGCTGATGGAGAAGCTGGCGCCGCGCGTGGCGGCGCTGAAGGTCGGGCCGGGCCTCGATCCGCAGTCGGAAATGGGGCCGCTGGTGACACGCCAGCACAAGGACAAGGTGATGGGCTATGTCGACCAGGGCGTGAAGGAAGGCGCGAAGCTGGTGGTCGACGGCCGTGGCCTGAAGCTGCAGGGCTACGAGAAGGGCAATTTCATGGGCGGCTGCCTGTTCGACCATGTGAGCACCGACATGAAGATCTACCAGGACGAGATCTTCGGGCCGGTGCTGTCGGTGGTGCGCGCCAGGGGCTTCGACGAGGCGATCAGGATGGTGAACGACCATGCCTACGGCAACGGCACGGCGATCTTCACCCGCGACGGCGACGCCGCCCGCGCCTTTGCCAGCGGCGTGCAGATCGGCATGGTCGGCATCAACGTGCCGATCCCGGTGCCGGTCGCCTATCACAGCTTCGGCGGCTGGAAGGCTTCCATCTTCGGCGACCACGGCATCTACGGCATGGAAGGCGTGCGCTTCTACACCAGGCTCAAGACCATCACCGCGCGCTGGCCGACCGGCATCCGCTCAGGCGCGGAGTTCGCCTTCAAGGCGCGGAACTGAGTCGCGCGCATTCTTCCCGAGGTACCATGACCGAGTCTTTTCCTCTCGAACCCTCGCTGTGGGCGGCCACGGCGCCGCCGGCGCCTTCCACGCCGCCGCTCGCCGAGTCGGTCGCGGCCGACGTCTGCATCGTGGGCGCCGGCTATTGCGGCCTCTCGACCGGGCTGCATCTCGCGGAGCGCGGCATAAAGGCGGTCGTGCTGGAGGCGAAGGAGCCGGGCTTCGGCGGCTCCGGGCGCAATGGCGGGCAGGTCATCCCCGGCCTGAAGTTCGACCCCGACGAACTCGAGGCGATGTTCGGGCCCGAACGCGGGCCACGCCTCGTCGACTTCGTCAGCCGTACCGCCGATGTCGTCTGGGACCTGATCGACACGCACAAGATGGCCGTGCCGAACACGCGCACCGGCTGGATCCAGAGCGCCTTCTCGGCCACGGCGCTGCCGGCGCTGCAAGCCCGGGCGGCCCAATGGCAGCAGCGTGGCGCGCCGGTCGAGGTGCTCGACCGGGCCGCCACCGAACGTCACGTCGGCTCGGACCAGTACGCCGGCGCGTGGCTCGATCGCCGCGGCGGCCTGGTGCAGCCGCTCGCCTATGCGCGCGAGCTGGCGCGCGCCGCGATCGGCGCCGGCGTTGCCGTGCATGGCAAGACCCTCGCCACGAAGCTGGAGCGCAACAGCGGCAAGTGGGTCGTGACCACTGCCGGCGGCGCCACGGTGACGGCCGATCGCGGCGCGCGCCAGCTCGCGCGCATAGGCGAGCGGCTGCACCAGGCCGCCGCGGCGATCGAGC
>RGPT01000248.1 GCA_010032545.1 Alphaproteobacteria bacterium
CGCCGCGTGGCGGCAGGCCAGGCTTGGTGGGCGACGAGGAGATCTCGGCGCGCACCGTCATCGGGTCACTCCTCGATCATCAGGTGCTTGCGATGGATCGTCGTGAACAGCGGGATCCTGCGCTGCTTCTTGCGATCGGGCGGCTCCTTCACGAGGCGGCCGATCTCGCCCAGGATCAACCCGGTGATGGTCGGCAACGGCAGTTCGCGCGCCTCGTCGAGGCGGACCCAACGGATGTCGCCCATCTCGCTTGAATGCCGGATTTCGCCGCTCGCATCTTCCGCCCGTGCCATGAAGAAGCGCGCGTTGAAACGGCGCGGCCGGCCGGGCGGCGTCACCGCGCGGGCAATCAGGTCGAGGCAATCGAGCGCGGGCCCCATGCCCCTATCGAGAAAACCCTTCCAGTGCTCGCCATAGTCCTTGTCGGGCGCACCGCCCTTCAACGGCTTACCCAACATCAGACCGCTCTCTTCGAAGGTCTCGCGCACCGCGGCGACAGCCAGCGCGCGGGCGCGCAACGCCGTCGCGGCCTTCTGCAGGCGGGCGTTCACGTAGCGGTCGAGCGGCGTGGCGATCGGAACATGCGCATCGGCGCGGTCGACCCGGCCGCCGGGAAACACGTAGCGGTTGGGCATGAAAGCATGCTGGGCGGCGCGGCAACCCATCAGCACTTCGGGCGTCTTGCCTTTCATGCGCACGAGGATCAGCGTCGCGGCATCGCGCGGCCGCATGTAGGGGTAGGTCTTCTCGACCTTCTCCACCGGACGCTCGCTACCGGGTTTCAGATCGCCGTGGACGTAGCCTTTGTCGGTGCCGCGCACGACAGCGCCGGCGGGGATGCGGTTTTTGCTCATGCCGCCACGATAGACCAGACGTCCTAGAACGACCAGTCGACAGGGGTATCGGGGCGAAACACGGTGATGGTCTTGGCCAATCCCGGCACATCCACGCTGTCCGGCGCGTCGAGGGCCGCGGCGCGCAGGGTGACACGTTCCTCGTTGACCGGCAGGCCATAGAAGCGCGGGCCGTTCAGCGAAGCAAAAGCCTCGAGATTGTCGAGCTTGCCTTCTTCGGCGAAGACCTGGGCATAGACCTGCATGGCCACCGGCGCATTGAAGATGCCGGCGCAGCCGCAAGCGCATTCCTTGGTGTCGGTGGTGTGCGGCGCCGTGTCGGTACCCAGGAAGAAGGCCGGATTGCCCGAGGTCGCCGCGCGTCGCAGAGCGAGACGATGCTCCTCGCGCTTGGCGATCGGCAGGCAATAAAAGTGCGGACGGATACCGCCCTTGAAGATCGCATTGCGGTTGTAGCTGAGATGATGCGGTGTGATCGTGCCGCCCATCCGGCCGGGGTTCGCCTCGACGAAGGCAACGCCTTCTCGGGTCGTGATGTGTTCGAGCACGATCTTCAGGCCGGGGTGTCGTTTCAGGAGTGGGGCCAGGACCTTGTCCAGGAACACCGCCTCACGGTCGAAGATGTCGACCTCGGGGTCGGTCACTTCGCCATGGACCAGCAAGGGCATGCCGGCCTTTTCCATGGCTTCCAGGCCTTTCGCGACGCGGTCCATCGAGGTGACGCCGTGTGCGGAGTTGGTCGTGGCATGCGCGGGATAGAGCTTGGCCGCGACCCAGACACCCTCGGCCTTGCCGCGCGACAGCTCGGCCGGGTCGGCGCCGTCGGTCAGGTAGCAGGTCATCAGCGGCTCGAACTTGAGATCGGCCGGAACCGCAGCGCGGATGCGGGCGCGGTAGGCCGCCGCCTCGGCCACCTTGGTCACGGGCGGGACCAGGTTCGGCATGATGATGGCGCGAGCGAACTGGCGTGCGGTGTGGACGGCGCACGCGGCCAGCAGGGCGCCGTCGCGCAGATGGACGTGCCAGTCGTCGGGGCGGCGGAGGGTGATCGTATTGGGAATGGGCATAAGGCGCTTTCTAGCTTGCTCGCGGGCAGGCTCCAATGTTGATTGCGGGCATGAACACGACGAACAAGTTGAACGACTGCATAGACTTCGCCAAGTCCGCCGAATCCCACTGGCCCGAAAGCATGTACATGCCGGACGGCCAGTTCGTGATGACCTACGATACCGGCGAAAAGGCCCCCGACAACGAGGTGCTGGGTCCGGTGACGCCGCGCGGCGGCGCCGCCGGCATCGTCTACCAGGGCGACAAGAAGCTCGCCGAATGGGGAGACGTCGACCACGCCGACATGACCTTCAGCGTCGCCAAGAGCTATCTCGCGCTGCTCGCCGGCCTGGCGCTGGGCGACGGCCTGATCAGGAGCCTCGACGACAGGGCGGGCGACTATGCGCTCGATGATGGCTTCAAGAGCGAGCAGAACAAGGACATCACCTGGCGTCACCTGCTGACGCAAACCAGCGAATGGTCGGGCAGCGTGTTCGGCAAGGAAGACCGCATCGACCACAACCGCGTCGTCGGCCTCGCCGTCGCCGACGCACCCAAGGGCACGCGCCGAGCGATGAAGCAGCCCGGCACCTTCTACGAATACAACGACGTGCGCGTGAACCGCCTCAGCTACTCGCTGCTGCAGGTTTTCAAGGAGCCGCTCCCACAGGTGCTCAAGCGCCGCATCATGGACCCGATCGGCGCGTCCAGCGGCTGGAAGTGGGACGGCTACAAGACCTCGACCGTCACCATCGACGGCAAGCCGATGCTTTCCGTGCCGGGCGGCGGACACTGGGGCGGCGGCATCGTGATCTCGGCGCGCGATCTTTCGCTGATGGGACGGCTCGTTGCCAACGCGGGCGTATGGGAAGGCAAACAGATATTGCCCAAGGGCTGGACGGCGGAGCTGGTGAAGCCCTGCCCGGTGGCGCCGTTCTACGGGCTGATGTGGTGGCTCAATACGGACAGGCGACAGTTTGCGGCGGCGTCCGAGCGCAGCTACTTCGCGCTCGGCTGGGGCAGCCACATCGTCTGGATCGATCCCGACAACGACCTCGTCACGGTGCTGCGCTGGATCGACCGCAAGAAGGCGGCCGGCTTCGTCGAACGTCTGCTGGGGACGATCGGCAAATGAGCCTCGACTATTCGGCCGTCCCGAAAATGCCGGACGGCCGCAGCGCCGCCGAACACATTCTGACAATCGAAAGCACTGCGTCGGAAGTTGTGCGGGTTCCCATGGGGAACGGCGGCAAGATGACATGGCACGTCTGGGACGACGGCGCCAAGAAGCCCATCCTGCTGCTGTTTCACGGCGGCTCGGGCTCGTGGATCCACTGGATCCGCAACGTCGTGCCGCTCAGCCAGCACTTCACGATATATGCCGCCGACCTGCCCGGCCTCGGCGACAGCGATCCGCCCGACGACGTACGCGACATCTGGTCGGTCACGCACTGCGTCGAGCACGCGATGAAGGAACTGCTGCCGAAGGACAGACAATTCGCCCTCACCGGCTTCTCCTTCGGCGGCATGGTGGGCGGCCACATCGCCACGCTGTTCCCGGAGCAGGTCGCCAAGATCGTGTTCGTCGGCGCCGGCGGCCTGAAAGCCACGCGCAAACCCGGCCCCAAACTGCGCAAGCTGCTGGCTGACATGCAGCCCGAAACGCTGGCGGAAGAGGCGCGGAGAAACCTCGAAATCCTGATGTTCCACGACCCGGCCAAGGTCGATGGCGTGGCGATCCACATGCAGATCCTGAACACCACGCGCGCCAAGACCAGAAGCCGCGAGATGGGCCAGGCATACAAGCTCAGCGAAGTCCTGCCGCGCGTGAAGCAACCGTTCACCGGCATCTGGGGCGAGTTCGATTCCACGACATATCCTCACATTCAGGAGCGCATCGATCTTTTCCGCGCGCTCCAGCCCGATTTCGAAATGAACATCATCTCCGGCGCCGGCCACTGGGTGGCCTACGAGGCGGCGGACGCCTTCAACAAGGTCCTGATCCGCGCACTCGACGCCCCGACATGGCGGCGCGCATAGGTCGGTCGGCCTTGCTGGCGCTGCTGGCTTTGTCGGCATCACCGGCCGGGGCCCAGCAGAACGTGGCCAACAATCCGCTAACCGACATCCCGGCGATCCAGGTCCAGAATTACTTCCAGCCGGTGCTGAGCGGCCTGCCGGGCAGCGGCGCCGACCAGCCCTTCCTGCGCGGGATCGTGCCGCACGACACGTTCGGCTGGCGCCAGCTCATGCGCGTGTCGCTCGCCACGGGTGCCACGGCGTGGGGACCGGCCGGCACCGAGAGCGGACTGGGCGATCTCACCCTGTTCGACGTACCGCTGATCCAGCTCGCCAACGCCAAGATGGGCATAGGCCCGCTCGTCATCCTGCCCACCGCCACCAGCCCGGCGCTGGGCGAGCGCAAGTGGCAGGCAGGCGCGCAGGGCGTCGTGAGCGCGCCCTACGACTGGGGGCTGGCGGCGGCGCTGGTCGCCTACCAGCAGGCCTTCGACAGCAGTGCGCGGTCGCTCACCGTCCAGCCGTTCCTGTTCTACAACCTGACCGACGGCTTCTATCTGCGTTCGAGCGGCATCACGACACTCGACTTCGCCCACCAGACGGCGGTCGTGCCGGTCGGGCTCGGCCTGGGCCGCGTCAAGCTCCTGACCGACGGCAACGTGCTGAACATGTATCTCGAGCCGCAATACTCGGTCGTGCAGAGCGGCGTCGGTCAGCCGAGCTTCCAGGTCTTCGCCGGCTTCAACATCCAGTTTCCGCCGGGGCGATGATATGCTGCCCTGAGCAAGTCGAAGAATGCGGCCCAAAGGGAGGCAACGATGTCCAACCTGCTCTGCGTCGGCACCGCCGGCATGTCGGTCTGGTTCAGCCGCGACAACGGCGAGACCTGGATCCGGCCCTACATCGAATCGGGCCTCTATCTCGAGGCGCGCGTGTGGGCGCTCTCCGCCCATCCGCAGCGGCCCGGCGAAGTGCTGGCCGGCACCGACTCGGGCCTCTACCGCTGGCACGAGGGCGACCAGAAATGGACGCACCTCAAGTCGGTGCTCGACGACTACGACATCTGGTCGATGGCCCAGGCGCCCGACGATCCCGACACCATCGTGGTGGGCACGCAACCGGCCAACATTTTCGTCTCGACTGACGGCGGCAAGAGTTTCAGCCCGGCCAAGGGCTCGTTCGCCGAGGCCTGCATCTTCGTGGGCAAGCCGCGCGTCACCCAGATCCTCTTCGACCCGATCGACAAGGACACGCTGTGGGCCGGCGTCGAGATCGACGGCGTGCACCGCTCGACCGACCGCGGCCGCACCTGGAAGAAGGTGGGCCAGGGCATCAACTCCGAGGACATCCACGGCGTTGCGGTGGTGAAGAACGCCACCGGATCTGGGGGCAAGCTGGTCTATGCCACCACCAATCGCGGCCTGAACGTGAGCCGCGACAACGGTGAGACCTTCGCCTTCCAGGAACTCCAGTCGCCCTGGCAATACACCCGCACGATCGTGCCGCGCGCCGACGGCGACAAGACGGTGTTCCTGACCAACGGCAACGGCCCGCCGGGCTCGACCGGACGCCTGCTGCGCAGCCGCGACTACGGCG
>RGPT01000249.1 GCA_010032545.1 Alphaproteobacteria bacterium
CCGAGCCGTTGTCCTCGCCCAGTGCCATCCTGAAGTCCCTGGCGGCAAAGGCGGTCTGCGAGACATCGATGCCACCGTCGAACTTGAACTTGCCCGCGACACCTGTGGCGCCTGCTGCCGCAACACCGCCGGCCGCGCCCGCTGGCCGGCCAACGCCGGCGACGCCTGCCGCCGCCGACGGCATTCCCGCCGACCTGACCGCCAAGCTGGCAATCGATGTCGCCGAGATCGTCTACAACAAGAAGCCCATCCGCGACGTCGCGGTCGAACTGGAGGCGCGCGGCGGTGCGGTAGCCGTTCCCAGGCTCACCGCGACCTTGCCGGGCGAAATGACCCTGCAGGCGCGGTCGACCATGTCGGGTGCGCCTTCCCGGCCGACGGTGTCGGGCGATTTCAGTCTGGTGGGACCCAAGTTGCGCGAGACGCTGGCCTGGCTCGACGTCGACGTGTCCGACGTTCCTGCGGCCAAGCTCACGCGCCTCAGCATGAAGGGCAAGATGTCCTCGACAGGCGGCAACGTAGCCGTAACCGACGCCGTCTTCGAACTCGACGACCTCAAGGGCAGCGGTGGGATCGCAGTGACCTTCGGCGTGCCGCTCTCGATCGTAACCAACGTGGCGATCGACACGGTCGATCTCGATTCCTACATCGCGCCAGCCGGTCAGAAGCCGGCCTCCGGCGCCACGGCCGCCGCCAAGGCGCCGGGCGCTGCGCCGGCCGTGGCTGGTCCGGCCGTCGGGCTGAAAGCCAGGATCGCGCGGCTGATCTACAAGAAGGAGACGATCGGCGGCATCGACGTCGACGTCGCCCTGCAGGGCAGCACGCTGCGCCTCACCGATATAAAGGTGTCGAACCTTCTGGGCGCCCGGCTGGCCGTTCGTGGCACGGTCGCGGGCTACGACACCGCCCTGCCGCGTCCGGATATCGCCTTCAATTTCGAGGCGCCCGACGCCGGCCGGCTGCTGAAGTTCGCCGGCACCACCGCGCCAGCAGGTCTCGGTGCAGCGAGTGCCAGCGGTGCCGTGGCCGGCAGCATCGAGCAGCTCGTGCTGCGCGAGGTCGCCGTCAGCGCCATGGGCCACAGCGTGCGGGCCGACGGAACATTGTCGCTACCGGGCATTTCGCGCGGCGCGCCGCAGTCGGCGGCCTACAAGGGCAGTGTCGTGCTGAACGGCCAGACGATCGAGGGCGCGGTCGATGCCAAACTGACGGGCAAGCCCAACATCACCGCCGAACTGCGGGCCGGCGTGCTCGACCTGGACAAGATCGGCGGCGGCAGTGGCGTCGCGTCGCGTGCGCCGGCGCGCGGGCAACCTGCCGCCGGCGCCCAGCCGATCGACACGGCGGCGCTGCGCGGTATCGACGGCTCGCTCAAGCTGGTGGCGGGAACCCTGATCAGCGCACCGCTGCGCATCGGCAACGCCGACCTCGCGGCCACCCTCAAGGACGGCGTGTTGACCGTCTCGCACTTCAAGGGCGGCCTCTATGGCGGATCGCTGGCGTTTTCCGGCGTGGTCAACGGCAGCCAGCCGGCGCTGTCGATCGACTTCAAGGGTGACGCCAGCGGCATCTATCTGGGCGAGATGCTGCGCAGTACCGCTGGCACCAATCAGTTCGGCAGCACCGTGAAGGTGACGATCGACGGTCGGCTGAACGCCACCGGCATCGCGGTACGCGGCACCGGCGCCACCTCCGACCAGCTCAAGAGTTCGATGGCGGGCGGCGCGCAGCTGGGTGGCCATATCTACGCCGGTGCCGACAAGGCGCTCCAGGTGCTGGGCGGAGCTGCCGCCGGTGCCGTCGGCGGCGTGATCGACCAGACCCTGGGCAACGTCCTGGGTGCGGTCGGCCAGAAGGGCGGTACGGGCGTCGGCAACATCCTGAACGCCATCGCCCTGGTCCTGAACCGCTTCGTCAACCATGACAGCCCGATCTCGGGCCGGGTCGATGTCGCCGGCGGAGTCTTGACCGACCGGAGCCTGGTCGTCCAGGGCAACAGGGCGGCTGCCAACATCGCCACGCGCACGAACTTCGGCAACGCGACGACCGACACGACGGTCAATTTCACGATCGCCGAGGACGGCTCGGCGCCCTATCTGATCACCACGGTGCGCGGTCCGATGTCGTCGCCAGCCTTCAACGTCACGCGCGGCACCGCCAAGGACCCGCCGGGTATGCTCAGCACCCTGCCGGGCGTGCAGCAGATCGAGCAGATCCCGGTGCCGGGGCGCTCATTGATTCCGAACGTCCCCCTGCCCAACCTGCCTGGCCTGTTCGGCCGCTGAGGAGAGACCGTGCTCGATCGACTGCTGACGACCCTCAAGGCGCGATTCGGGACGGCCCCGGCGCTCGCCGAGGCGCCGAAAGGCGTCGATGTGCTGGCCGACATGGCCAACCGCCGCGTCGTGCGGCGCTATTCCGACAAGCCGATCGATCCCGCCCTGCTCGAGACGCTCTGCGCCGTGGCGCTCTCGGCACCGTCCAAGAGCGACCTTCAGCAGGCCGATATCGTGATCGTTACCGACAGCGCCCAGCGCGCGAAGCTGGAGGCTCTGATCCCGGAGAACCCATGGGCCAAGGCCGGCCCCGCGCTGCTGGTCTTCTGCGGCAACAACCGCCGCCACCGGCTGCTGTTCGAATGGCGTGGCCGGCCGTTCGTGAACGACTATCTCGACCCGTTCTTCAATGCCGCGGTCGATGCCGGCATCGTGCTCGCGACCTTCGTCGCGGCCGCTGATCGTGTCGGGCTCGGCACCTGCCCGATCAGCCAGATCCGCAACCACGCCGCCCAGGTGGCCGAAGTGCTCGGCCTCCCACAGCATGTCTTTCCCGTGGCCGGGCTGGGGATTGGCTGGCCTTCCTTCGAAGGCGTGATGAGCCCTCGACTGGGCCTCGATGTGTCGATTCACCGGGATCGCTACGATGAGACGGGCCTCCGGGAAAAGGTCGCCGCCTACGACCGTCGCCGCAACGAGACCCAGCCCTACAAGACCCAGCGCTTCGTCGACAAATTTGGCGAGGATCCGGCCTACGGCTGGTCCGAGGACAAGGCGCGGCAATATTCGGTTCCAGAAAGAGCCGATTTCGGCGCATTCGTGCGTGCCAAAGGGTTCAGGCTCGACTGATGTTAGCCTCGGCGCGCTTCTTCAGCTCCTCCAGTACATAAAGACGAAGGGCGCTTGAAAGATTGCCGCCCGGTCCGCCGGTCCGGGAGATGCCGCGGGCATGGTCGATCTCGGCTACCAGGGCATTGAGGGACAGGTCGCGGCCCCGGGCAAGCTGGGAAAGCTCGGCCCAAAAGGCGTCTTCCAGCGAGATGCTGGTGCGGTGACCGTCGATGGTGACCGAGCGTTTATGCATGTGGGCACTGTGACAGCGGCAAGACACCGCCTCAACCCGCCTTGCCGGGGCCATGGTGCATGCGTATAAGCGCGCCCAGCCAACCTCCCTCCGGACACACAAAAGATCATGGAAATCCGCAACGTCGCGATCATCGCGCACGTCGATCATGGCAAGACCACACTGGTCGATTGCCTGCTGAAGCAGAGCGGCACGTTCCGCGAGAATCAGCAGGTGGCCGAACGCGCCATGGATTCGAACGACCTCGAGCGCGAGCGCGGGATCACCATTCTGGCCAAGGCGACCTCGGTCGACTGGCACGGCACCCGCATCAACATCGTCGATACGCCGGGCCACGCCGACTTCGGCGGCGAGGTCGAGCGCATCCTGTCGATGGTCGACGGGGTCGTGTTGCTGGTCGACGCGGCCGAGGGCCCGCTGCCCCAGACCAAGTTCGTGCTCGGCAAGGCGCTGCGCCTCGGCCTGAAGCCGATCGTGCTGATCAACAAGGTCGACCGTTCCGACGCCCGCGCCCACGAGGTGCATGACGAGGTATTCGACCTGTTCTCGGCGCTGGAGGCCAGCGACGAGCAGCTCGACTTCCCGACGCTCTTCGCCTCGGCCCGCCAGGGCTGGGCCGCGACCTCGCTCGAGGCCGAGCACAAGGACATGGAGCCGCTGTTCGACCTGGTCGTGAAGCATGTGCCAGCGCCCAAGATCGATCCCGATCCCGCGTTCCGCATGCTGGTGACCACGCTCGAGGCCGACAATTTCCTTGGCCGCATCCTGACCGGCCGCATCCTCTCGGGCTCGATCAAGCCCAATACGATGGTCAAGGCTCTGGGCCGCGACGGCACCGAACTCGAGCAGACCCGCATTACGCGCGTGCTGGCCTTCCGTGGCCTCGAGCGCGTGGCGCTCGAATCTGCCGAGGCCGGCGACATCGTGGCCGTGGCCGGCATGAAGGTCGCCACCGTGGCCGACACGATCGGCGACCTCACGATCAGCGAGCCGATCGCCTCGCAGCCGGTCGATCCGCCGACCCTGGCGATGACCTTCGCGGTCAACGACTCGCCGCTGGCCGGCACCGAGGGCGACAAGGTCACGACCCGCATGATCCGCGCGCGCCTGATGCGCGAGGGCGAGGGCAACGTCGCTATCCGGGTCTCCGATACCGAGAACGCCGATTCCTACGAGGTCGCCGGCCGCGGCGAACTGCAGCTGGGCGTGCTGATCGAGACCATGCGCCGCGAAGGCTTCGAACTCGCCGTCGGCCGTCCGCGCGTGCTGTTCCAGACCGATCCCAAGACCGGCCAGCGCCTCGAGCCGATCGAGGAAGTCGTGATCGACGTCGACGACGCCTATACCGGTCCGGTCGTCGAGCAGATCTCCATGCGCAAGGGCGAGCTGCAGGACATGCGGCCGTCGGGCGCCGGCAAGACCCGCCTGGTGTTCTACGCCCCGTCGCGCGGCCTGATCGGCTATCACGGCGAGTTCCTGACCGATACGCGCGGCACCGGCGTGATGAACCGCATCTTCCACGAGTACGGACCCTATCGCGGACCCATCGCCGGCCGACGCAACGGCGCGCTGATCGCCAATGCGCCGGGCAATGCGGTGATGTACGCGATGTGGAACCTCGAGGAGCGGGGCCCGATGTTCATCGACCCCGGCGTGCCGGTCTATATGGGCATGATCATCGGCGAGCACAGCCGCGGCAACGACCTCGAAGTGAACGTGCTGAAGGGCAAGCAGCTCACCAACATCCGCGCCGCCGGCAAGGACGAGGCCGTGAAGCTCACGCCGCCACGCAAGATGTCGCTCGAGCAGGCGATCGCCTATATTGAAGAAGACGAGCTGGTCGAGATCACACCCAAGTCGATCCGGTTGCGCAAGCGCCACCTGAAACTGGAAGACCGCAAGCGCGCCAAGAAAGAGTCGTCCGCGCAAGCGGCGGAATAGGAACGAAGAACGATGAGCGGCAGAAAGATTGACTTTGCGGATCGGTTGGAGACAGCGGCCAAGGCCAAGCAGGCGCTGCTCGAGAAGGCCCGGGCAAAGGATCCCGCCAACGATCCCGAGTTTGCCGCCCGTCTTGCCGAGCGCGCCGCCATCGCCGCCGCCCGCGAGGCGCGCGAGACCGAGCGCA
>RGPT01000250.1 GCA_010032545.1 Alphaproteobacteria bacterium
ACACCACCGACATGAACGAGGCCGCACACCCCACGCCCACGATGGCGCGGCCGGCGATCAGGTCCAGCGCGTCAGCCGCTTGGGCGATCCACAGCGCGCCGGCCATCGCGAGCAGCGAAAGGGCGGCCACCGTGCGGCGCGCGCCGAAACGGTCGAACCACATGCCGACCGGAATTTGGACGGCAAAGAGCGCGAAGAAGAAAGCGCTGCCCGCCCAGCCGAGCTGGCGCGGCGACAGGCCGAGGTCGCGCGTGAGCTCCGGTGCGATCACGCTGTTGGAGACGCGGTAGAACTGGCTAAGGCAGGTCACCGCGATCAGCAGCGACAGAAGCGGCAGTCGGGAGGCCACGAGGCGGGGTGACATGAGGGGGCTCCCGTAGCACGCCGGTCTTTGCATGTCCTTCGGCCGGGGCCGAACCATTGCCGGCTGCCGG
Organism: Alphaproteobacteria bacterium; assembly: GCA_010032545.1. GTDB lineage: Bacteria > Pseudomonadota > Alphaproteobacteria > Reyranellales > Reyranellaceae > Reyranella. The sequence continues at coordinate 435 of RGPT01000250.1, forward strand.
GGCGCCGCCGCAGCTCCTCTAATCTCCCGCCGTTTAATCCAGATCAAGGCGGCGGCTGCCTGTCGGTCCGATCCTGTCCCCTAACGCCTTGGTCCAGGGCCGGGAGAGGACGATGAAGGCTGCGGACATCATGACCACCTCGGTGGTCTGCATCAGGTCAGACGCGACGATCCTCGAGGCCGCGCGTCTTCTGCTCAGCGAGCGCATCAGCGCCTTGCCCGTGGTCGATGGCGCCGGCCGCCTGGAGGGCATCGTGAGCGAAGGCGACCTCATCCACCGGGCGGAGATCGGGTCCGAAAAGCACGCCAGCCGCTGGAAGTTCCTGTTCGAGGACAATGCGACGCTGGCCCGCGACTACCTGAAAGCCCATGGCCGGACCGTGGCCGATGTCATGAGCCATCCGGTCGTCATGGCCGAGGAGGATACCGAGATCTCGGTCGTGGCGGCGCGGATGGACCAGTTTTCGATCAAGCGGCTGCCCGTGGTGCGCGCGGGCAAGGTGGTGGGAATCGTGAGCCGCGCCAACCTGCTTCAGGCACTGATTGCGGCACCGCCCGCCGCGCCGTCCACCGCGGGCGCGCCGGCCGCGGACGATGCGGCGTTGCGCGGCCAGATCCTGCTCGAGCTCGACCGCGAGCCGTGGTCGGCTGCGCTGGTCCGCAACATCATCGTCCAGGATGGCCATGTCGAATTGTGGGGTTACGCCGATTCGGCGGCCCAGTGCGAGGCTTGCCGCGTCCTCGCCGCCGGCGTTCCCGGTGTGAAGGCCGTCACCAACCGCATGGTGGCGACGCCGCGCGGCGTTTACATGTGGTGAGCGCAATGTGCCGATGGATTGTCATGCTGCTGCTGTTGATTCCCGGCGCCGCCGGGGCGGCGGATCTCGACCGCGGCCGCGAACTGGCCGCGCGCTGGTGCGCCAACTGCCATGTCGCCGAGCGAACGGCACCGACAGGCCGGGCTGATGGCCTGGCGACGCTGCAGGCCATTGCCGCCAATCCACAGACCACGGCGGCTTCGCTGCGCGGAGTCCTGTCGGCGCCGCACGGCCGGATGCCCGACCTGTCGATCGGTGCCAAGGATCAGGACGACCTGATCGCCTACATCCTCAGCCTGCGGCCGAATTGAAGCTCGTCACGACACTTTCGCCGCCGCCCTCGCCTGCCTGACCGCCAATGTGAGCGAAGCGCCGAGGTCGGCCAGCAGCTTGGCGCCCACCTCGTCGGTGAATTTGCCGTCGACGAACTTGGTGTGGGCAACGCCGATCATGACTTCCGGCTTGTTCACCGGGCGGCCGTCCAGAAACACCATCATCTGGCGCAGATGATACTGCGCGCGCGCGGTGCCGAGCGGGCCGCCGGCGGCGCCGAACATGGCAATCGGCTTGCCGGCGAAGGGCTGCGGGGTCATGCGCGACAGCCAGTCGATGGCGTTCTTCAGCACGCCCGAGACGGAATAATTGTATTCCGGGGTCGCGAAGACGATGCCGTCGGCCTCCAGCATGGCCTTCTGCGCGGCCTGCACCCCGACGGGAAAGCCTTGGGCCTGGACGTCGGCATCGTAGAGCGGCCAATCACCGATCTCGATCGTCGACAGGGTGGTGCCGGCCGGCAAGCGTTCGGCGAAGGCCTTGAGCGCCAGGCGGTTGAAGGAGGCTTTGCGCAGGCTGCCGCAGAAGGCGGCGAGTTTGATGGTCTCGGACATCTTTCGGTATCTCCCCGGTAACTGGCACTTTGTTGGCGATGGGCTGGCGGCTACATAGGAGTCGCGAATAGTCTTGGCAAACGAGGGTAGGGGGCACGCTTTACATGTTTCGATCCATTCTGGTTGCCGTCGGCATCGTGGCCCTCATGTCGCCCATGGCGTCTCCCGTGGCCGCCCAGGGCATGGGCCAGAACCAGCCGCCGGATCAGTGGGTGATGAACTGCAACACCGAACGCGGCCTCGATTGCACCGTGTCCAACATGATCGACGGCGGGCCGAACAACCTGCTCGGTTCGTTTCTGATCGTGAGCTATTCGGTGGCCTACACCACGCTCTCGATCGTGGCCGATGGCGTCGGCCAGCGGGCCAGTCTCCAGGTCGACGGCAATCCCTTCATATCCACCGAGATCTGCGCCGGCGGCGGTATCTGCTCCTATGTACAGGAGAAGTCGGCCGAACTGCTGAAGCAGATGCGCTCGGGGTCGCAGATTGTCGTCCAGGTCAGCCTGCAGAACGACAACATGGCAGGCCCCTTGCAACAGAGCCTTGCCGGCTTCGAGGCCCAGTATCGCCGGGCGGTCGAGGCGCAGAAGCGCGGGCGCTGACGTCGATCTGATTTCCCGTTTCCGGCAAGGGCGGGCTAGACGCTGGCCGGGCGCAGCTTGTCGGCGGCCTTGAAGAAGCGGCGAGCGTGATCGACCAACTCGCCGTCGGTCGGATGGTCCATCGGTTCGACGGCGAACAGCTTTTGCTTCAGCCAGGCGACGTGCGCGTCGACGTGATGGACAAGCTGATCCTTGGCGCCGCCCGGGCCGACCAGCAGCCACTCGTTCACGCCGCGCAGCGCATCGACGACGTGGTCGAAATAATCCCGGTCGAGCTGCTGGTGCCCCGCGCCGATGACGCCTGCCTTGTGATGGACCTTGCGGAACGGGCTGTGGGCCTTGATGCGCTGGTGCTCGACGTCCTCCGCGTTGAAGCGGAAAACGTGCGCTTCCTTCGAATCCATCCAGACGACGGCGTGACTGTGCGTCATGTGAAAATCCCTGCCAATGTTCCGATAAGCAAATCTGCGCCGCGTCCCAGGCGGTCGCCTTGATTCACGTCAACAACGTGTCGATAGGATATTGACTCTTTATGATATGAAGCGTATTCTCTTCCCTATCGAAGGAGGAGCCAATGCCCTACAGCGAACCCCTGCCGCCCGGCGGCTATCCCGACATCCGGTGGCATGTGCCGCCCAAGCGGCCGAGCCCCGCCCGCCGCAAGCGCGACTTCCTGCGCCATCTCCTGCGTTGGGGCTCGATGAGCGAGGCGGCGGCCCGCACCGGCATCGACCGCCGGACCGCGCATCGCTGGCGTGCCGAGGACGAGGCGTTCGACCAGGCGTGCCGCGAGCGCCTGAAGTGGCGGCGGGAGACCATCCTGCTTGCCGCGATGGACAGGGTGCGGAATCCGAAGACGCGGCCGGTGCTCTATCGCGGCCGGCAGATCGGCCATATCGGGCGCGCCAACGACCGGATCGTGGCGGCGCTGATGTGGTCGGCCGAAATCCAGGGACGCGCGAAGTGAGTTTTCACAATGTCTCGCTTCGGGAGACATCGCGTGCTGCGCCGTGCGTGAAATTCGCCCGGGAATTCAGCGACTTGGCGCCGATCGGGGGGGCGCGGCAGCGTCTAAGTCGACGTCTGATTTGTCCCGGTTCGCGCGACCCTATTTCTGCCGGCGGTAGAGGAAGCAGTTGTCGGCCTGCGGCATCTCTATGCCCTGGTAGAAGCTCATCGCCGTCGGCGCCGACAGCAGCAGCGTGGTGGTCTGCGCGCCCCCGGCCGCCGTGCGCGTCTCCTCGATCAGGCGCTTGCCGATGCCCTGGCCCTGGCAGGCCTTGTCGACGGCGAGATCGGAGAGATAGCAGCAGAAGCAGAAGTCGGTGAGCGAGCGGGCGACGCCCACCAGGCGACCGTCCTGCCGCGCCGTCAGGATCAGGTTGGCGTGGGCCAGCATGCGCTCGATGCGGCCGCGGTCCTCGATCGGCCGGTTGAGTCCGGATTTGGCGACGACGTCGATGTATTCGTCGGCGCCGAGATGGTCTTCGCGGGCATAGATCGTGTTCATTTGGCCAACCATCTCCTGAGTGCTGCCGTCACCTCGGCGGGTTTCTCCAGCGGCGCCATGTGGCCGCAGTCCTCGAGCACGACCAGCTGCGAGGTGGCGATATCGGCGGCCATTTCCTGGGAGCGGACGAGCGGCGTCGTCAGATCCTGGCGGCCGACGAGCACCACCGTCGGGACTTCTATGTCGACCAGCAGCGGCCGGCTGTCGGGCCGTCCGATGATGGCGGTCTGTTCGCGGACGAAGCCTTCGGCGCCGATCTCCAGCGACATGTCGAGGATCGGCTGGGTGATGGCCGGATCATCGAGATGCCTGGGGTGGACGATCAGCGGCAGCAGCGTGTGATGCACGCGAAGCGCCCGGGTGCCGCCGCAAGGACCGCATCGGCCATGGCGCCGATGGAGTCATGATGCCAGAGCTCCGGAACCACGATGTCGGCGATATCGGAAAGGGCGTCGATCTGATGGGCGAAGACGCGCCGGGTGTTGAGCAGGCCGGGCAGCAGGACGAGTGTCTGTCGCGCCATTGCTTACACTTGGATCTGGTTGCCCAGTTCGATCGCGCGGTTGGGCGGGATGCGGAAAAAGGTCTTGGTCGCCGAGGCCGAATGGGAGAGCGAGATGAACCAGTCGCGGCGGACCCTGCCCAGGGTCGAACGCTGCGCCGGGATCAATGTCTCGCGGCCGAGGAAGAAGCTGGTCTCCATCTCGTCGTAGGCGATGCCGTGCGGCCGGCACGCACGCAGCGCCGCCGGGATGTCGGGCTGCTCGGTGAAGCCGTAGTGGGCGATCACGGTGTGGAAGCCCTTGCCCAGGCGTTCGACCTCGACGCGATTGGCTTCGGCCACGCGCGGCACGTCCATGGTGTCGACCTGCAGGATGATGATGCGTTCGTGCAGGACCTTGTTGTGCTTGAGGTTGTGCAGGAAGGCGGCGGGCGTGTGGCTGGCGTCCGCGGTCAGGAACACGGCGGTGCCGGCGACGCGGTTGGGCGCCCGCTCCATGCGCTCGAGGAACTGGCGCAGCGGCAGGGAGCCCTCGCTGAGCTCGGTGGCGACCAGTTGGTAGTGAATCTCGAGGGGCTCAAGGTTTGGGAGCCCAACCTCCCAACTCGACGGACTGATCCGGCGGAGCTCCAAGGGGAGCCCCTGCTGGGAGACACGCAGGCCTTCCAGCTGGCGCACATAGTCGCGAATCAGATAGGAGCCAGGG
>RGPT01000026.1 GCA_010032545.1 Alphaproteobacteria bacterium
CAAAACTGCGAGGGATTGCATCGCGGCGGCGGGCCTCAAGCCCCCGGCCATCGATACGATCTTCCTCACCGGCGGATCGAGCCGCGTGCCGTCCGTGCGTGCCGCGATCGGGCAGGCGGCCCCGTCGGCCCGCTTGGCCGGCGGCTCCGATCTCCTGTCCGTGGCGCTGGGTTTGACGCAGATGGCAGGGAATCAGTAGGGCGCGGTACCCGCCACGATCACGCGGTGCATTAGCCGGCGCTCGCCGTCGGGGTAGTCGGCGTTTGCCTTGTGCATGGTGCAGCGATTGTCCCAGATCACGATGTCGCCCTGCCGCCAGCTGTGGCGGTACTCGTACCTGGGCTGTGTCGCGTGGGCGATCAGCATGTCGAGCAGCCGGTCGCTCTCGGCGCGGTCTAGGCCCACGATCTGCTCCATGCGGTTGGGATTGAGATAGAGCGACTTGCGGCCGGTCTCGGGATGGGTGCGCACCAGCGGATGGGTGGCTTCCGGCATGGCTGCCATTTCGGCCGCCGGACGCGTTGAAATGCGGCTGAGCTTGCGGCTCGAACTGTACTTGTGGATCACCTGCATGCCGTCGATGCGCGCCTTCATCTCGGATGAAAGGTCGGCGTAGGCCGCATACATGTTGGTGAACTGCGTGTCGCCGCCCATCGACGGCACGACCACGCCGTAGAGCATGGTGAGGGAACAAGGCTCGCGCATGAAACTGTCGTCGGTGTGCCAGTTCGCGCCGTTGACCAGCCTCTTGCCGTCGCCCAGCACGTCGCGGTCCTCGCTCGAGATGATGTTGACCTCGGCGCATTCGGGCGTCTGGGCCAGTTGCTTGCGCAGTACCGGCACGCCGAATTGCGCCATGGCATCGCGGAACGGCACCGGTGCCAGCGCCTGGCCGCGAATGCAGAGTACGAGATTGTCGTGCAGAACGCGCGTCAACGCCGCCTGGGTGGGCGCGTCCGGCAGGCGGTTGAGATCGATCCCGCTCACTGCCGCAGCCATGTGCGGGCCGAGCCGTTCGGTCTGGAAATTCATGGCGTTACTCCCGGCAACCGAGATAACGTGCGCGTCGATCCACGTCATCGCAAGAGGGAACGCCCCAATGAAGATCGCCTATTCCACAGCCAGCCCGTACGTGCGCAAGGTCATGGCCTGCGCCATCGCCCGTGGCCTCAACGACAAGATCGAGCGCATGAAGATCGGCACGACCGATCCGGCGCTGCTCGCCTTCAACCCGCTCTCGAAGGTGCCGACGCTGATCACCGACGACGGCGTGTCGCTCTACGACAGCCCGGTCATCTGCCAGTATCTCGACAGTATCGGCGCGGCGCCCAAGCTCTACCCCACGCCGGGTCCGGCGCGCTGGAAGGCTCTGACGCAGGAAGCGCTGGGCGACGGTATCCTCGATGCCACCCAGCCGCGCCGGCGCGAGATCGCGCTGCCGCAGGACGAGGGCCGCAAGAGCTACATTGCGCTACAGCAGGGCAAGGTCGCACGCGCGCTCGACGCGCTCGAGAAGGAGGCCGACTCTCTCGGCATGCTCGCCACGATCGGTGAGATCGCGATCGGCTGCGCGCTGGGCTACCTCGACTTCCGCTACGCCAACGAGCCGTGGCGCCCGGGCCATCCCAAGCTCGAGGCGTGGTACGCCAAGGTGGTCAAGCTGCCGCCGCTGGCCGAAACGATGCCGGTCGGCTGATCGACCCGAGGTGATCCCATGCCGGCACGGACGGGCGAACAGTTCCTAAAGGGCCTTCGCGGGCCACGCGCGGTCTGGGTCGACGGCGAGCGGGTGAGCGACGTCGTCGATCACCCCAAGCTCCGCGGTGCCGCCCACGCTTTGGCCGAGGTCTACGACCTCCAGCACACGCACGCGGCAACGTGCCTGATGCCGGACCCGGAGACCGGCGAGCCGATCGGTGTGAGCCACATGATCCCGCGCTCGCGCGAGGACCTCTTGCGCCGCCACAAGGCGCTGCGCGAGGCAGCCGAGTATTCTGTCGGGCTGATGGGGCGCACGCCCGACTACATGAACGTGACCTACGCGGGCTTCGCGGGGCGGCCTGACGAATGGGGCACCCACGGCAACGAGGCGGGGGCGGAAAGGCTGGTCGCCTACCAGAAGTTCCTGCGCCGTGGCGACATCTCGCTCACCCACACCATCGTCCAGCCGACCGTCGACAAGTCGATGGGCGATGCGCCCGGCCCCGGCAACGTCCACGCCCTGCGCAAGGTCGCCGACACCGAACACGGCATCGTGGTGCGCGGCGCCCGCGTGCTGTCCACGCTGGCGCCTTTCGCCGACGAGATCGCCGTCTATCCGGCCGCGCCGATGCCCGAGGGCGCCGACGCCTATGCCCTGTCCTTCTGCGTGCCGATGAGTGTACCGGGGCTGAAGTTCCTCTGCCGCGACAGCGTGTCGGCGCCAGACAACCGTTTCGACCACCCGCTGTCGGGCCGCTTCGACGAGCAGGATGCCTTCGTCATCTTCGACGACGTCGAAGTGCCGCGGGACCGCGTCTTCATCGACGCCAACCGCGCCGCCTACAACACGGTGATGACCACGAGCTGGCCGGCCAACATCATGCAGCAGACCATGATCCGGGCCTGGACCAAGCTCGACTTCGCCTGGGGGCTGGCGCTGCGCATGGCAGCGGCCATCAACGCGGCCGACCCTGAGACCATGCGACTGATCGGCGAGATCTGGAGCTACGCCGAGTTCACCCGCGCCGCCATCGTGGCGGCCGAGAGCGAGGCCCGCGAATGGCCGAGCGGCCTGTGGACGGCGGACATCCGGCCGCTGCATGCGCTGCGCGCGACCCTGCCGCTCTGGATGCCGAGGGTGAACGACGTCCTGCGCCAGATCGGCTCGCACAATCTCCTGGCGGCGCCGATGTCGGCCCAACTCGCCGGCGGTTCTACCTCGCGTCCTCGCCGCGCAACCTGGCGCGGCACCTGTCCTTCGCGGATCGCGGCCGCGCGGACAGGCTGGTCGACCGGTTCCTAAAGGAGCCATATTAGTCAGCAAGAGCGTCGGAGGGGCCGATGAGCGACATCGACGTCAAGCCCGAGACCAACGCCAAACCGAAGACCAAACAGCCGCCGCTGCACAAGGTCATCCTGCTGAACGACGACTACACGCCGCGCGAGTTCGTCGTCGTGGTGTTGCGCACCGTTTTCCACACCACCGAGGACCAAGCCTACGGAATCATGCTGACGGCGCACCAGCGCGGTGCCTGCGTCGTTGCCGTCTTCACCCGCGAGATCGCCGAGACCAAGGCATCGGAAGCTACCGACCTTGGCCGCCGCGGCGGCCACCCGCTCACGTTTACGACAGAGCCGGAGGAGTAGGGGCCTCAGCCCGCGACCAAGCCTGCCGCGGTGACGCCGGCAATGCACGCTGCCTCGTCCTCGTCGCCCGTGCCGCCGCTGGCGCCGGCGGCGCCCAGGATGTTGCCGTCCCTATCCTTGATCAGCACCGCGCCGGTCTGCGGCAGGAACTTGCCCTGCGCCGTGGCCGACAGCGCGCCGAAGAACTGCGGGTTCTCCTTGGCGCGCCCCAGCAGCACGCGGCTCGACGCGCCCATGCCGACGGCGGCCCAGGCCTTGCCGATGGCGATGTCGTTGCGGAACATGCTGGCGTCGTCCTCGCGCTGGAGGGATTTCACGTGGCCGGAAGCGTCCAGCACCGCGATCGCCAGAGGCTTGATCTTCAGCCGGCGGGCATCGGCCAGGGCCGCTTCCACGATCTTGTTGGCCTGGGCCAAGGTGAGGGACGCCATGACATTCTCCTTAAGTCTTTGAAAACATGGTTAAAGTCGTTCTTGTCGGCGCTACTGTCCAGAAGTTCTCTTTTCCCCGGACTTTGCCGAAAAGGCGTGTAAATCAATGGGTTGACGGGACGCGCCCCGATCCGTATTTTCCGCCCGCTTTTGGAATTCTCCCCGGCCTCGCCGGGGTTTTTTGTCGAGTAAGGACCATGAAGATCCGTCATTCCCTCAAGTCGGTGAAGGCCCGTCACAAGGACTGCCGCATCGTGCGCCGCAAGGGCCGCGTTTACGTCATCAACAAGACCAATCCGCGCTTCAAGGCTCGCCAAGGGTAATTGGCTCGCTAGAACGGAATAGCGTCTCTGTGATCAAGGCGGCGGAGCCCTCGGCTTCCGCCGCTTTTTTATTTGGCGTATGAGCAAAGCATGCAGATGCCTGCCCGAGACGGTGCCGCAGGTCTCGGCGATCCTGCGCTACTGCCAGGACAACAAGGTCAAGGTCGTGCCGCGCGGTGCCGGGACCTCGCTGTCGGGCGGCTCGATGCCGGTGGGCGACGCGATCCTGCTGGGCCTCGGCAAGTTCAACCGCGTGCTGGAGATCGACTATGCCAACCGCTCGGCCCGCGTGCAGCCCGGCGTCACCAACCTCGGCATCACCAAGGCCGTCGAGCACGAAGGCTTCTACTACGCACCCGATCCCAGCTCGCAGATCGCCTGCTCGATCGGTGGCAACGTCGCGGAGAACTCCGGCGGCGTGCATTGCCTGAAGTACGGACTCACCACCAACAACCTGCTGGGCATCGAGATGGTGCTGATGACTGGCGAGGTGGTGCGGCTGGGTGGCAAGCATCTCGACTCCGAGGGCTACGACCTTTTGGGAGTCATGACCGGCTCCGAGGGGCTCCTGGGCGTCGTCACCGAAGTGACGGTGCGGCTCTTGCGCAAACCCACCACGGCGCGGGCCGTTCTGCTGGGCTTCCCGACCGAGGCGGCTGCCGCCGATTGCGTGGCCGCCGTCATCGCTGCCGGCATCATCCCTGCGGGCATGGAGATGATGGACAAGGAGGCAGTGAAATGTGCGGAGGCCTATGTCGGCGCGGGCTATCCGCTCGATGCCGAGGGCCTGCTGATCGTCGAGCTCGACGGGCCACCGGTCGAAGTCGACCATCTTGTCGAGCGTGTGGCCGAGATCGCAAGAGGCCGCGGCGCCACCACGGTACGCGTTAGCAACGACGAGCAGGAGCGGGTGCTGTTCTGGGCGGGCCGCAAGGCCGCCTTTCCCGCCGTCGGCCAGATCACGCCCGACTACATGTGCCTCGACGGCTCGGTGCCGCGCGGACGTCTGGTCGAGGTGCTGGCCGAGATGCGCGAGATGTCGAAGCAGCACCGGCTGCGCGTGGTCAATGTCTTCCATGCCGGTGACGGCAACCTGCATCCGCTGATCCTGTTCGACGCCAACGATCCCGATGAACTGCACCGCGCCGAGGAGTTCGGCGCCGATATCCTCCGGCTCTGCGTGCGTGTAGGGGGCGTGCTGACCGGCGAGCATGGCGTCGGCATCGAGAAGCGCGACCTGATGGGCGTGCAGTTTACCGAGATCGATCTCGACCAGCAGATGCGCCTGAAATGCGCCTTCGATCCCGATCACCTGCTGAATCCCGGCAAGGTCTTTCCCCAGCTCCGCCGCTGCGCCGAACTGGGCCGCGTTGTGATCCATCACAACAAGATGCCGTTTCCCGACATCCCTCGGTTCTGAGACATGGCGGGCACGATCAGGCCGCGCGATGCGAACGAGCTGCGGCGGGCCGTGGAGTGGGCCCTGAACGAGGGCACGACGCTCGACGTGCGGGGGCAGGGCAGCAAGATCGCGCTGGGCAAGCCGATGGACTGTGGCCAGGTGCTCGACCTCTCTGGGATCAGCGGCATCGTCGATTATGCGCCCGAGGAGCTGGTCGTCACCCTGCGCGCGGGCACGCCAATCAGCGAGGTCGAGGCGCTCCTCGCCCAACGCAACCAGATGCTGGCCTTCGAGCCGCCCGATCTCGGCCCGCTGCTGGGGCTGCAGGCAGGGCAGGGCACACTGGTAGGTGCCATGATGGGTAACCTCGCCGGCCCGCGGCGTCTCTCCGCTGGCGCCGCGCGCGATCACCTGCTGGGCTTCAGCGGCATCAACGGACGCGGCGAGGCCTTCAAGTCGGGCGGGCGGGTGATGAAGAACGTCACCGGATACGATCTCTCCAAGCTGCTTGCAGGCTCGTGGGGCACGCTCGCCGTCCTCGACCAGGTTTCGGTCAAGGTGCTTCCGGTGCCGGACCAGACCCGCACACTCCTGCTGCTGGGCCTCGATGACGCCACGGCGGTGCGGGCGATGTGCGCAGCACTCGGCAGCCCGCACGAAGTTTCAGGTGCGGTGCATCTGCCGGGCAGGACGGCTTTGCGCATCGAAGGCGTGGCACCGTCCGTCGAGGCAAGGCTGACTGCATTGCGCGAGTTGCTGGCCGATGCTGGCGCCGGCATGGAAGAGCTGGGCACGCTCGGAAGCCGCACCTTTTGGCGCGAAGTGCGCGACGTGGCGGCGCTCAAGGCAGCCTCGGACACCGTGGTCTGGAAGATTTCCTGTCCGCCGACCGAAGGCCCTGCCATCGTGGCACGCATCAGGTCACAGCGACCTTCAGTGGAAGCCTTTTACGACTGGTCGGGCGGGCTCGTGTGGCTGGCGCTGCCGCAGTGCGTCGATGCCGACCACGAGCTGGTGCGCGGGGCCATCGGCGCCAAGGGCGGCCATGCGACCCTCATTCGTGCACCTGAGGCGGTGCGCGCAGCAGTACCCGTCTTCCAGCCGCAGCCCGCGGCCCTCGCCGCCCTCGCGTCGCGTGTGAAAGAGAGCTTCGACCCCAAGCGCCTCTTCAATCCCGGGCGGATGGGCTAGGCGATGCAAACCAACTTCACCCTGGCCCAGCTCGCCGATCCCGAGACCGCGCGCAGCAACGACATCCTGCGCAAGTGCGTGCATTGCGGCTTCTGCACGGCCACCTGCCCGACCTTTGTGCTGCTGGGCGACGAGCGCGACAGCCCGCGCGGGCGCATCTATCTCATCAAGGCCATGATCGAGGGCGACCGAGCGCCCAGCGCCTCCGAAGTCCGACACGTCGATCGCTGCCTTTCGTGCCTTTCCTGCATGACGACCTGCCCGTCGGGCGTGAACTACATGCATCTGGTCGATCACGGCCGGCATCACATCGAGGAGACTTTTTCGCGTACGCTGCCCGACCGCTTCTTGCGCGGCGTACTGGCCTATCTCATGCCACGGCCCGCAGCCTTCCGCTGGGCTATGGTCTTGGGCCGGCTCGCGAAACCCTTCGCACCACTCTTGCCTGCGACCAGTTCCGATCCCGGCGGCGCCACTTTTCTGCGTCGCATGCGGGCCATGCTCGAGGCTGTGCCGGACAGGGTGCCGACACCGTCGCCGGTCGATCGGCCGCAGGTCTTTCCGGCGATCGGGCTGCAGCGCAAACGCGTCGCGCTGATGCCGGGCTGTGGCCAACAGGTGTTGGCGCCTGAAGTGAACGAGGCCACCGTGCGGCTGCTGACCCGCCTGGACATCGAGGTCGTGAACGTCGCTGGCTCTGGCTGCTGCGGCTCCTCCGTGCTGCACGTCGGCAGGAACGACCAGGCTATCGAGCTCGCCAAGCGCAACATCGAGGCATGGCTGCGGGAGATCGACGGTGCCGGGCTCGACGCCATCGTGATCAATGCCTCTGGCTGCGGCACGACGGTGAAAGACTATGGCCACATGTTGGCCGACGACCCGGCCTGGCACGAGAAGGCGAAGCAGGTGGCGGCGCTCGCGAAGGACGTGACCGAGATCGTGGCCGAGGTCGGCCTCAGCAATGTGACGCCGCAGCCGCTCACCGTTGCCTATCACTCGGCCTGCTCGATGCAGCACGGCCAGAAGCTTGACGTGCTGCCCAAGAAGCTGCTGCGCGAGGCAGGGTTCGTCGTGAAGGACGTGCCCGAGGGCCATCTCTGCTGCGGCTGGGCCGGCACCTACCAGGTGCTGCAGCCCGAGCTGTCGCGTCGGCTCCGCGACCGAAAGGTGTCGAACATCGAAAGCGTCCGGCCTGATGTCATCGCTGCCGGAAACTTCGGTTGCATTGGCAACATTGCTTCAGGTACGGGCATCCCGATGGCACATACCGTCGAGCTGCTCGACTGGGCGACTGGCGGTCCCCAGCCGGCGGCATTGATGTAGGCCCTACCCGCGACGGGTAACCTGCCGTCACTCAGGGCTCGACGCTGACGTGCCACCATCTGGGGCGGCCCGTGCGAAAGGAGTCGTACGTCGGCCGCAGTTCGCGACGGTTGGGCGAGTCGAACGTGCCGAGCAACAGGGCGATCACGGGCTTGTCGTCGATGGCCCCCAGCGAACTGCCACACGCGGGGCAGAACGCCCGGCTCGAGAAACTGGAGGCCCGATAGACCGACGGCGAGCCGCCGGGTCCCGTCCACTTCACCGCCTCCCTCGGAAACTCCACCCACGCCGTCGTCAACGCGCCGGTGTGACGCTGGCACATCTTGCAGGAGCAGGTGTGCGGCCTGGCCGCCAGGCCCGACGCTTCGAACCTGATCGATCCGCACAGGCAACCGCCGCGGTAGAGCTTCTGCTTCGGCCTCTCAATCCGCGCCACGGTCGTGCGCTCCTCGCTGCCTTGAGTCGCGGAATGAGGTAGGATGATAGATGGTTTTGGACAAGGGCATGCTTGTTTTTCGGTCTCCGCTTTTTGCATTGGTCCAGTTGGGTTTTGTCCGCGCCTGCCTTGTCGCCCTGCTGAGCCTGATGCTGGGCGTTAACGTCATGGCGCAGAACGCCGGGAGCGGTATCGTGCTCGACACACTTTTCGCCAAGCTGCAGACTGCCACCGATCCGGTCGCGATCCGGACGCTGGAAGCCGCGATCTGGGAGCATTGGACGATGGTCCCCGACCTCAAGCAGCGCGAGATGATGCTGCGGGGGATGGCCGAGATGCAGCAGCAACAGTTGAAGGTCTCGATCGAGACCTACACCGTGCTGATCGAGCTCGCACCAGACCTTTCGGAAGCCTGGAACAAGCGTGCCACCGCCCACTGGCTGCTGGGTAATTTCCCGGCGTCACTGGCCGACATCTGCGAGACCATCAAGCGCGAGCCGCGCCACTTCGGCGCCTATTCGGGCCTCGGCATGATCCGGGCCGAGATGGGCGAGAACGCCCGTGCGGTCGCGGCCTTCGAACTGGCTCGCAAATGGAACCCGCACATCGTCGGCATCGACGCCGAGATCGAGAGACTGAAGGCGATGGGCGGCGATGCGCCGGCCGATCCGCTGGGCTGCGGCCGCTTGTCGTCATGATTTGGAGCCGTCGTGTACGGCTCAGATGGGCCTGCTGGCGGTCCGGCTTCGCGCCAACTGGCAGCAGGGCGTGTAAGCCTCGTTGTGCCAGCTCGTGAAGGCTCGCACGACTCCACCGCAAGAACCTTCGGCATGGGGAAGCCGGGAGGCGGTGCTCGACGGCAGAGCGGCGATCGTGAGAGCGAGGGCGATTGCAAGGTACCGTGCAGGAAACCCTTCTCCATCCCGAAGTCCTTCCGGGCACGCGGGCCAACAAGAAGATTCAGAGGGGCGCCTCGCTGGAAGGCTACGGAGTGTAGCGGCGTGTCCCAGGTTCGGGCCGGAAAGGGAGCCGCTGTTCATCGCGCGGTCGTGCCGGTGACGCTCGACGGCCTCGACGTCTTGTCGGCGATGGTCGATGTCTGGGCTATTCGAAGCTTGGCGGATCTCTAGAGCCAATCACTTCTTGACCCAATCACGGGGGCAGGGGAAAAAGTGAGGTGTCCCTGTCGAAAGGTCGGCCCCTAGTCCGATTGTCGGCGATCGTTGTCAAATTGCATCGAGCGAACCTTGTCTCCGACCCTTCACGGCCATTCGCAGTTTTGCCCGTGGAGTAACGTGGGATGCGCTCGTTGAAAGGGCCAGTGCGAGCGACCCAACCCAAAGGTCCGTCTGCGCAGCTTACAGGTACAAGGAGGCGTGCAGTGCGCCTCGTGCTTTGGGGGCTGGCGGCCGTCGTCGTCGTCGGAGCAGGGCTCGAAGGCCTACGCACTATGAGGGAGCGGTCCCTGCCGGGAGGGCAAGCTGGCGATTCTGTCAGCGGCGTGATGACTGTCAGGGTGACGCCCGCCATGCGCGGGCCGCGCGAGTCGCAGCTATCGCTGCCGGGCGACGTTGTCGCTTTTGAGGACTCGCCAGTCTACGCCCGTGTCGACGGCTATGTCAGCAAGTGGACCGTTGATATCGGCGCGAAGGTCAAGGCCGGGCAGTTGCTGGCCGAGATCGACACACCGGAATTGGATCAGCAGTTAGCGAAGGCGCGGGCCCTTGTGCTGCAGGCAAAGGCAAACGCCGAAATCGCCAGGATCACCTATCAGCGCTATCTCGGTCTGCTCAAGACTGCGGCGGTTTCTCAGCAGGATGTCGACAACAACTTGTCGACATTCGAGGCACGCAAAGCCGACGTCACTGCCGCCGAGGCCGAGGTCGAGCGATTGTTGGCGACGACAGGGTTCCGGAAGATTTATGCGCCCTTCGACGGGATCGTCGGCGCACGCAACCTTGCCAAGGCAACAACAGGCGCTCTTATCGATCTCGGCAGTCGCGATCCTAAGGCGTGGCTCTACCGGATCTATCGAATGGATCCGGTTCGCGTTTACGTTTCCGTTCCGCAGAACTACCTGCCGATGATCAAGAACGGATTGTTCGCCGATGTCGGTGTCCGGGAGTATCCTGATCGAACGTTCAGGGGGCAGGTCGTCCGAAATGCGTCGGCCCTCGATGCGGCCTCGCGGACCATGCTGGTCGAGGTCGAGGTTCCCAATCCCGAAGACATTCTGCTGCCGGGCATGTACTCGACTGTGCAATTCAGGTTGGTCAACCCGTCGCCGCCAATCGTTGTCGCGGATTCATCCATCATCGTGCTCGCCGACGGGCCGCAGATCGCGGTGGTCGACAAGGAAGACATCGTCCGCATCCGCAAAGTCCGCCTTGGGCGGGACTTCGGCAAGGCCGTCGAAATATTGTCAGGATGCACCGAAGGCGAGCGAGTCGTCATAACGCCCAGCGATCTCTTGAAAGACGGCACCAAGGTCCGCGTCCAGGCCGCCAGTGCGTCGTAGTCCCGCACGTCAGGACAGGGCGCTTCCCCTGAAGGCTGCTTCCGTCGCGGGGCTGGCTGTCCTCTCCCTTCTCATTGCCTGTGAACCGGTCGGGCCCAATTACAGCCGGCCCGAGATCGCAATACCGGCGCAACTTGCCGAGGCCGAGCCCTGGCAGGTCGCCATGCCCCAGGAGACCATCGGTCGGGGCGACTGGTGGACGGTCTTCGGGGATCCGGTACTGAACGGTCTCCAGGTCGAGGCCATCAAGCAGAGCCCCGATCTCAAAGCGGTCGCCGCGCGCGTGCTGCAGGCGCAAGCCGTCGCGGGCATATCGACAAGTTACCTCTATCCGCAAATCGACGCCGGTGGCCTGGCGCAGCGCTTCGCCAACAACTCCAACTTCGTCACGCTGGTTCCGCCATCCCCGATCACCGACAATCAGGCCCGCATCACCAATGCGTTCAAGGCCGTGCCCCTGTACGCCACCTACGAGATCGATTTCTGGGGCCGCCTGCGCCGGCAGTCCGAGTCTGCCCGAGCGGAGCTGGGCGCGAGCATTGCCGCCTACCAGACGGCGCTGCTGACCCTGAATGGCGAGGTTGCACAGACCTACTTCGAAGTCCGCACGACCGACGAGTTGATCCGGCTCATCACCGAAAGCATCGCCCTGCACCGGAACACGCTCAACTTGTTCAGAGCCCGAAGGACCGATGGACTGTCGAGCGATATCGCGCTTTCCGACGTTGAGACAGCGCTCCGGACGACGGAAGCGCAGGCCCAGACTCTCGAGGCGCAGCGCATCAAGCTCGTCAACAAGCTCGCTGTTCTGGTCGGGACCAATCCGGAACAGTTTACCGTTGGCAAGCAGGCTTACGCGCCATCGATTCCCTCGATCCCCGTCGGATTGCCATCGGAACTGCTGCAGCGTCGTCCCGACGTCGCCCGGGCCGAGCGGGAACTGGCCGCCTACAACGCGCAGATCGGCGTCGCTGTCGCGGCCTACTTTCCGGCTATCGTCCTGACATCGGCCGTCGGCTTCGAGAGCTATTCGTTGTCGACCCTGACCAATCCGGCGAACAACATCTGGGGTGTGGGATTCTCCCTGTTCCAGCAGGTCTTCAACGCCGGCCGCATCAGCCTCAACGTCGAGCGTACCCGTGTGGCCTATCAGGAGAAGGTTGCACTTTACCAGGCCCTGCTGCTGAAGGTCTTCCAGGAAGTGGAAACCGCTCTTGCCGGGCTGCGCCTGATGAATCAGCAGTCGAAGTACCAGCAGCAAGCGGTGGCCAGTGCCAACCGGACGGCTGCGCTCACGGCCCAGCGCTACCAACAGGGTCTGATTTCGCTGCTGGACGTCCTCGTGGCGCAGCGCGCCGCGCTGGCCTCCGAGGCGGTGGCGGTCCAGATTGCCAACGATCAGTTGATGACGACGGTGGCGCTCATAAAGGCGCTCGGCGGCGGCTGGCAGGACCGGACCCAACAGGTCCCCGAAGGCTCACCCAGCATGTGGGCACCCAAGTTGAAGTAGCGGCGCGGTGAGGCAGGGGCGCCTACCTGCCGGTCAACAAAAGCTCCTCGCCCTCCTGCGGAGGCGCCGGCCGCCAGTTGCGACGCATCAGGCTGAAGATGACCGGCACCAGGATCAGCGTGGCGACACAGGCGAAGAGCATTCCCCCGATCACGGCCCGTCCGAGGGGCGCGTTCTGTTGGCCGCCTTCGCTTAGGCCGAGCGACATCGGGATCATGCCGAAGACCATGGCGATCACCGTCATGATCACCGGACGCACCCGGGCACGGCCGGCGCTGAGTGCTGCCTGGATCGCGGTCTCGCCGTCTCTCAGCGCTTCCTTGGCAAAGGAAACGACGAGGATGCTGTTTGCCGTCGCCACGCCCACCGTCATGATGGCGCCCATCAGCGAGGGAACGCTGAAGGTCGTCTTGGTCAGGAGCATCATAGTGACGACGCCGCAGAATGCGCCGGGTAGGGCCATGATGATGATGAAGGGGTCTGCCCAGGATTGGAAATTGATGACAAGGATCAGGTAGACGAGCAGGATCGCGATCGCCAGGCCGAGGCCGAGCTGGTCGAAGGCCTGGTCCATCGTCCGCGCCTGGCCAGCCATTTCAACGAAAACGCCCTTGGGAAGTTCGGCCGACAGTTCGGCGATGATGCGGCGGGCGGCCGCCGCTACCGAGCCCATGTCGACGCCCTGGACATTGGCCATGATGTCGAACGTCGTCAGTACGTTGGTGTGACTTACTTGGGCGGGGATCTGCGTGCGCGTGATCTCAGCTACGTTCGACAGGTACTGGGTCTGCGCATCGCCGCTGCCGCGGATCGGAATGTTGGCCAGATCTTCCATGGTGCGCAGCTGATCCAGAGGCGACTGGACGACGAGGAAGTAGGTATGCCCCGACTTCGGGTCGGTCCAGAAATTCGGGGCGACCATGAGGCTCGAACTCGCCTCGATCAGCACATTCCTGGAAATCTCGATCTGGGAGAAGTCGCCGACGCCGTGCTTCTCGTTCGCCATTTTGGCGGTCTTCTCACGATTGACTTCGATCTTCAGGGCCGGCTGGTCCATGCGCTGCTGGATATGGACATCGACGGCGCCACGTACGGCCATCAAACGTCGTTCAATTTCACGCGCGATCGCGTACAGAGTGTCTGTGCTGGCCATGCCGAACACCTTGATGTCGATCGGTGTGGGCAGTCCGAGATTCAGGATCTGGGTCTGCATGTCGGCAGGCTGAAAATAGAATGTGAGTGCGGGAAACTGCTCTGGCAGGACCTTCCGCAGACGCTTCATGTATTCTTGTGCGCCATGCTTCCGGTCAGGTTTGAGGGCCACCAGGATTTCTCCGTCGGCCGAGCTGGCGGTGATGTTGTCGCTCAGCACGATGTTGTTGGGCTGCGGAATTCCAATATTGTCGACAATGACGTCGACATCGCTGCCTGCCACTGCGCGGATTGCGGCTTCGACCCGGCTGAAATAGACCCCGGTCTCCTCGATGCGAGTGCCGGTCGGGGCGGCGACGTGCAGGCGCAGCTGGCTGCCGTCGGCCGGCGGAAAGAAGTCGCGACCGATCGTCGGAATAGCCAGCGCCGCCAGGACGACTGCGGTGCCGAACCCCATCAGCACAGTTTTCGGATGTTGAAGGGACCAGTCGAGGACCGATACGTACCGCGCGGCGAGCGTCGTGAAGCCGGCATCGAAGGCCAGATGGATGCGGCGAAACACGCCGGGACGCGCTGGCGGTGCGTGCGGTTCCGTCGTGGCGTGGTGTTCGCTGCGGATCAGGTGATGCGTCAGGACGGGAACCAACGTCCGCGACAACAGGTAGGAAGTCGCGATCGCGAAAAGCACCGCCAGTGCCATCGGCACGAACAGGAAGCGCGGCGCTCCGGTCAGCAGACCGACGGGCAGGAACACGATGCAGATGCACAGAGTCGAGACGAAAGCCGGGATGGCGATTTCCTGGGACCCATCCAGGATGGCGCGAATGAGGTTCTTCCCCATTCCGATGTGGCGGTGGATGTTTTCGAGCGTGACCGTTGCGTCGTCGACCAGAATGCCCACCGAGAGCGCGAGGCCGCCCAGCGTCATCAGGTTAAGCGTGTTGCCAGTGGTGTGGAGCAGGAAGATCGAGGTGAAGACGCAAACAGGTATCGAGATGATCACGACGATCGTGCCGCGCCAGCTGCCCAGGAACAGAAGGATCAACAGGCCCGTTAGCCCGGCGGCCATCAGCCCCTCGATCACCACGCCCTGGATGGCGCCCATGACAAACAGGGACTGGTCGAACAGAATGGTGAACTTGAGGTCGCCCGGCGTCGGGATAGTCTTCAGGACCTCCTTGGCCTCGGCGATGACGTTTAGCGTCGAGACATCGCCGTTCTTGCCGACGGAAAGAAATACCGACTTGTGGCCATTGTAGCGCACCAGATTGGTTTGCGGCTGGTAGCCGTCACGGACAGTGGCGATATCGCGCATGTAGACGAGACTGCCGTTGACATTCTTGATCGGAATGGCGTTGAGCGCCTCCATGGTCGGAAGGCTGTTGTTGAGCTGCAGCATGAACTCGGTCCGGTCGACGCGGATCGAGCCGGTCGGCAGGATCACGTTCTGGCTGAGCATGGCGCGGTTGATGTCGCCGGCGGTCACGCCGTGAGCCATCATGGCGGCCTGGTTGAGATCGACCATGATCACGCGCGGCATGCCGCCCCACGGCAGCGGCAGCTGGGCACCCTGGACCGGCGCGATCGCCTGGCGCACCGTGAACTGGCCGAAATCGAACAACTGTGACTCGGTCAGTGTCTGGCTCGCGAGCGCCACAAGCATGACCGGCACGCTCGAGGGGTCGTAGATCAGGACGTAGGGGGGCGATGTTCCTTGCGGCAATCGTCGCAGGATCGTTTGCGAAACCGACGTTACCTGTGCCACGGCGCGGTCGATATCAACGTTGGCATGGAAATACAGGCGCATTACGCTGTAGCCGAAGATGCTGCGCGACTCCATTCGCTTGATGTCACCGACGAACTGCGAGGTGAGGAACTCGCTCCACTCGGCGATTTCGTTGGCCATGTTGGCCGCGGGAAAGCCCGGATACTGCCACAGCACCGTCACCGCGGGCTCGTTTATCGCCGGAAAGATGTCCTTGGGCATGCGCATGGTCGAGCCGATGCCGGCAAGGATCAACATCAGTGACAGGACGACGAAGGTGTAGGGCCGGTTTAGTGCAAGCTTGACGATCCACATGCAAACGCGGGCCCTTTAGAAAGCGCAGTGTGTCGAATCCTGGCGGCAATCCACAACAAGGCGGTCCCCCGCATTCGATCGATTGCGCAAAATTCTTCGATACTGACAGGTCGAGGTGCCAGCCTGTCGGTTCATGGGGCCACGGGGCCAGCTTTGCGTCAAGGCCGCCACCGCAAGAGCAGATCCGCCGTCATATGGAATTCGGGTCTGCGTCGGCCGGAGGGCCGAAGTCGACGCTTTCGATTCTGACCGCCGTGCGGTGCGCCGATTCGCAGTTGGAGCTAATGTGAACGGCTGTGGCGGGCGGGTCCTTGCCGCATTGCAAGGCTGCGGGCAAAGTCCTGTCACCTTTAACTTCGGAGTGTCGCATGGCCACCTTGTATGTCGGCGGTCACCTGTTCGATGGCGAGAAAACATTGCACGGACACGCGGTGCTGGAAGAGGGTGGCCGTATCATGCGCGTGGCGCCCGCTGGCGAATTCGCAGGATTCGCCGGCGAGCGGGTCGACACCGGAGGCGGCACGCTGATCTCCGGCATCATCGATTGCCATGTCCATTCGCTGTCGGGCGCCGAGGGTAATCCCGGTGTGGCGCAGGATCGGCTGAGCGCCGCCCAGCTCGCGGTGCGCGGCATGGAGTTCATGCGTCAGACTCTGGAGGGCGGTGTTACCGCCGTCCGCGACTGCGGTGGCAAGGACTACATCGAATTCGCGCTACGCGACGCCTACAACGCCGGCAAGTTCCTGGGACCGACGATGCGTTGCGCCGGCCGCATGATCTGCATGACCGGCGGCCATGGCAATCGCACCGGCCGCGTTGCCGACGGTGTTGACGAAGTGGTGAAGGCGGTGCGCGAGCAGGTCCATGCCGGCTCCGACCTGGTGAAGATCATGGCGACGGGCGGCGTGATGACCCCGGGCGTCAATCCCGAGGACGCCCACTATTCGGCCGAGGAGATGAAGGCCGGCATCACGGAAGCCCATCGCTTCCACAAATGCTGCGCGAGTCACGCCCAGGGCGCGCTCGGAATCCTGAACGCCGTGCGTGGCGGCATCGATTCGATCGAGCACGGAATCTTCATGGACGAGGAATGCTGTGCCGAGATGAAGGCGCGCGGCGTGTGGCTGGTGCCGACGCTGGCTGCCGTGAAGAACATCCTGAAGGGTTACGACGACGGCGACCGCTCGATTCCCGACTACGTGATCGACAAGAGCCGGCGTGTCTACGACCGCCATATCGAAGCGACCAGGATGTACTACAAGGCCGGCGGCCGCATCGCCATGGGCACCGACGCCGGCACGCCGCACAACCGCCACGGCGAGAACGCGCGTGAGCTGGAATACATGTGCGACATCGGGGTTTCGGCGCGCGATTCGCTGTTCTTCGCGACCGCGAGTGCCGCCGACCTGATGCGCCTGGACGACCAGGGGCGCATCAAGGAGGGCAACAGCGCCGACTTGGTTCTGTGCGACGGTGATGCGCTCGGCGACATCAGGCGCGCCGCCCGCAAGGAGAACCACCGGCTCGTCGTGAAACGCGGCCAGGTCGCCCGCGACAACCGCGCCGCCTTCGTCCGAGAACCCGCCCGCGTCGCGGCGGAGTAGGCAAGGGAAAGGGGCCGGAGCCTTCGTGGAAGAGATTCTCCTAGGCCTTCTCGCCGTCGCCTGGGCACTTGGCACGCCGCTCGTCGCCATCGTGGCGCTGGTGCGCACGTCGCGGCTGCGCGAGGCGAACGAGCGGCTCGTGGCGGAAGTGGCGTTGCTGAGACGCCAAAGCCTCCCTCAAGAGATGCTGCCTCAGCCCTTCGTTGCCCCTCCGGTCGAGGCGACTCCGGCGCCGGCCCCACCGTTCGCACCCGATCCTGAGTCGATACCCTTGCCCGTCGCTGACGCGGTGCCGGGAGAGGTTCTGCCGCCGCCGCTGGCCGTAGCGCCCGTGCAAGGAGGGTGGGAGCAGCGGTTGGGCGCGCGCGCCTTCCTGTGGGTTGGGGCGATCACGCTGGCGCTGGCTGCGATATTCCTGGTTCGCTACTCGATCGAGGAGGGCTATCTCTCGCCCGATGTGCGCGTGATCCTGGCGGCATTGTTCGGCTTTGCGCTGATCGGCGGCGCCGAGAAGATGCGCGCTCGAGACGATCGTGTAGCTCAGGCGCTGGCTGCGGCCGGTGTCGCGGCGCTCTATGGCGCCCTGTTCTCCGCGGTTGCGCTCTACGGCATGATCTCGAAAGTGGCGGCCGGTGGTGGCGCCGCGGCGCTCACCGCCTTTGCCATCGGCGTGTCGCTGCGCCATGGCATCTTCGTTGCGGGCCTTGCCTTCGTCGGCGGTTTTGCCAGCCCCGCGATCATTGGCAGCAACGATCCCAATACGCCGGTCCTGTTCGGCTACCTGCTGGCGATTGCAGCCGGCACGATGGGCGTCATTCGCATAAAGGGCTGGTGGTTGTTGGGCTGGGGCGTCCTCGCGGGCTCGGCGCTATGGACGGTCCTCTGGATGGTGGCGTCGAGCGACGCCAACGAGCTGCATTGGGTTGGCCTTTTCCTGGTTGCGGTCGGCGGCCTCTTCGTGTGGGCAACATGGAAACGGATGGGCGATAACGAGAACCCGCCGAACAGCGTCGTGGCGCTGGTCTGGGCAGCACTTGCCGGTATTGGCCTGCTGCTGGTCTGCCTCGTGGTCGACGACGGTGGACAACAGAATGCGGGCTGGCTGGCGCTGGCCCTGTACGGCGCCGGGGTCTACGCGCTCGGTCGCTGGACGCCCCGCTTCCAGGACTCGGCGGCGTTGGGGCCGGGCCTGTCGCTGCTCGCCCTCGCGCTTTGGTGGGGGGCGACGCGCGGAGCCGGGGCGGACTGGGACGGCGAGCGCTTCGCGTGGCTGACAGTCCTGTTCGGTGGCTTCTATGGAGCATCTGCTTTCGCCTTGCTGTGGAATGCCGGTCGGCCGGGATTTTGGGCGGCTCTTTCGGTCGCCGCCACCTTCACACATCTCCTGCTGTGCTGGTACGTGTTGCGCGGCACGGCGGCGGGCACGCCGTGGGGCCTGATCAGCGTCGGGCTCGCCGCGCCGTTCCTGGTGGGCGCCGAACGGCTGGTGCGCTGGCGGGACAGCATGAACGGCGCCACCGAAGCGCTCGGCAATCTCGCGGCTGGCGTGACTTTCTTCATCGCCGCGGCCATCCCGATGGAACTCAGCCGCGAATGGATCACTGTGGCCTACGCCCTTGAACTGGCGGCAGTGGCGGCCATTGCGGCAAGGCTCGACTTGCGCGCCATGCGTCTGCTGTGCTGGCCGCTGTTGGCGGTCGTCGTGGTGCGCTTCGTGTTGAATCCCGAGGTGCTGAGATACCCGTTGGGCGTCACGCCGCTCTTCAACTGGATCCTGTGGGGCTACGGCATTTCGATCGTGGCGCTCCTGGTCGGCTTACGATTTCTGCGCCCGAGCGGCGATGTGCGGCTGGTGCACGCTGTCGAGGCAACCGTCGCTTTGCTGGCGTTCGTTCTGCTGACGTTGGAAGTGCGCAGTCTCTTTCAGCCCGGCTCTATGGAAGCAACCAATGCTGGCTTTCAGGAACGCTCTTTCTATGTCGCTGTCTGGGGCGCATTTGCGCTGGCGTCGCTGTGGATGACGCGCCGGCGGCGAGACCCGGTGACCTTATGGGCATGGCGGGTGAGCGGGGTCCTGGCCTTGGCGACGGTGTTTATCGTCCAGGTGCTGATCGCCAACCCGGTGTTCGAGGCAGCGCATCTGGGGCGACTGCCTCTCTTCAACGGCCTGTTCCTCGCCTACGCGGTGCCGGCGGCGATGGCGGTTCTCGCGCGGCGCTGGGTCGACGTTGAAGCCAGCCGTAACGTTGACTTTCTGCTCGAGGTATCGGCGTCAGTTTTCGCTTTCGTCTATGTCTCGCTCGAGGTGCGGCACCTGTTCGATCCCGGCTTCGAACGCAGTGGCCTCGCCGCCGACGGCCTGGAGCTCTACGCGTATTCGATTGTCTGGCTTCTGTTCGGTGTTGCCTTGCTGGCACTTGGATTCCTGCGCCACACGGGGGCGTTCAGGCACGCTGGCATGATCCTGGTGTGCATCGTCGTGGGCAAAGTCTTCCTGATCGACATGGCGGGCCTGAAAGGCCTGCTGCGGGTCTTTTCGTTCCTGGGCCTGGGCGCGGCACTGATCGGCCTCGGCTACGCGTATCGTCGGTTCGGATTCCAGGAAAGGCAGCAAAGGTAAGTCATGACCGTGGAACTGTTTCCCGAGGTGAGAATCTCACTCGACGAATTGCGTGCCCTGCAGGTGAAGCGTCTTCGCGACACCCTGCACCAGGCCTACGAGGGGCAGGCGCCGTACCGTGCCAAATGTCAGGCGGTTGGTGTTCATCCCGACGATTTCAAGAACATGGACGACCTTCGCCGCTTTCCTTTCACCTCCAAGGACGATCTGCGCGACGCATATCCCTTCGGCATGCTGGCGATCCCGCGCGAGCAGTGCGTGCGTCTGCACGCCTCAAGCGGCACCACGGGCCGGTCGACGGTGGTGGGCTATTCGGCTCGCGACATCGAGACCTGGTCGGATCTCATGGCGCGGTCGCTTTACGCCGGGGGCGCGCGGCCGGGCGACATCATCCACAACGCCTTCGGCTATGGCCTGTTCACCGGCGGCCTCGGCGCGCACTACGGCGCCGAGCCGTGGACCGAGAACATGCGGGCCGAGATCGAACGGCGGCTGGGCATCGACGCAGCCGACATCTACGGCCTGAGCGAAGTCATGGGCCCAGGCGTGGCCTGCGAATTTGTCGAAACCAAGGATGGACCCACGGTCTGGGAGGATCATTTCTACCCCGAGATTGTCGATCCCGACTCAGGCGCGCCGGCGGCCGACGGCCAACCCGGCGAACTGGTGTTTACGACGCTCACCAAGGAGGCGATGCCAGTCGTGCGCTATCGCACGCGCGACCTCACGCGCCTGCTGCCGGGCTCGGTGACAGCGATGCGGCGCATGGCCAAAATCACCGGCCGCAGCGACGACATGCTGATCGTGCGCGGCGTCAACTTGTTTCCAAGCCAGGTCGAGGAGCAGATCCTGCGCGACCCCGCCTTGAGCGGCCATTATATGATCGAACTCAGCCGCACTGGCGCGCTCGACGATCTGCTGGTCCGTGTCGAGGCGCGGGGTGCGCTCGACGGCGAAGCGACCCGCCGTGCTGCCGCCGAACTGTCGCGACGTTTGAAGGGCATGTGCGGGTTGTCGGCTGCCGTGGATGTTGCGAAGCCAGGGACGATCGAGCGCTCTCTGGGTAAGGCGAAGCGCGTGATCGACAAGCGACCGCGGACGTAAGATGGGTGAGAATGGCATCCCAACGATAGAGACCGAGCGCCTGATCTTGCGCGCGCCTGTTGTGGAGGATTTCCCGGCATATGCGCGATTGATGGCGTCGGTGCGCTCCGCGGGAATGGGCGGTCCCATCGAAACACCCGCCGCCTGGGGCGTCTTCTGCCACGGCGTCGCTCTGTGGCGCTTCTTTGGTCATGGCGCCCTGATGATCGATCTCAGGTCAACGCATCAATGTTTGGGGTTGGTCGAGATCAACGACGGGCCGCGCTTTCCTGAGAAGGAGTTGGGATGGCAGCTCTACGAGGGCTTTGAAGGCCATGGTTACGCGACCGAGGCTGCTCGCGCATTGCGCGACTGGGCTTTCGGGACTTTGGGTCTGCCGACGCTCGTCAGCTACATCGGTCCCGGCAATTCCCGTTCGGTCTCCGTCGCCGAGCGGTTGGGGGCGTCGCTCGATCCAGCGGCGCCGACGCAGGATGAAGGCGATCTGGTCTATCGCCACTTCGGCCCGGGCAAAGGCTGAGATGACCTAACCTCGCCCGACAGCGGCGCTCACGACTGCGGCGAAGGTCAGGACGGTAGCGGCAATGACCAGGAGGTCGGTCCAGGCCAAAGAGAGCCGGCGTCGGGAGCGGGTTTTCAAGACTTGCTCCTGGAGCCAGCGCCCTGGCCGGAAGGAGGACCTGGCCTGTACTTCTCCAGAACCACCATGAGCTTGTCGGGCGAAACGTTCATGGCGGACGCGAGCGCCTGAGCGTGCGCCTTGATCTGCGCTTCGGTGGGAGGTTGATCTGTCTTCGTCGGCGGGCCGACCTTGTGGAAGGCCTCGCGCACGCGGTCGGCGGGAATGCCAAGGTCCTGGGCGATCAGGTTGAATGGAGGTTCGCTGCGGGTCGGACGGCTCTGTTCTGCGTTGCTGGTCGTGTTGCTGGGTTGGGCCAGAGCCGGGCTGGCGGCAAGCAGGAGTAAGGCAAAAGAGCGACGGAGCATGGCAACCTCTCGTTGGGTCTTCACGAGAGATTACGGAACGAGCGCCCTCGCCATCCCCGAGAGACGTCAGACGTAGGCGATGCGCAGGATGTTGGTGGCGCCCGGGGTGCCGAAGGGAACGCCGGCAGTGATCACCAGGCGCTCGCCTTCCTTGGCGAGCTCTTCCTTGCGTGCCACGCGCACGGCGCGCTGGACCATGTCGGCAAAATTATGCGCGTCTTCTGCGTGAACCGGATGAACGCCCCAGGTGAGCGTCATGCGGCGCGCCGTGTTGGGGTTGGGCGTCAGGCAGAGGATGCGTACGTCCGGCCGTTCGCGGGCGGCGCGGAGCGTCGTCGAGCCGGTGTTGGTGTAGGTGACGATGGCGGCTGCCGACAGCGTGTGCGCGCATTGCCGCGCGGCGGCGCTGATCGCATCGGCGGTCGTGGCCTCGGGCTCGTGCCGGCTCGCATCCATCAGACGACGGTACAGCGGGTCGCCTTCGGCCGCGCGGATGATGCGGTCCATGATGGTGACCGCCTCGATCGGATAGTCGCCCGAGGCCGATTCGGCGGAGAGCATGACCGCGTCGGTGCCGTCGTAGACCGCGGTGGCGACATCGGAGGCCTCGGCCCGTGTCGGTGTCGGTGAATGGACCATCGAGTCCAGCATCTGGGTCGCCACGATCGCGGGCTTTCCGGCCACGCGGCAGGCGGCAAGGATTCGTTTCTGCAGGGGCGGCACGGCCTCGGGCGGCATCTCCACGCCAAGGTCGCCGCGCGCTACCATAATGCCGTCGCTCTGCTCGATGATCTCGTCCAGGTGATCGATGGCGGCTGGCTTCTCGAGCTTGGCCATCACCGCGGCGCGCCCTGCGACCAGCTTCTTGAGCTCGGCAATGTCGTGGGCGTGCTGCACGAATGAGAGGGCCACCCAGTCGACGCCGAGCGACAGGCCGAAAGCGAGGTCCTTGTGGTCCTTCGGCGTCATGGGCGACATCGGCAGCACGAGATTAGGCAGGTTCACCCCCTTGCGGTCGCTGATCTGGCCCGCGACCTCGACCTCGGCGTCGATTGTGTCGTCGGCGTGGGAAACGATCCTGAGCCGCACCTTGCCATCGTCGATCAGCAGCAACCCGCCCGGCTTGGCGGCCGCGAATA
Source organism: Alphaproteobacteria bacterium (assembly GCA_010032545.1). Classification (GTDB taxonomy): domain Bacteria; phylum Pseudomonadota; class Alphaproteobacteria; order Reyranellales; family Reyranellaceae; genus Reyranella. The sequence goes on from RGPT01000026.1 coordinate 23,169, forward strand.
TCTCGGGATGCAGCAAAGGCACGCGCTTGGCCGTGGCAGGCTTCGGATCCATGTCGAAGCGCAGCTTCTGGCCTTTCTTGAGATCCATCGGCTGCTTGCCAATCACCCCCAGGCGCAGCTTGGGGCCTTGCAGGTCCATCAGGATGGCCACGGGATGATTGTATTTCTTCTCCATCGCACGGATCTGGCTGACTCGTTGCCGGTGATCCTCCGGTGCGCCATGGCTGAAGTTGAGCCGGAAGACGTCGGCTCCAGCCTCGAAGAGTGCACGCAGGCGTTCGGGCGTCGAGCTGGCGGGTCCCAACGTGGCGACGATCTTGGTGAAACGCTGACGACGCATCGGGTCCAGCCTACTTCCTGGGTGACGACACTTTGAAGTCACCTGCCTGCTCGTAGACCTTTACCACGGCGGCGTCATCCAGCCGGCCCCAACCGGCGCCCGCCGCCGCAAGGAAAAGCTGGTGGGCCGCGGCCGCCATGGGCAGGGGAAGGCGATGCTCTTGGCCGGTGTTCAGGACCAGCCCCAGGTCCTTTACGAAGATTTCGACTGCCGAGAGCGGTGAGAAATCGTCGTCGAGCATGTGCGGCACGCGATTGCCGAACATCCAGGAATTGCCGGCGCTGGCCGAAATCACCTCGTAAACGGCGCGGGTGTCGGCGCCGGCCTTGGCAGCGAGCGCCATGGCTTCTGCCGCGGTGGCGATGTGCACGCCGGCCAGAAGCTGGTTCACCGTCTTCACCAGAGAGCCGATGCCGGCGGCATCGCCCAAGCGAAAGACTTTCGCCGACGTCGCCGAAAGGATCGACTCGGCGGCCGCGAAGGCCTGCGGTGCGCCGGAGGCCATGAAGGTGAGCTCGCCCGACTCGGCACGGGCACGACCGCCGGACATCGGCGCGTCGAGCAGCTGATGGCCGCTCGCGGCCAGCCGATCGCCCAACGACTTTGCGAAGGCGGGGGGAATGGTGGCGCACTGAATGACGAGGCCGCCCTTGCGCAATGCCGCCACGGCGCCGCCGTCGCCAAAGAGCACTGTCTCGACCTGTTGCGCGTTGACGACGGCCACGACAACGACATCGGCGCTCGTTGCGGCGTCAGCGGGAGTGGCGGCCGTCGTCCCGCCGGCCGTTGCAAAGGCCTCACGTGCCACAGCGCTGGGATCGACTCCGATCACCTTGTGGCCGTGCTTGAGAAGGTTCTTCGCCATGCCGAGGCCCATCGAACCCAGGCCGACGAAGGCTATGACAGGCGTGTTCTTGTCCGCCATCGATCAGGCCTTGATGCCGTACTTGGCGGCCCAGCCGAGTCCGGCGCCGGTCGTGGTCTTGGGCTTGTACTCCAGGCCGACGTAGCCCTGGTAGCCCAGCCGGTCGAGTACATCGAGCAGGTAGAGATGGTTTGCCTCGCCGATGTCGGGTTCGTTCCGATCCGGATTGCCCGCGATCTGAACGTGGGCAGTGATCGGGAACAGTCGCTCCATTCGCTTCTGCAGGTCACCTTCGGTCACCTGCATATGATAGAGATCGAGCTGCAACTTTAGGTGCGGCGCGCCCACTTCCTCGATGATCTGCTTCACCTGATCGGTGGTGTTGGTGAAATAGCCCGGAATGTCACGGTGATTGATGGGCTCGAGCACGATCGTCAGGCCGCTCTTGGCCGTGCGATCGCAGACCTTCTTGAGGTTCGAGACGAAAGCACGGTGCATGCCCTCGGTGTCGGCCCCTTGAGCGATCATGCCCGACATGACGTGCAGGGTTCGGCATTCCAGGACCTTGGCATAGTCGAGGGCCTTTTCGAGCGCGGCGGAAAATTCGACCTCGCGGCCGGGCAGGGCCGCGAGCCCGCGCTCGCCCTTGCTCCAGTCGCCCGGCGGCAGGTTGAACAACGCCTGGGTAAGCTTGTGTTTCTTGAGCTCGACCGCGATATCGGCCGCGGGCGCTTCGTAGGGGAAAAGGATCTCCACCGCCCTGAAGCCGTGCGCGGCGGCGGCGCCGAAACGCTGCAGGAATGGCACTTCCTGGTAGATCCACGACAGGTTGGCGGCGAGCTTGGGCATGATTGTTGTCCCGTCAGGAGGGGAAAGCTTCTTCAACTTCGCGCACCTGGAGGTCGGATAGGGTGCGCGTCTTGAGGCCTTGCAGCAGCAGATGGAGCTTGGCCGTTTCTTCCAGTTCCTCGATCGACGCGGCGGCAGCCGACAGCGAGGTCCCGGCGACCACCGGCCCATGGTTGGCCAGCAGCACGGCACGATGGCCCTTGGCGTAGTCGCGGATCGCGTCCGCGAGCTTGGGGTCGCCCGGCTTGAAGTAGGGCACCAGCGGCAGCTTGCCTACTCTCATCACGAAGTAGGGCGTGATGGGAGGCAACGTGCTCCCGGCATTGTGGTGGCAGGACGGGTCGAGGCAGGAGATCGCCACGGCATGGGTGCAATGCAGATGCACGATGGCGCGGTCCTTGGGGCGCACGTCGTAGACCGAGCGGTGCAGCAGTGCTTCTTTGGTCGGAGGATCGCCCGCGACATGCTTGCCCGAGAGATCGAGCTTGGAGAGCTGCTCGGGATTGAGTTCGCCCAGCGACGAATTGGTCGGACTCATAAGCCAGCCGTCGTCTATGCGCAGGCTGATGTTGCCCGACGTGCCGGGGCAGAGGCCCCGCGCCGCGAGCTTGGCGCCGAGCGCGCAGATATCGTCCCGGGCCTTGGACTCCTGGGTGCTCATAGCTTCTCGAAGGCTTTGGTGAAGAAATCCGGCGCGCCAAAGTTTCCAGATTTCAGCGCGAGCAGGAGCGGCTTTGTTCCGACCGATGCAGTCCACGGCACGCCGGGATCGATCTCGGGGCCGATGCGCAAGGCCGTCACGTCGAGGGCGCCGACGACGGCGCCCGAGGTCTCGCCGCCGGCAACGACGAGGCGGCCAACGCCTGCAGCGACCAATCCCCGTGCCAGCGACGCCATCGTCCTCTCGATCGCCTGGCTCGATTTCTCGACGCCGTACTTTGCTTGCAACGTCTTCACGACCTCCGGTTTGTCGCTGGCGAAAAGGAGGATCGGGCCGTTTCCCAGTTTGCTCTTGGCCCACACCAGTGCTTTCTCGCCAACCGGCTCACCGCGGCAGATCGCGTCCGTGTCGAGCGCCAGCTGCGGACCCTTGAATGCGGCGATCTGGCCGAGTGTTGCGGCCGAGCAGGAGCCGGCCAGGACTGCCGAGCCGCCCGAGACATTCGGCAGGGCATCGGCATTGGCCTTGTGTGCGAGCAATCCGCGACGGCGATAGGCGGCCGGCAGGCCGAGCGCGACGCCCGAGCCGCCGGTGACCAGAACGTCGTCGCCGATCGCCTCGCCGATGATTCCAAGATCGGTATCGGCCACGGCATCGACCACGACATGACGCACATTCTCGGCGCCGAGCCTGTCAAGCGCGGCGCGCAGCACAGCGGCACCGGACTGCACCTCTTTCAGGGCAACCAGTCCCACCTTGTGCTTCGTCTGGCGCGCCAGCACGCGCACCAGGCTGGCGTCGGTCATCGGCGTCAGCGGATGGTGCCGCATGTGCGAGTCGGACAGCAGAACATTGCCCACGAACAGATGACCGAAGAAGATGGTGCGGCCGTTTACCGGGAAGGCGGGGCAATAGATCGCCTGCCTGGCCTCAAGCGCATCGAGAAGCGCGTCTCCGACTGGGCCGATGTTGCCGGCGTCCGTCGAGTCGAAAGTCGAGCAGTATTTGAAGAAGAAGCGGACGCAGCCCGCCGCTTGCAGGGCCTTCAACGCCTCGAGCGACTGCTGGATTGCCGGGCTGGCCGGGATCGACCGCGTCTTGAGCGCGACGACGACGGCATCGACATCGCCGGGAATCGTCCCCTTCGGCGGCACGCCAATCGTCTGGATCGTGCGCATGCCGCCCTTGACCAGCATGCCCGCGATGTCCGTAGCGCCGGTAAAATCGTCGGCGATCACTCCGAGAATTGCCATGGCAGGACGTTAGGCGATCACGGTCGCCTTCATCCAGAACTTTCGGCGGCGGCTGCGGCGGCCGGCCTCGTCCTCGCCTTCGTAGTGTTGGAGTGGCGGCGCTGGGTCGAACGTATCCCGGATGGCAAGTGCGTTGACGTTGACGATGCCAATAGTGCGCCCTTCATCCGCCATGACGGCGCCGACATAGGTGCCGCAGCGGCTGCAGATAAGGTAGTCGGTGATACCCAGCCCGAAGCGGTAACGCGACAGGGCGCCCGGCTGACATCGGAAGGTGACGGCTCCACGACGGTCGCCCGTGGTGCGTGCACCATGGCTACGGCAGAAGGTGCAATCGCAGCGCCCGACCCGCCAGTCTGCCGGCGCGCGCTCCGATTCGAACGCGACAGCGAGAGCACCGCAGTGACACGAGCCCGAATAAGTCGTCATCTGTTTGGCACGATCAAGGTTGCGCGGAAATCGTTGACGTTGGTTCGGGTTGGCCCCGTGATCAGGCTGTCGCCGAGGCTCTCGAAGAAGTTGTGGCCGTCGTTGTCGTGCAGCATGGCCTTCGGATCGTGGCCCATGGCCAGGGCGCGCGCCAGAGAGTCGGGCGTGAAGATGGCGCCTGCGATCTCCTCGGCGCCGTCGACGCCGTCGGTATCGGCAGCCAGCCCCCAGATCTGCGGCGCACCATTCGCCTCGATCGCCTTGCCGAGGAGATATTCGACGTTGCGGCCGCCGCGGCCCTTGCCGCGCACCGTCACCGTCGTCTCGCCGCCGGACAGGATCACCGTGGGCTTGGTGACGCGGGCCACGAGATCGAGGGCGCGGCGGGCATGGGCGGCGCCCAGTTCGCGGGCTTCACCCTCGAGATTGTCGCCCAGCATCACGACCACGTAGCCGCGCGAACGGGCGACCGCCGCAGCCGCCTCGAGCGAGCGCTTGGGGGTGCCAACAATGATCGTCTCGACGCGCTTCAGCCTGAGGTCGGCTGGCTTGGGCGTCTCCTCGATCTTGCCCGTGGTGCCTGCTTCAAGATGTTCGCGCACCGCCGCAGGCGGAGCGATGCGGTATTTCTCGAGCACCACCAGTGCCTCGGCGAAGGTGGTGCGGTCGGCCACCGTGGGCCCCGAGCCGATCACGCCGGGATCGTCGTTGGGGACGTCGGAGATCAGCCACGACAGCACGCGCGCGGGCTGTGCCGCGATGGCGAGCCTCCCGCCCTTGATGGCCGAGAGATGTTTCCGCACCGTGTTCATCTCGCCGATGTTGGCGCCCGACTTCAGCAATGCGCGGTTGACCTCCTGCTTGTCGGCCAGCGACAGACCGGGGGCGGGGAGCGCCAGCAGCGAGGAGGCGCCGCCCGAGACGAGACAGAGCACCAGATCGTCGGCCGTGAGACCTTTCACCTTCTCGAGGATGCGACCGGCGGCGGCGCGACCCTTCTCGTCAGGCACGGGATGGGCGGCCTCGACAATTTCGATGCGCTTGCAGGCTTCACCATAGCCGTAGCGGGTGACGACGAGGCCTTCGAGCGGATGCGGCCACTGGTCCTCGACCGCGCGGGCCATCGCCGCGCTCGCCTTGCCGGCGCCGATCACGATCGTCCGTCCTTTCGGCGGTGCGAGCTTGGCGATGTAGGGGGCAAGACATGTGGCAGGGCTGGCTGCGGCCAGCGCCGCACTCGCCCTGGCGCTCGACGCGCCGCTGGTGTCCTCGGGCTATTCGCGGCTGGCGATCGACTGCAACCGCTGGCCGGGCGGCGAGGGATCGATCCCGGAGATCAGCGACGGCACCTCGGTGCCTGCAAACCACGGCCTCTCCAAGGCCGAGGTCGATGCTCGCGCCGCGGCCTGTTTCTGGCCGTACCATCGCGAGGTCGACCGCCACCTGGACCGGATGACTGCGGGCGGGCAGGCGATTGCCTTGTTGGTGGTGCACAGCTTTACGCCCGAGATGAACGGCTTCCAGCGGCCGTGGCATGTCGGGGTGCTGTGGAACGACGATGCGCGGCTGCCCGACCCGCTGCTCGCCGAACTGCGGCGCGACAGGACGCTTGTGGTGGGCGACAACGAGCCCTATTCGGCGCGCGCATCCTACGAATACACGCTGAATGCCCATGCCCGACCGCGCCGCCTGCCGCATTGTTCGCTGGAAGTGCGCCAGGACCTGATCGACACGCCCGACACGGCGCGCACCTGGGGCCGGCGGCTGGCGCCGGCCATTCGGGCCGCCGTTGCGGCAGCCTTGGGCTGAGCCTATATCCGCAAGCAGGGCTCCAACGCCTTGGGAGATTGCCATGGACGACAAGACCCGCACCGACCTCGAAGCCGCCGCCTTCCGACGCCTGGTCGCGCACCTGCAGGAGCGTACCGACGTTCAGAACATCGACCTGATGAATCTGGCGGGTTTTTGCCGCAACTGCCTGTCGCGCTGGTATCGCGAGGAAGCCGGCAAGCAGGGCATCGAGATTGCCGATCCGAAGGCCCGCGAGATCGTCTATGGCATGCCCTACGACGACTGGAAGGCCAAGCACCAGAAAGAGGCCTCGGGCGACCAGAAGAAGGCCTTCGACAAGGCCCAGCACAAGCACGGCTGAAGTCCGCGCGGACGGTCCCCGTTATCCCCGTCTTTCATCGCAAGAGCGTCATTGAGGCGACCCGGCCTGCCCTCCTATGGTCCGCCGGACTGGACCCCTGGGAGTTGAGGACATGCCGGACGGAAGCGCCGTTTCCAAGAAGACCAAGGCCGGGCCGATTTCGGCCGACCGCCTGAAGAGCTTCGTCGAGCGGATCGAGAAGCTCGAGGAGGAGCGCAAGGCAATCGGCGGCGACATCAAGGACGTCTACTCGGAAGCGAAAGGCGTCGGCTACGACGTCAAGACCATGCGCAAGGTGGTGTCGCTGCGCCAGATGGATGCCGCCGACCGCGCCGAGCAGGAGACGCTGCTCGACGTCTACAAGCACGCGCTCGGGATGGTCTGACAGGCGAACTCATGCTCAAGCTCTATGGCATCGCCCAGTCCCGTGCGTTCCGCAATTTGTGGATGCTCGAGGAGCTCGGTCTTCCCTACGAGCAGGTAAAAATCGGCTTCGAGAACATGAAGGTCGTCGACCCGCGCCTTCATGCCCTCAACCCGAACCGCAAGCTG
>RGPT01000251.1 GCA_010032545.1 Alphaproteobacteria bacterium
TCCCCGCCGCCCCTGCCCGCGGTGGTGAACGGCATTAGGGCGTCGGAGCGCTCAACTCCGGTAGCGCTCGCGAGCTAAGCTGCGAGACGGGCAGCGATCTTGTCGAGCTCTTCGAGGCCGTCGATCGGGCCGAGGGCGGCCAAGGTCAGTTCACCCTTCAAAAGACGGCGGGCGACGCGACGCACCGCGTCCTGGTCCACAGCCTCGATACGGGCCACGATCTCGGCATAGGGAATGGTCCGGCCATGCACGATCAGGTGGCGCGCCGCCTGTTCGCAGCGCGCGCCGCTCGATTCCAGGGCCATCAGCGTGCCGGCCTTGATCTGGTTGCGGGCGCGAATCAATTCCTGCTCATGCACCGTATCGGCGACGCCGACGAACTCCTCGCACACCGCCGGCACCAGTTCGGCGAGGTCGTCCTCGCCGGTGCCGGCATAGATGCCGAACAAGCCGCCGTCGGCGTATGCCGTGTTGAAGCAATGAATGCCGTAGACCAGCCCCCGCTCCTCGCGGATGCGCTGGAACAGGCGCGAGGACATGCCGCCGCCGAACAGGGTCGAGTAGATGGCGAGCGCGAAATAGTCGGGGTCGCGATAGCCGATGCCCTCGCAACCCAGAACAAGGTGCGCCTGCTCGAGCACGCGGGTCTCGCGACCGTCGCCGCCGACGTAGCGCAGCGGCGCAGGGGCAATGGCGTTGGCGGGCGTGCGCGGAACCGAACCGAAATGCTTCTCGGCAAGATCGACGATGCGGTCGTGCTCGACCCGGCCGGCCGCCGACAGCACCATGTTGGACGCGGTGTAGTGGCGGGCAAGATAGGCGAAGAGATCGTCGCGGCCGATCGCCTCGACCGACTCGGCCGTGCCCAGAACCGGCCGGCCAAGCGGCTGGCCAGGCAGCGCGGTCTCCTGGAACTGGTCGAAGATCAGATCGTCCGGGGTGTCGAGCGCCTGACCGATCTCCTGCAGGATGACGCCGCGCTCACGCTGCAGTTCGTCGGGGTCGAACACCGAATTGCGCAGGATATCGGAAATCATCTCGATGCCGAGCGCCACGTCCTCCTTGAGGACCGAGGCATGGTAGGCGGTCGTCTCGCGCCCGGTATAGGCATTGAGACTGCCGCCGACATTCTCGATTTCCTCGGCGATGGCGCGCGCACTGCGCTTTCTGGTGCCCTTGAAGGCCATGTGCTCGAGCATGTGCGCCATGCCGTTCAACTCGGCACTTTCGTGCCGCGTCCCGCAGGCAACCCAAATCCCGAGCGAGGCCGACTCGACTTCCGGCATCTCGTCGACGGCGATGCGCAGTCCGTTGTCGAGGGTCGTGACCTTGACGTCGCTCATGACCGCACCTTCGCACGAACAGGGGTTTGTGACATTGCTCGCCGTTCGTCGATCATCGCCTTGAGTGCCTCCACGTCGTTGGCCAGTCCATCGAGACGTTCAGTGCGCTCCATGAGGTCGCCGAGCCTGGCCGGGAGCTTCGGCCGTTCGCCGATCGCCTTCTCCACCGCATCCGGAAACTTGGCGGGATGCGCGGTAGCCAGGACAACCATCGGGATCGAGGCGTCGCGGCGATGCTGCTGGGCCACCGCAAAGCCCACCGCGGTATGTGGATCGATGGTCTCGCCGAAGCGGCGGCGGCAGTCGGCGATCGCCGCCAGCGTGCCGGGATCGTCGACGCGGCCGGCGTCGAAGAGCTGCCGCACGCCTGCGAGCGCGTTGGCGCCCACCTTGAGCGTACCGGTGCTGCGGAAGGCCGTCATGGCGTCGGCCAGGGTCTTGCCGTTGCGGTCGTAGAGGTCGAACAGCAGGCGCTCGAAATTGCTCGACACCTGGATGTCCATGCTTGGGCTGAACGTCGGCACGACCTCCGACATGGTCATCACCCCGGACTCGAAGAAGCGGGCCAGGATGTCGTTGCTGTTGGCCCCGACGACGAAGTGGGAGATCGGCAGGCCCATCTGCCTCGCGGCGTAGCCCGCGTAAACGTTGCCGAAATTGCCGCTGGGCACGGTGAAGGCCACGGGTCGGCCGGGCGCGCCGAGCTTCAGGGCGGCCCAGAAAAAATAGACGATCTGCGCCATCACGCGGGCAAAGTTGATCGAGTTTACCGCCGTGAGCGCATGGCGGTCGCGGAAGGCGAGGTCGTTGAAGCAGGCCTTGGCGAGATCCTGGCAATCGTCGAACGTGCCCTCGACGGCGATGTTGTGCACGTTGGGCGCCAGCACCGTGGTCATCTGCCGGCGCTGGACCTCGCTCACCCGGCCACGCGGGAAGAGCATGAAGATGTCGATCGTCTTGCGATCGCGCACCGCCTCGATGGCCGCCGAGCCGGTGTCGCCCGAGGTGGCGCCGACGATAGTGGCATGCCCGTTCCTGGCGGTGAGCGTGTGATCGAGCATGCGGCCGAGGAGCTGCAGCGCCACGTCCTTGAACGCGAGCGTCGGGCCGTGAAAGAGCTCCATCAGGTGCAGCCCGGAATCGCCCAGTGGCTTCACGGGTGCCACATCAGGAGTCTCGAACGTGGCGTAGGCCTCGGCGATCAGGCGATGGAAGGTCACCTCGTCGAAAGTGTCGCCGACGAAGGGCCGCATGATGCGAAAGGCAAGATCGACATACGACAGGCCTTGCATCCCGGCGATCTCGGCCCTGGAGAACTGCGGCCATCCGGCCGGCAGATAGAGACCTCCGTCGCGGGCGAGGCCGGCGAGCATGATGTCCTCGAAGCCGAGCGGCGCGGGTTGCCCCTGCGAGCCGTGGCGGGTGCTGATGTAACGCAAATGAAACTCCGATGACGCGGCCTTCACGCCAGGTGAGGTTATGCCACTTGCCGGCAGGCCTCGTGGTCCTTGCGGATACGCTTGGTCGAGGCTGGATATTTGGCCAGCATTTTCTCGGGCCGGGTCGGACGTTTGACCAGATCGCCGCCGCAGTTCGGGCAGAGACCGCCCAGACGAGTTCGTGCGCAGTCCACGCAGAACGTGCACTCGAAGGTGCAGATCAGGGCACCGGACGCGCCGTTGGGCAGGTCCTTGTCGCAGCATTCGCAGTTGGGGCGTAGGTCGAGCATGGGTCTCTCTTACGCCGAGAGGTAGCGGCTTTCCAGATGTGCCTTGAAGGCGGCAACGCCCAGGCCGGCGCCGGTGGCGGCCGTCAGGATCTCGTCGGTCCCGGCAATCGAGCCCTTGCTGTGTACATTGGCTCGCAACCACCCCAGCAGCGGCGCGAAATCACCCTTGCCGATGGCTTCCAGCAGGCCCGGCACCGCCTGGCGGGCAGCGGCGAAGAGCTGCGCCGCCGCGATCGCGCCCGGGGTGTAGGTCGGGAAATAGCCCCAACCGCCGTCCGGCCAATGGATGTCCTGAAGGCAACCCAGAGCATCGTCGGGCGGCGCCACGCCCAGCAATCCCCGCATGCCGTCGTTCCACGCACCCGGCAGGTCGGCCAGGGCCAAGTCGCCCGCCAGCATCGCGCGCTCGAGCCGGTAGCGCAGCATGACGTGCAGCGGATAGGTGACCTCGTCCGCATCGACCCGGATGAAGCCCGGCTCGACCCTGGTGTAGAGGCGGTGGATGTTGGCTTCGGTCCAGGCGGGACCGTCCTTGCCGAAAGCCGCTCGCATGCGCGGTGCGGCAAATGCGACGAATGCGTCGCTGCGGCAGGCCTGCATTTCCATCAGCAGCGACTGGCTTTCGTGCAGCACCATGCCGCGCGCATTGCCGACCGGCTGACGCCGCCACTCGCGCGGCAGGCCGGCCTCATAGAGCCCATGCCCGGTCTCATGCAGAACGCCCATCAGGGAACGGGCGAAATCAGTCTCGTCGTAGCGCGTGGTGATGCGCACGTCGTCAGCGGTGCCGCCGGTGAACGGATGGGCGGAGACGTCAAGTCGTCCATGCCTGAAGTCGAAACCCAGACGGCGCGACATTTCTTCGCCCAATCGGCGCTGTGCGTCGACCGGGAACGGGCCATCGAGCGGAATGATCGCGGGAAGGCTCTTCTGGCGCTCGATCACCCGCCCGAGCAGGTCGGGCAGGAAAGACCCGAGGTCGGCAAAGAGGACATCGATCCGCGCCGAGCGGCCGCCCGGCTCGAATTCGTCGAGCAGCGCATCATAGAGCGAGGTACCCAGGGCGGCAGCCTTGGCCTCGCCGACGCGGCGCATGATGGTGAGAACTTCGGTGAGCGTCGGCAGCAGCGACTTGAAGTCGGCGTTCTGCTTGGCCGTCCGCCAGGCATGTTCGCAGGCATTGCAGGCGCGAGAACGGGCCTCGACAAGATCACCGGGCAATGCGCTTTCGTGCACCCAGCTGCGGCGCATCTCGCGCAGGTTGGCGGCCCGCCAGGGGTCGAGCGCACCCTTCCTTTCCTCTGCCCGCGACAGGAGTTCGGGCATGTCTGGTGCAGAGATGATCTCATGGGCGATGACAACCAGCGTCGCCAACTGGTCGGCGCGGTCTTCGCTGGCACCGTCGGGCATCATGGTCGAGCGATCCCAGTTCAGGATCGCGCCGGCACGGTTGACCGCGCTCATGCGGGCGAAGCGCCGCTCGAGCTCCGCATAGGGATCGTTCGCGGTCATGGTTTCTTCTTTGTCCGTCCGGCGATCTCCAGCCGTCCGTTCTCCCAATGGTAGGCGAGATAGACGCCGGCCAGCGCCAGCACCATCAGGAACCAGGTGATGGCGTACTTCAGATGGTCGTTGGGAATGTCGAGACGCGTCTGGCCGCCGATCGGCACGCCGCCTGGATTGGGCGCGGCATCGGCGTCGAGGAAGAAGGCATCGAGCTTGGGGTCGGGCGGCGCACCCGCGAGCCGGCGCATGAGGGGCACGTCGACATGAAACCAGACATTCTTGTCCGGCACGTTTTCCGGCGCGAACTGCCGCCGCTCCTGGTTGCGGCGGACGATGCCTGTGAGTTCGACCCGGCCGGTACCCTGCCCTTCGGCCCGTTTCGCCGGCTCCTTCTTCTCCGAGGGGATCCAGCCGCGATTGAACAGCAGAATCTTTCCATCATCCGTCTTGAAGGGCGTCACGAGCTGAAGCCCGACCTTGTTCTTGAGGCTGCGGGCGGCGAGATGGAATTCCTTGTCGTGAACGAACGACCCGGCGATCTTCACCCGACCGTACTCATGGCGCAACGGATCGCCGCGCAGCAGATCGTCGAGCGGCATCGGCGCCGCCGCCTGGTTCGTGGTGAGGCGATCGAGTATGTCGCGCTTCCATTCACGGCGCTCCATCTGCCAGACGCCCAGCGAGAGCGAGAGCACCAGGATCGGCAGCGAAATGAGTGTTGGCCACAGGGCCGGGCGCAACCTGATCATCTCTGTTCCTTACTGGTCGTCGAGCTCGGTCGAGCGGTGCGTGAACTGCTGGGCGATCAGCAGCGCCTCCAGCACGCGCAGAAACCACACCGCCAGGGCGAA
>RGPT01000252.1 GCA_010032545.1 Alphaproteobacteria bacterium
CTCGCGCGCGCGCGCGAGCGCACCGGTCGAAATTGTCTTGGCGCCGCCGGCGAATCCCAGTGCGGTCGCGAAAGCCTCCGGCACCGCGCCCTGGGGCAGCCGAACCGTGCGGACATCGACGGCCCGCGCCGCGGCCTCGGCGAACGCGACGAGCGTTCGGGCATGGCTGGGCGTTCCCGGGACGCCGACGACGAGATGCTCGATCTGCAGATGGTCGCGGTGCTGGGCGAGCGCGATGACGGCGAACGGGCCGGCTTTGCCGTCGATCACGAACGTCGCGCGATCCTCCGACAACGCCGGGGGAGGCACCGCCGGCGCGAAGGTCGCAATCGCGGCGGCATCGGCGGGCGTCGCGCGGCGAATGCCGCCGACAGTTATGGACTCCTCAGCCACGCTGAAACGCTCTCCCTGGGCACGCTTTGTCTTGATGCGCGCCGGCTGTATGCTGCGGCAGTTCCCGTGGAGCGTCCAGATGTCCCCCGACGATCATGCCTTTTCTCCTGGCCCGCGATCGAAAAGCCGCGATCCGGGCGTTACCACCGTGCCGTCGGTCTGTCCGCACGATTGCACCAGTACCTGCGCGCTGGATGTCGAAAGACTGGACGCCCGAACGATCGGCCGCGTCCGCGGCTCGCATAGAAACGACTACACCGCCGGCGTGATCTGCGAGAAGGTCGCGCGCTACGCCGAGCGAATCCATCATCCCGACCGCCTGATGAAGCCACTGCGCCGGGTCGGGCCGAAGGGTTCGAAGCAATTCGCCGAGATTTCCTGGACCGACGCGCTTGATATCGTGGCCGAGCAGTTCATCGCCAAGGCGCGCCAGCACGGCAACGAGACGATCTGGCCCTACTACTACGCCGGCACGATGGGGCTGGTGCAGCGCGACGGCATCAACCGCCTGCGCCATGCGATGAAGTATTCACGCTATTTTTCGACTATTTGCGTGACACTGTCGGATACCGGGTGGATCGCCGGTGTCGGCGCCAAGCGCGGTGCCGACGTGCGCGAGGTCGACGAGCATTCCGATCTGGTGGTGATCTGGGGCGGCAACCCGGTGAACACCCAGGTCAACGTCATGACCCACGCCATGAAGGCCAAGAAGCGCGGGGCGAAGCTTGTCGTGGTCGATCCGTACCGCACGGGCACCGCCGAGCAGGCCGACATGCACCTCGCCGTGCGGCCTGGCACCGACGGCGCACTGGCGGTGGGTGTCATGCATGTCCTCTTCAAGGAGGGCTATGCCGACTGGGATTACCTTCGCCGCTACACCGACGCGCCGGACGAATTGGCAGCCCATGTCGCCGAACGCCCGCCGGAGTGGGCGTCGAAGATCACCGGCCTTGCGGTGGAGGAGATCGTGGCCTTCGCCCGGCTGTTCGGGCAGAGCAAGGCCGCCTTCATCCGCTGCCATCACGGGTTCAGCCGCAGCCGCAATGGTGCAGCCAACATGCATGCGGTGACCTGCCTGCCGGCCGTTACCGGCGCCTGGCAGCACAAGGGTGGCGGAGCTCTCTACGGCCACACCGGCATGTATCCGCTCAATCGCACGCTGATCGAAGGCCTCGACGTGGTCGACACCGCGGTCCGCGATCTCGACCAGTCGCGTCTGGGGTCGATTCTGACCGGCAACCGCGAAGCCTTGAAGAACGGCCCGCCGGTCACCGGACTGCTGATCCAGAACACCAACCCGGCGATGGTCTGCCCCGAACTCGACCTCGTGCACAAAGGCTTCAAGCGCGAAGATCTTTTCACCTGCGTGCACGAGCAGTTCATGACCGAGACGGCGGCCTACGCCGACATCGTGCTCCCGGCCACCATGTTCCTCGAGCACGACGATTTCTATACCGCCAGCGGCCACACCTTCTTCCAGGTGACAAAGGCCGTGATCGAGGCGCCGGGCGAGTGCCGGGAGAATCACTTCGTCGTCTCGGAGCTCGCCAAGCGGCTGGGCGCGAAGCATCGCGGCTTCGACATGACGCCCTGGGAGATCATGGACGAGACGCTGAAGGTCTCGGGAATGTGGGATGCCGAGACCAATTGGCAGAAGGGTGGCCAGGATTTCCACCTCGGCTTCGAGACGTCGCATTTCCTCGATGGTTTCGCCTGGCCCGACAAGAAGTTCCGCTTCAAGCCCGACTGGGCGGCCTGGGGCCCGCGCGGCAAGGAAATGCCGGTTCTGCCCGACCATTTCGACGTGATCGACAAGGCAACCGCCGAAAAGCCGTTCCGGTTGGTCGCGGCGCCGGCGCGCACGTTCCTGAATTCGACCTTCACCGAGACTCCGAGTTCGCAGAAGCGCGAAGTGCGGCCGACGGCAATGATGAATCCCGAGGATTGCACCACCATGGGCCTCGCCGACGGCGATCGCGTGGAGATCGGCAACGAGCGCGGCAAGACGATCGTCAACACCAAGGCCAAGGCCGGGCAGCAGAGGGGCGTCGTCGTGGTCGAAGGCATCTGGCCCAACCGCAACTTCGAGACCGGCATCGGCATCAATGCCGTGACCTCGGCCGATCCGGGCTGGCCGAACGGCGGCGCGGTGTTCCACGACACCGCCGTCTGGATCCGCAAACTGGCGTGATTTTCCGTCGTGTTCTTTGCTGGGGGCGCACCACTCCGTGGCGCTCTTGGTCATGCTCATTAGGACGGCGAGCAAGCCGCTTGATCATGAGCGAGCGCGCCCCTCGCTATCCGGAAAAGCATGAGCGCCACGGGGTGGCGCGCGCTCAGCCATGACCCGCGGTTTCCAGCCAGCAGCAAACCCGAGCATCGTCCAGACGCAGACGGCACGGGCTCCGGGCCGGGCCCACGTACTCGTGATCGGCAATGAGAAGGGCGGATCGGGGAAATCGACGACCGCGCTCCATATCGCCGTGTCGCTGATGGTCGACGGCGCCCGAGTGGCGACGATCGACCTCGATGCGCGCCAGGGCACGCTCAGCCGCTATATCGAGAACCGCGCCGCGGGCCGACACGCTGCTGACACCGCTGAACGACAGCTTCATCGACCTCGACCTGCTGGCCCGCATCGATCCCGACACGCTCAGGGTCGTGCGGCCGTCGATCTATGCCGAGGCGGTCTGGAAGCAGCGTCAGGTACGCGCCCTGCAGGGCGGCCGGCCGGTGGACTGGATCGTCATGCGCAATCGCCTGTCCTCGCTCGCCGCTCGCAACAAGCGCGACATGGCGGCGGTGATCGAGACGTTGGCCAAGCGCATTGGCTTTCGGATCGCGGCGGGCCTCAGCGAACGCGTGATCTACAAGGAGCTGTTCCTGAACGGCCTCACGCTGCTGGACCTCAAGCGTGGCGGTGGCGGACCGACACTCACCTTGAGCCATGTCGCCGCGCGCCAGGAAGTACGCGACCTGGTAGCGGCGCTCAATCTGCCGCCGCCGGCCGTGCATCGGCCAGAGGATGCGCGCGCGACAGCAGCATCCACGCCAGCCCTGCCACCTGAAGGATGAACAGCGCGCCGAACGACCAGGCATAGCCGTCGGGCGCGTAGCCCGTCGTCGTACGAGGCCACAGATCGACCACTTTGCCGATCGCCCACTGCCCGGCGAAGATCACGCTGAAGACCACAAGGTTGCAACTCGTGCTGACACGGCCGGCATAGTCGGACGGGAAGGCGCGGGCGAGCAGCGGCATGTACTGGATGGGGTAGGCGCCGAGAAAGCCGAACAGCAGCCATGCCAGAACGGGCTGGAAGGTAGGCAGGAAGGCCAACCAGGCACAGACCAGCGCGAACAGCATGCTGACCAAGGTGGCAGAGGCGAAGTCGCTGACGCCCGCCCGCCGGAACCAACCGGCGATCACGCCACTCAGGGCGAAGCCCAGGGTCATGATGGCGGTGGTGTAGAGCTGGATGTCGGCGCGTGCTGCCTTGTCGGCAATGCCGCCCACGTCGCGCAGCCAGGGACCGATCCACAGCGTGATGCTGGCGATGAAGGCGAGCTGCTGGAAGATGAGCAGCGGCTGGATGCGCCAGAAAAAGCCGTCGGTCAGGACGACGCCGGTGATACGAAACTGTTCGCGCAAGGTTCCCTTGGCGCCGCCCGAGTTGCGCTCCGGTACGACCGTGAACAGGATCGCCGAGGTGACAAGACAGAGGCCAGCCAGCCAGAAGAAGAGGCCCTGCCAGCTGATGATCGACAGCGACCATTGGATCGGCAGCGTCGCCGCCATCGACCCCAGGCCGCCCGCCATCATATGGAAGCCGGTGATAAGCCCCCAGCGCTCGGGCGGGTACCAAAGCGTGATGGCCTTGATGGCGGCCATCAGCCCGCCGGCGAAGCCCAGGCCGATCAGCACCCGCGCGACGATCAGCTCGCCGAGTGAGAGGCTGAGGCCGAACAGCGCGGCGCCGACCGCGGCCATGGCGAGCAGGATGGCCTGCACGCGACGCGGCCCGTAGCGGTCGAGCATGACGCCCAGGACTGGCTGACAGCCGGCGAAAAACAGGAAGAAGGCCGAGGTGAGCAGGCCGAGATCGCCGGCCGTGATCCCCACATCGCGCTCAAGGTAGGGGAAGATGACCGCGTTCACGCCCCGGAAGACGTACGAAAGGAAGTAGGCCAGGGCGAACGGCAGGAAAATCCGCAGCAACAGCTTGGCGAAGGTGGGGGTGTTTTCGGTCATTGTTGTCTTGGCGCCTCGCCACGGCGCGCACCATATGCAACGGACCGCAGAGGGTCAAAGCGATCTCAGCGGCGGAGCTTGTCGATCTCTTCTGCGAGCCGCGCGGCGACGACCTCGTGTCCGGCTTCCGTCCAGTGCATGTCGGTCTTGCGGTAAGTCCCCTTTATGCCTTGAAGGTCGGCCGTCAGATCGACGAACGGAATGGTGGTTCGCGCCATGGCCGCCGCCATCGCCTTGTGCCGGGCGTCAGCCAGTAATGTGAAGGCGTAGTAGCGAGGCCACGGCTGCCAATAGGCAACGAAGTCAGGATCGACGGTGCCGACCGGGATGAGGGCAACCAGGAACTTGACGCCGCGCGAACGCGCGAGCTGATCCGCGGCGGCGATCCAGGTGAGCGTGGCGTCGATTTCCGCGCTGGCGATCTCCGCGGTTGCCTCCGCAGGCGTCTTTGGCAGTTTGCGGGCGCTTGCTTCCCACGAGATCAATCCCTGGAGGACCCATCCCTGCAAATACTCGCGATCGAAGCGGCGCGGTTGGTACTCCAACCAGAAAGGCTCGTCAGCGCGCGACAGGATCTCGTGGATCTTTTCGCCAGCAAGCTCGGGGAAGTAGTGCCTCTTCATATGGGCCGCCAGGCGCGCGACGCGTTCTACCGGCGACAGTCGCAGCGCCTCGGCGATCAGGTCGCTCTCTCCTGACACATGCTTGCCCCGGGATATGCCCGCCAATCCGAAGCCGCTGACTCCGAGCCACGCTGCATGCGGCGC
>RGPT01000253.1 GCA_010032545.1 Alphaproteobacteria bacterium
GGCGTGCCGCAGGGGGTGAAGTTCGTGGTCGACCTGCGCGCCGAGTTGCTGGCACTGGGCCGCAGCGATGCCGCGGCGAAGGCGCTCAGCGAGGACCTTCGCCCCCTGCTTGGCGCCTGGTTCGACGTGGGCTTCCTCGACCTGGTGCGGATCGACTGGAAGTCGTCGGCCTCGCTCCTGGAAAAGCTCGTGGCCTACGAGGCCGTGCATGCCATCCGCTCCTGGCGCGACCTCAAGAACCGGCTCGATTCCGACCGTCGCTGCTTCGCCTTCTTCCACCCGCGCATGCCCGAGGAACCGCTGATCTTCGTCGAGGTGGCGCTGGTCCAGGGTCTGGCGGGCAACGTCCAGAGCCTGCTCGACGCGCGCGCCGAGACAAGCGATCCGGGCGAGGCCAACACGGCGATCTTCTATTCGATCTCCAACTGCCAGCAGGGCCTGGCCGGCATCAGCTTCGGCAACTTCCTGATCAAGCGCGTGGCCGACCGGCTCGCCGACGAGATGCCCAGGATCAAGGAATTCGCGACGCTGTCACCGATTCCCGGCCTGCGCCAGCACATCGACGGGCGACTGAAGACCGAAGGCGACGACGTGCTCACGTCTGCCGAAATCACCTCGCTGGTGCCGGTGATCGGCGACGCCCGGGGTGCCGTGGCGGTCCGCAAGCTCCTCGACCGGCCCACCTGGTGGGAAGTGCCGGCGATCAACAAGGCGTTACGGCCGATCCTGTGCCGGTTGGCGGCGCACTACCTCACGACGCCCGACGCCAAGGGCCGCGCGCTCGACCGCGTGGCCCATTTTCATCTCGGCAACGGCGCCGTCATCGAGCGGCTGAACTGGCTGGCCGACACCAGCGCCAACGGCTTCAGGCAGTCCTACGCCATGATGGTGAACTACCGCTACAAGCTCGGCGACGTCGACGCCAACCACGAGGCCTATGCGAACGGCAGGATCGTCGCCAGCCGCGAGGTCCGGGCGCTGGCGAAGGGCTGAAATGTACCGCGAGGTATGCGGGCGCAGTGTGGAGCGGTCGCACAATTAATGGCTTAGTTTCCGGGCAATCGGGGGAACGGCCATGTCCGACAACGCGCCGACGGTGGAAGGAAAGAAGCCGGGCAAGCGGATCATCATGCTGCTCGACGGGACCTGGAACGACAGCGATTTCGGGCACGCCGACACCAACATCGTCCGGCTGCAACGCATCATCGCCGAGACGCTGCGCGACAGGAAGGACGGCGACAGGGTCGCGCAACAGGACCCAACGAAGCTTGCGAGTTCGATCGACGACCTGGACGGCACCACCAATATCGTCTTCTACGAACGCGGGATCGGAACGTCGTGGCGGGATCGCTTCAAGGGCGGAATATTCGGCTCCGGCATGCCGGAGAAGATCCGGAACGCCTACAGGTTTCTGTCGTTCCATTACCAGCCCGGCTGCGAGGTCTTCGTCTTCGGATTCTCCCGCGGCGCCTACACGGCACGATCGCTCGTCGGTTTCATCGGCGCGGCCGGGCTGCTCCGAAGCGAGGACTGTACGGCCGTCAACGAGGAGACGGCCTGGAAGTACTATCGAACGCCCCCGAACGAACGACTTCCCGGCGTGTACGCCGCGCTGACGCCCTATGTTCATCATCGCGATACCTTCCGCATCTCCTGCCTGGGCGTCTTCGATACGGTCGGCGCTCTCGGCATTCCGCTGGCGAAATTCAAGCTGTTCAACCGCGACAAGTATGAGTTTCACAACGTGGAGCTCTCCTCCATCACCGAGCTCAACCTTCACGCACTGGCCGTCGACGAGCATCGTCAGCCTTTCGAGGCGGCGGTGTGGCGGCGACCACGGTTCAAGAGATACCTCAGCCGTACCGAGCAGGTATGGTTTCCGGGCGTACATTCGGATGTCGGCGGCAGCTACATTCCGGAAGTCGAACGACATCGCGACAATCCCCGTTCGCTCGACGACGTGACCCTCGATTGGATGCTGAAGCGCGTAAAGTCGAAGTTCCCGCGCTTTCCCGCCGATCCGGCACATTGGCCGAGTCCCGACCGAAAGTGGGCGACGGCGGCACAGCACGAGACGCGTCACAAACTCTATCGGCTGATGCCGCTCACGTTGCGCTCGATCGGCAACTACCCGGTCAGGGGGCTTCGCCGACGGCAATACAACGGTTGCTACGATCGCCACGCCGTTCCGATGTGGGAGAAGGTCCACGTATCGTCGTTGCAGCGGCTTGGCGAGACGATCGAAGTACGCGAACGGCAGAAGGAACTGATGAATCGATATCTGCCGCAGAACCTGATCGAAGCTCTCCCCATCATCCGGGCGACCTACCACGACAAGGCTCCGGACGTGCCGCCCGGAGTCGACTACCAGATCCGCCTCGTCGACTGGGATGGCGAGGAGTTTCTTCCCGACGACCCTCAGGATTGCGCCGACGCCTTGGCCGAAGTCGGGCAGGCAATCGACCGGATGAAGTAGACGTGTCTACTTGTTCAGGTAGTTGAGCTTCAGCCCGGGCCGCGGCCATTCGAAGCTTACCAGCTTGCCGGTCATCGAAAGCGTGGCGAACGCCGTACGCAAGTCCTTGCCGCCGAAGCAGACGTTGGTGACCATCGGGTCAGGCAGCTTGTGTTGCGTCACCGACTTCCCGTCGGGCGAGATGTCCGACACGGCGCCAGTGATCAGCGTCGCGACGCAGATGTGGCCGGCCGAATCGACGGCCAGGGAATCGAACATCTGGTAGCCGCCCAGCCCTGCGATCACGCGGCCCTTCTCGCCGCGGTAGGGGCCGTTGGCGTCCTTGATGACGCCGGGCGCCGAGAGGTCGAAGGCCCAGCACCGCGCCGTCGGCGTCTCCACGACATAGAGCGTCTTTTCGTCCGGCGACAGGCCGCAACCATTGGGGCGCTCGAGCGGGAAGACCTTCTGCTCGATCTTCGAGCCGTCGGCCCGCGCGTAGTAGACGGCACCACGATCGTTGTCGTACTCGCGTGTCTTGCCGAGGTCGGTGAACCAGAAGCCGCCGGTATTGTCGAACACCAGGTCGTTGGGACCGTTCAGCTTGCGGCCGTCGCACGAATCGTAAAGCGTCTCGACCTTGCCGGTGGCAGGATCGACCACCTGAATCGAGCCGCCCTTGTAGCTGGCGGGCTGGGTGCCGGGAAACAGCCGCCCGTCGGGCCGCTTGATCCAGTTGAAGCCGCCGTTGTTGCAGACGAAGATCTTGCCGCCCGGGCCCATCGCGGCGCCGTTGGGGCCGCCGGGCATCTTGGCCACGACGTGCTGCTTGCCGTCGGGCGTCACACGCGTCAGCGTCTCGCGCGCGATCTCGACGAGGATCACCGAGCCGTCGGGCATGGCGATGGGTCCCTCGGGAAACAACAGCCCCGAGGTGATTTCCTTGTGCGGCGTCGTCATGGTCTTCTCCCCTATCGTCCCTTGAAGTCGGGCTTGCGCTTGGCGAGGAAGGCCGCGACGCCCTCCCGGAAATCGTCGCTGCGGCCGAGTTCGCGCTGGTAGTCGCGCTCGACGTCGAGCTGGGTCGACAGATCGTTGCCGCCGGCCTGGGCGAGCGCGCCCTTGATGCGCGCCAGCGCCAGCGTCGGCCCTGACGCGAGCTTGCGCGCGATCTCCGTGGCAGTCGTCATCAGCGCCGCATCGTCGACCACGTCCCAGATCAGGCCCCACTCCTTGGCTTTCTCGGCCGGGATCTGCGGTGCCAGCATGGCCAGCGCCCGGGCGCGCTGGTCGCCCACCAGGCGCGGCAGGAACCAGGTGCTGCCGCCGTCGGGCAGCAGGCCGATGCGGGCGAAGGCTTGCAGGAACGACGCCGACTTGCCCGCGATGGCAATATCCGATGCGAGCGCGAAGCTCATGCCGACACCCGCCGCCACGCCGTTCACCGCCGCGACGATGGGCTTGGGAATGGTGCGCATGAGGCGGATCACGGGATTGAAGTACTTGTCGAGGGCAGCGCCCGAGTCGGCGGTGGCACCCGCTGCGCGGTCGGGATCGGCGAGGTCGGCACCGGCACAAAAGCCTCGCCCCGCACCGGTGATCAGGACGGCGCGCACCGTGTCGTCGGCCGCCAGCTCCTCCCAGCAGGTCTTGATCTCGGCGATCATCTTGCGCGAGACGGCGTTCAGCCGGTCGGGGGCATTGAAGGTAAGCGTGGCGAGGCCGTTGTCGCGCGCGAGCAGGATCTTCTCGTAAGTCATGGCGTCAGCGTCCCGTGAAATTGGCCGGCCGCTTGGCAAGGAACGCCGCGACCCCTTCCTTGAAATCTTCGCTGCGACCGAGTTCGCGCTGGGCGTCGCGCTCGAGGTCGAGCTGCTGGTCGAGGGTGTTGGTGCCCGCGCGGTTTATGGCATCCTTGATGGCGGCATAGGAGCGCGTCGGACCTGACGCGAGCCTGACGGCGATCTTGCCCGCCTCGTCCATCAGGGCCGCATCGTCGACCACCTGCCAGACCATGCCCATGCGCTCGGCCTCCTCGGCCGGCACCGAGGTGCCCAGCATGGCGAGCGCCCGGGCGCGGGCGTCGCCCACGGTGTGCGGCAGGAACCAGGTGCCGCCCAGGTCGGGGATCAATGAGATCCGCACGAACGCTTGGTCGAAGCGGGCGGAGCGCGCCGCGAGCACGATATCGCAGGCCAGCGCCAGATTGGCGCCGCCGCCGGCGGCGACGCCGTTGACGGCGGCCACCACCGGCTTGGGCAGCGCCCGTATGGCGCGGATCATGGGATTGAACAGCCGGTCCATGGCGATGCCGACATCGGGCTTGCCGTCGGGCCCGACCAGGCCGGGGCCGGATCCCGCGAGGTCGGCGCCGGCACAGAAGCCGCGACCCGTGCCGGTCAGCAGCACGCAGCGCACCGCGGGGTCGTCGCGCGCGCGGTCGAACTCGCGGATCATGGCCTCGATCAGCGGGTGGCTCATGGCGTTCAGCCGCTGCGGGCGGTTGAGGGTGAGGGTGAGGACGCCGCCGTCAAGGGCGGCCAGCACGGGCGTTTCTTGCATGGCGGCCAGACTGGCACGCGTCGCGACCCCGTGCCAACCGGTCGCGTCGCAGGGCGGCACGAGGTCCCGTATGTGCAAGGGTGATGGCCAGTATCCTGATCCTAGTCGGCACCGAATCGGGCAATGCCCAGATGGTGGCCGACGCGCTGAAGCCCGTACTCACCGGCGCCGGCCACACGGTCGGCGTCAGCGATACCGCCGCCACCGCCGCCGATTTCCTCGGCAACGACGTGCTGCTGGTGGTCTGCGCCACGCACGGCGCGGGCGACATCCCGACCAACATCCTGCCGCTGGCCGAAACCCTCGAGCGCGACCATCCGGACCTGTCGGGCCATCGCTATGGCATCATCGCCCTGGGCGACATGACCTACCAGGACACGTTCT
>RGPT01000254.1 GCA_010032545.1 Alphaproteobacteria bacterium
CCTGGTGCGAGGGCTTGACTACTACACCCACACCGCTTTCGAGTTCGTCACCACGCACATCGGCGCGCAAGGCACCGTTCTGGGGGGCGGCCGTTACGACGGGTTGATCGCGGAGCTGGGCGGACCGCCTACCGCAGGGATCGGCTGGGCGGGCGGAATTGAGCGCCTGGTCATGTTGTGCAACGAACCCGCGGCTCTGCCGCGCCCGGTCGTGGTCGCCCCGCTCGGCGCCGCCGCCGAGGCCAGGGCGCTCGGGCTCGCCCGGGCATTGCGCCGCCAGGGCATCACCGTCGAGCAGGACTACCGTGGCAACATGAAGCGGCGCCTGCAGCGGGCCAACAAGCTCAACGCGCGCGCCGCCATCATCATCGGCGACGACGAGTTGGCCAGGGGTGTGGCGCAGCTCAAGGATTTCGACAGCGGCGAGCAGCGCGAAGTGGCGCTGGATACGCTTGCCAGTGCATTGAAGGGCTGAACGCCGTGTCGCTCTTGCTCAAGCTCAACCAGATCGTGACGCGTCACGCCGAACTGCAGGCCGCCCTTTCCGCCGGCACGCTCGACTCGCAGAAGTTCGTCGCCGCATCGAAGGAGTATGCCGATCTCGGCCCGCTCGTCGAAGCGGTGAACGCATGGCACAAGGCCGAACAGGAACTGAAGGACGCCGAGGCGATGGCGGCCGATCCCGACATGAAGGCGATCGCCGAGGAAGAGGCGGCGGCGCTGCGCAAGCGCTTGCCCGAACTCGAGCGAACCGTGAAGCGCATGCTGCTGCCCAAGGACGCGGCCGACGAGAAGAACGCCATCCTGGAAATCCGCGCCGGCACAGGCGGAGACGAGGCCGCCCTGTTCGCGGCCGACCTCTTTCGAATGTACCAGCGCTACGCTGCCGAGCATGGCTGGAAGTTCGAGATCATGGAGCTCTCCGATACCGGCATCGGTGGCTATAAGGAGGCCATCGCGACCGTGACTGGCCGCAGCGTATTCGCCCGCCTGAAGTTCGAATCGGGTGTGCACCGCGTGCAGCGCGTGCCGGCCACCGAAGGCTCGGGCCGTATCCACACGTCGGCGGCGACCGTCGCGGTGCTGCCGGAAGCCGAGGAATTCGACATCAAGATCGACGAGAAGGACCTGCGGATCGATGTCTTCCGCTCGTCCGGCCCGGGCGGACAATCGGTCAACACCACCGATTCGGCGGTGCGCATCACCCACATCCCGACCAATACCGTCGTCAGCCAGCAGGACGAGAAAAGCCAGCACAAGAACAAGGCCAAGGCGATGAAGATCCTGCGCGCCCGGCTGTACGACGCCGAGCGCCAGCGCCGCGACGACATTCGCTCGGCCGACCGCAAGGGCCAGGTCGGCAGCGGCGATCGCAGTGAACGCATCCGTACCTACAATTTTCCGCAGAGCCGGGTCACCGATCACCGCATCAATCTCACGCTCTACAAGCTCGACGAAGTGCTCGAGGGGCGCGGTCTGGATGAGCTGATCGACGCGCTGACCACCGACGACGAGGCAGGGCGTCTGGCGGAGCTGGCGGCCTAGTTGGTGTCAGGGGCTGCGAGCTACGACGCGTTGCTCCGCGACGCTGCGGTCGCCCTGACTGCCGCCGGCATCGACAATGCGCGCTTCGAGGCGCGCCTGCTGTTGGCGCATGCGGCCGGGGTGACGATCGAGCGGCTGGTCGCGCACGGTGGTGATCAGCGGCTGGCGGGCCCTTTCGATCTCCTTGTGTCCAACCCGCCCTATATCGAGTCGGCGGCAATCGCCGGACTGATGCCAGATGTCGCCCGGTTCGAGCCTCACCTTGCGCTCGATGGCGGCCCGGACGGACTGGCCGCCTATCGCGCGATCGCCGGAGCGGCGGCCGCGCTGGTCGTTTCCGGCGGCCGGGTCCTGATCGAGGCCGGGGAGGGGCAAGCCACTGAAATAGCAGCGCTTTTGTCGGCGGCGGGGTTCGCCCCGGCGGCACCCTGGAAGGATCTCGGCGGGATTGACCGTATTGTTCCGGCGACGCATTAAGCAGTTGGCAAGGCAGCGGAATAGGACTAGCTTGCTGACTGTCCCTTAGGGGGCTTAGCCTGAGCCGCTTGGCGGCGACCGGCAAATATATCCCTCTGAAATTGAGCCGTGACGGCGCCCATGAAGGGCAGAGGGTCGCCAACAACAACCCGTCCGGCGTGCAACTGGCCCAAGGTTAATGAGACCAAACAATCGTCAGCGATCGCGCGGCGGTCGCAATGGTGGTGGCGGCGGAGGCGGTGGCGGTGGCCACAACATCCACCACAAACAACATCACAACAATCCCAACCGACCGCCCAATCGAAACCAGATGTTCGACAGCAGCGGGCCCGACGTTCGGGTCCGCGGCAATGCGCATCAGGTGTTCGACAAGTATCAGGCCCTTGCCCGGGAGGCAGAGACTTCGGGGGATCGCATCCAGGCCGAGGCTTATTGGCAGTACGCCGACCATTACTTCCGCATGATTCAGACCATGGGCGGCTTCGGCCAACGCAACAATGTTGGGTATGGCGAGGAAGAAGGCGGCCAACCGAACCAGCAGCAGGGGGGCCAGCAGCAGCCGGGTCAGCAGGGTAGCCAGCAGGCCAGCCCACCGCCCAGCAATGCCAACGGCCATACCCCGGGCGAGCGGGGCGGCCGGAGCGACGCCGTCCATGAGCCCGACCCCGACCCGGGTCTCGGCGGTGTCGCGTTCCTGCAAAATGGGCGCAGCATCGCAACCGACGACGACCCGGCGGCGGGCGAGCAACCGGAAGTCCCGGCGTTCAAGCCCCCGGCTGGCCGGCGCGGCTGATACAGGGCCCGCTCGGGCCTCCAAAGACATTTGGCAAGAAACACCCGAGGACACAGGCACCTCGGGTGCTTTTCGTTGTCCCTAGATCGGGAGCATGGTGGGGGCCAGGAACCCGATCAGGGTGAAGCCGATGCCCACCGCGCCCAGACCGCAGGAGACGAAGGTGAGCCAGGCCACCGCGGTCAGGGCCGCGGCGCCTGCTAGAACGATCGCCAGCTGGAAGCACGCCGAGGCATACTCGAACATGTGATAGGCGGCGAGGGAGCGGTCGCGGTGTGCCTCCTTGGACTTGGCCCGGGCCATCAGTTCCTTGCGGCCCTCGTTTGTCTCGGGTTCCGACTCATAGCGCTGCGCGGTGCGGCGCCATTGTTCGGCCTGGGCTTTCAGAGCGGCCGGCATGGCCGCGGGATTGTCCTTGAATTGCGCCTCGGCGCCTTCGGCCGCGGTCCGCAGTGTCGTCTGGCGGATCGTCTTGGCCTGGAAGAACGACCAGAGGTTGGACGCATCGATATGGTCGGACAGGCCGTGGGTCTGGGAACTCTTGCCGGACATTTCGGAGATCGCCAGCAGCGCTGCGAGCAGGGCCACTAGAAGCGCTATCTTCTTGTTCTGTGTGTCGACGTGACCGTGGCCGCCTGACATTGCTTTTCTCCCTGTTTCTTTGATCTGGATCGTGTCGGCACGTCTTCATAGACCGGCATGATTACAACGAGAAGCCGCACCTTCGATCCGGTCTTGTACCCGCGCGATCGCTTCCCATATCGGTCGCAGGATGCCCGGATAGGGGTCCGCTCTTTCGCCTGCCGTACGCCGGGGGCGTAAATGAAAGGGTAGAGTGATGAACCAAGAGAAATACACCGAGCGTATGCGGGGCTTCCTGCAGAGCGCCCAGATGCTGGCACTGCGCGACGGCCACCAGCGCTTCGTTCCCGACCATCTTCTGAAAGTCCTGCTCGACGACCCGGAAGGCCTCGCGGCCAACCTGATCGCGTCCGCCGGCGGCGATGCCAAGGCCGTTCACCGCGAGGTCGAAGCCAATCTCGCCAAGCATCCCAAGGTCGAAGGGCAGGGCGCCGGCCAGGTCTATCTGGCACCCGAAACAGCGCGCCTGTTCGAACAGGCCGAGGCGATCTCCGAAAGGGCGGGCGATTCGTTCGTCACCGTCGAGCGGATGCTGCTGGCGCTTGTGCTCGCCAAGGGCACCGAGGCCGCGAATGCGCTGGCCAAGGGCGGCGTGACTGCGCCGGCGCTCGAAAAATCCATCCAGGAGCTGCGCAAGGGCCGGACCGCCGACTCGGCGTCGGCCGAGAGCGGCTACGATGCGCTCAAGAAATATGCTCGCGATCTCACCCAGATGGCGCGCGAGGGCAAGCTCGACCCCGTGATCGGCCGCGACGAGGAGATCCGTCGCTGCATGCAGGTGCTGAGCCGCCGCACCAAGAACAACCCCGTCCTCATCGGCGAGCCCGGCGTCGGCAAGACGGCGATCGCCGAGGGGCTGGCGCTGCGCATCGTCAACGACGACGTGCCGGAATCGCTCAAGGGCAAGAAGCTGATGTCGCTCGACCTCGGCGCCATGGTGGCGGGCGCCAAGTACCGCGGCGAATTCGAGGAGCGCCTCAAGGCGGTGCTTTCCGATATCTCCTCGGCCGAGGGCGAGATCATCGTCTTCATCGACGAACTGCACACGCTGATCGGCGCCGGCAAGGCCGACGGCGCGATGGACGCTTCCAACATGCTGAAGCCGGCGCTGGCGCGCGGCGAGCTGCATTGCGTCGGCGCCACGACGCTCGACGAGTATCGCAAGCACATCGAAAAGGACGCGGCGCTGGCCCGCCGCTTCCAGCCGGTGTTCGTGGCCGAACCGACGGTCGAAGACACCGTTTCGATCCTGCGCGGCCTCAAGGAGAAGTACGAGCTGCATCACGGAGTTCGTATTGCGGATGCCGCGATCGTGGCTGCCGCGACGCTTTCCAACCGCTACATCACGGACCGTTTCCTGCCCGACAAGGCGATCGACCTGATGGATGAGGCCGCGTCCCGCATCCGTATGCAGGTCGACAGCAAGCCGGAGGATCTCGACGAACTCGACCGGCGCATCATCCAGCTCAAGATCGAGCGCGAAGCGCTGAAGAAGGAGAGCGATCCCGCGTCGCGCGAGCGCCTGCAGAAGCTCGAAAAGGAGCTGAGCGAGCTCGAGCAGAAGTCTGCCGGGCTGACGGCGCAGTGGAAGTCGGCCAAGGACAAGCTGGCCGATGCCCAGAAGGTCAAGGAACAGCTCGACAAGGCGCGCCACGAACTCGAGATCGCGCAGCGCAAGGGCGAGCTCACGCGCGCGGGCGAGCTGTCCTACGGCGTCATCCCCGAGCTCGAGAAGAAGCTCAAGGCCGCGGAGAACATAGAGCTCAGCGGCAGTCGCGGCGTGAAGGAAGAAGTCATGCCCGAGGACATCGCCGCGGTGGTCTCGCGCTGGACCGGCATCCCGATCGACAAGATGCTCGAGGGTGACCGCGCCAAGCTCCTGCGCATGGAAGAAGAGCTGCACAAGCGCGTCATCGGCCAGGACGAGGCCATAACGGCGGTGT
>RGPT01000255.1 GCA_010032545.1 Alphaproteobacteria bacterium
AGGAAGACTTTCGCCTCCGCCAGTGGATCGGCGTCGACACGATCCACCAGGCCGATGCGCTGCGCCTCGCTGGCGCCACAGGTTTCAGCGGAATAGAAGATGCGCTTCGCGTTCGCCAGCCCGACGAGCGCGAGCAGCCGCTGCGTGCCCTTCACGCCGTAGACGATCGACAGGCGCGCCGCGGGGATCGCGAACTTCGCCTCCGGCGAGGCGAATCGGAAATCGCACGACATCGCGAGGTTGCAGGCCCCGCCTATGCACCCGCCGCGGATCGCGGCAACCGTAGGCTTTGAAGTAGCAAAGATCCCGTCGCAGCAGGCATCGACGTCCACCTCGTAACCGGCGGCCTGTACCTTGTCCGCGCGCACAGTGCCGAATTCGGAGATGTCCGCGCCTGCAGAGAAGAAGCCGCCCGCTCCTGTAAGCACGATGCCGCGCACGCGCTCGTCCTCCTCGAGCCGCTTGAACATCCGCGGCAGTTCCTGCCACATTGCTAGCGATACCGCGTTGCGGCGCTCCGGGCGCGCCAGCCTAACGACTGCGACGCCCTCATCTATTTCGAGTTCGATGCCGGCCATGCCTAGGTTCCCTTCCCCGGCGAAACCGGTTCGAACACCCGCGCCATGTATGCGGACAAGTCGTCGCCGACCTCCGCGCTCGTATCGGGGGAAATTCCGGCGAGCGTCTTGGCGAGTTGCTTCTTGAATTCGACCTGCATGGCGCGCGCGATCTGGACGCGCTGCGCTTGCGGGGAGCCCGCCCCGTGCATCGACTCGGTCAGGTAGCCGACCGCGTTGCGGCCCAGGGTCATGTTTTCGATCAGGCGCAGGATGCGCATGCGGTCTTCCGTCGCGATTTCCGGCCGACCCTTGAGATACTTCTCGATGATCGGCCCCAGCTCGGGATGGCGAAAATCCTTCTCCGATGGCAGCGTGACCATCAGGCCGCCGGCAAGGTCCTGCGCGAGCCGGCCGATTTCGTACGGCAGTTTCGTCACGTGGTGCTTGCAAACGTTGGCGAGCATTTCGTCGGGCAGATAGGCGCCGGATGCCATAGGCGTGCCCTGGTGGCTCGCCGCGATGCCGGTGCCGTAAATCGTCTCGTTGAGGTGCGTCATCTCCACGAGCTTGTCGCGGATGTGCGAAGCTTTCTCGACGCCGTTGTAGTCGGCGACCGTGGCCGCGGCACCGATCAGCACGTCGCCGACGCCGCTTTTGCAGACGTAGCTGCGGCGGTGATAGCACGTGAAGCGCTCGACCATGGTCGCCGCGTACTCGGTCTCGCCGTCCATGAACACCCGCTCCCACGGGATGAACACGTCGTCGAACACGACCATCGCCTCCTGCCCGCCGAAACGGGCGTTGCCGGCGTCGATCCCTCCTCCATCCATGCTGCGCGTGTCGCACGACTGCCGGCCGTAGATGTAGGTAATGCCCTCGGCATCGACCGGGAGCGCGCCGACGATTGCATAGTCCTTGTCGGCCGGCCCCAGGCGCATTGTCGGCATGACAATCAGCCAGTGCGAGTTCAGGCAGCCCGTCTGGTGGGCCTTCGCGCCTTTGATGTAAACGCCCTCCTTGGTGCGCCGCGTGACGTGCACGAAGAGGTCCGGGTCGGCCTGCTCGCTCGGCGCCTTGCTGCGGTCGCCCTTGACGTCGGTCATCGCACCGCCGATGACGTAGTTTGCGCGCTGCGCCATCTCGAGGAAGTCGGAGAAGCGGCGGTGGTAGGCGGTATTCTCCTTCGCATCCATTTCGAACGTCACCGAATGCAGCATGTTGAGCGCGTCCATGCCCACGCAACGCTGGAAGCACGTTCCGGTGAGCTGGCCGAGGCGCCGTTGCATCTTGTTCTGCATCACGAGATCTTCGCGGCTTTGCGCGATATGCAGGAACCGGTTCACCGGCGCGCCCGTGTAGGGCGACACCGCAGCGGCAAGCCCGGGGTCGCGCGCAGCAAGGTCGTATGTCTCCGCGACCGCATTGATCGACGGGCGGATCACCGGATGGTCGACCGGCTCCGCGACCAGCTCCCCGAAGAGGTAGACCTTGAGCTTGCGACCCCGGAGGCTGGCGATATATTCCGCGCCGGTACGGATGGTCTTCGTAATCACTTCGTCTACATTTCCCATCATGGTTTCTCCTCAACACTGCCCTGCTGCGCCAGGTCGCGGGTCCTGAACAGGCCGGCTAGCTCGCCGACCAGGCCCCTGCGGAACAGCAGCACGCACGCCATGAACAGGGCGCCCATGATCACCGTAACCCACGAACCGACCTTGTCCGAGAGCGTGCTCTCGAGCCCCACCACGATCGCGGCGCCGATAGCGGGGCCGACCAGGGTCCCGAGCCCGCCGATCAGGGTCATCAGGACGACTTCGCCCGAAGTGTGCCAATGCGCGTCGACCAGCGTGGCGAACCCCAGCGCTACGGCCTTCGTGGCGCCCGCAAGCCCGGTCAGCGCCGCGGAGAGCACCATCGCAAGCAACTTGAAACGCTCGACGTCATAGCCGAGCGAGCGCACGCGCGCCTCGTTTTCGCGTATTCCCTTGAGGACCTGCCCGAACGGCGAGTGGACGGCGCGATGGATGAGCAGGAACGCTGCGGCGCAGACCACCACGACGAAGTAGTACATCGCGAGGTCACCCGACAGGTCCAGGAGTCCGAACAGCTTGCCGCGCGGCACGCCGTGCATCCCGTCTTCGGCGCCCGTGAACTTCATCTGCACGCAGAGAAAATAGAGCATCTGCGCCAGCGCCAGGGTCACCATGGCGAAGTAGATCCCCTTGCGGCGGATGGCCAGCGCGCCGACCACCCAGCCGAGGAACGCCGCCCATGCGACGGCGACCAGGATGCCGAGCTCGGGCGTCAGGCCCCAGTTCTTGAGCGTGTAGCCTGCGACATAGGCTGCCGTGCCGAAAAACGCGGCATGGCCGAGCGACAGCAGGCCCGCAAAGCCGAGCAGCAGGTTGAACGCGCTTGCGAACAGCGCAAAGCACAGGACTTTGATGAGGAAGATCGGGTACGCACCCGCGAACGGCGCGACCAGCAGCCCCGCGAGGACCAGCCCATAGCCGACCGCCTGGCGCCGCATCGCCTATTCCTCCTTGCCGAACAGTCCGGCGGGCTTGAACAGGAGCACCAGCGCCATGACCACGAACACCACCGTGGAGGAGGCCTCCGGGTAGAGCACCTTGGTCAGGCCCTCGAGCAGGCCGAGGGCGATGCCCGAGACTATCGCGCCGAGGATGGAGCCGAGGCCTCCGATAACCACCACCGCGAACACAACGATGATCACGTTGGACCCCATCAGCGGGGTGACTTGGATCACCGGGGCGGCGAGCACCCCGGCCAGCCCCGCGAGGGCAATGCCGAAGCCGTAGGTCAGCGTCAGCATCAGGGGAACGTTGATGCCGAAGGCCTG
This sequence comes from Alphaproteobacteria bacterium, assembly GCA_010032545.1. Taxonomy (GTDB): domain Bacteria; phylum Pseudomonadota; class Alphaproteobacteria; order Reyranellales; family Reyranellaceae; genus Reyranella. The sequence goes on from RGPT01000255.1 coordinate 3,421, forward strand.
CACGATTCGCGGATTCTCGGTCGCGGCGCGAAGGTACGCCCCGAGGCGGGTGCGCTCTATCAGGTACCAGGTGGCAAAGCAGGTCCCGAGCGACGCGAGCACGACCCAGCCGCGGTAATCCGGCAGGATCATGAAGCCGAGGTCGGTCACCCCGGCGAGCGAGTCGGGCGCGGGATAGGACTGCCCCCCGGAGCCGAACTGGTCGCGATACACACCCTCCATGACCCATGCGAACCCGATCGTGAGGAGCAGGCCGTACAGGTGGTCCAGGTGGTAGATCCAGCGCAGGAAGAGCCGCTCGACGGCAATGCCGACGAGCGCCATGACGACCGGCACGATCGCCAGGCTCCACCAGTAGCCGACACCGAGCCAGTTCATGAGCATCCACGCCGCGTAGGCACCCATCATGTACATCGTGCCGTGAGAGAAGTTGATCACGTTGAGAAGTCCGAAGATCACCGCGAGCCCCAGCGATAGCATCGCGTAGAACGACCCGTTCACCAGGCCCAGCATCAGCTGGCCGGCCAGGACCGGCACGGGAATCCCGAAGATTTCGCTCATCACACGCCCAGGTAACGTTGCACGAGGCCTGCCTTCGCTTCCAACTCGTTCGCGCGCAACGATTCCGCGATCCGGCCGTTTTCCATCACGTAGACCCGGTCCGCGAGCCCCGCCGCGAACTCGAAGTTCTGCTCAACGAGGATGATCGTGTACCCACGGTCCTTGAGGGACCGGATGCATGCGTCGAGCGCAATGACGATGACCGGCGCGAGGCCCTCAGAAATCTCGTCGAGCAGCAGCAGCTGCGCGCCGGTCCGCAGGATGCGCCCGATGGCGAGCATCTGTTGCTCGCCGCCGGAGAGCCGCGTCCCTTGGCTCGCCCTGCGCTCGCGCAGGTTCGGGAACATGCCGTAGACGTCCTCGACCGAGAACCCTCCGCCGCGCAGGACGGGAGGAAGCATCAGGTTCTCCTCGCAGGAAAGCGTCGAGAAGATCGCGCGCTCCTCGGGACAGTAGCCTAGGCCGAGCGCTGCGATGCGGTGGGTCGGCATGTCGATCGTCTCGCGCCCGTTGACCACGATCCGGCCGGTGCGCCGCCCGACCAGTCCCATGATGGATTTAAGCAGCGTGGTGCGCCCAGCCCCGTTGCGGCCCAGCAGCGCGACGACCTCCCCGCGGCCCACCTGCAGGTCGACACCATGCAGTATGTGCGACTCGCCATAGAAGGAGTGCAGGTCCGTGATGCGCAGCATTTCGGCGGCGGCCATCGGCTCAGCCCGCCCTGGCCCGCAGGGCTGCGCTCTTCGCGCCCATGTAGGCCTCGCGCACAAGTGGATTGGCCGACACCTCGGCGTATCCCCCTTCGGCAATGACCTGCCCGCGCTGCAGCACGCTGATCGTGTCCGCAATCGACGCGACCACACCCATGTTGTGCTCGATCATCAGCACGGTGCGGTTGGTGGCGACCTTGCGGATCAGTTCGGTAACGCGGCCGATGTCCTCGTAGCCCATGCCCTGCGTCGGCTCGTCGAGCAGCAGCAGCGCCGGATCTGCGGCAAGGGTGGTGGCGAGCTCGAGGGCTCGCTTGCGGCCATAGGGAAGTTCGGTGGCGATAGTCCCGGCCTGGCGCCCCAGGTCCACTTCAACGAGCAGTTCGTGCGCGCGTGATTCAAGCTTTTTCAGGCTGTCGGCCGAGCGCCAGAAATGATACGAATAACCGGTGGCCCGCTGCAGCCCGAGGCGCACATTCTCAAGCGCGGTCAGGTGGGGAAACACGGCGCAGATCTGGAACGAGCGGACGACCCCGCGTCGGGCGACAGCCGACGGCCGCTCCTGCGTGATGTCCGTGCCGTCAAACAGGATGCGCCCTGACGTGGGATCGAGAAAGCGCGTAAGCAGGTTGAAGACCGTCGTCTTGCC
>RGPT01000256.1 GCA_010032545.1 Alphaproteobacteria bacterium
GGCGAGGGCGTGATCGAGATTTGGCGGACCGTCGAGCGTTTCGTGGCCGCGGTCGGCGCCAACGGCATGGCCCGGCGCCGCGCCGAACAGGCACGCGCCTGGATGTGGAGCGAAGTGGGCGAGACCCTGCTCGCCGAGTTACGCCGGCACCCCGAGGTCAAGCGCCTGGTGGGTGGCCTGGAGCGCGAGGTCGAGGCTGGACGGGCGACCCCTGCCGTGGCGGCGCGGCGGATGCTAGAAGCCTTCCATGGTCGCTAAGTCATTCCTCCGGCAGGCCCGACGTGCGGCGGCCGCCAGCGAACTGCCGTTCTGGAAACGCAAGACGCTGGCCCAGATGTCGAAGCAGGAATGGGAATCCCTCTGTGACGGCTGCGGCATGTGCTGCGTCAACAAGCTGGAGTACGAGGGCACCGGGGAACTCGCCCAGACCGACACCTGCTGCAAGCTGCTCGACCCCAAGACAGCGCGGTGCAAGGACTACAAGAACCGCAAAAAGATCGTGCCGGACTGCATCCAGCTCACCCCAAAGGTTGTGGCCAAGATGGATTGGCTGCCCAAGACCTGTGGTTACAGGCTGGTCCATCTCGGCCAGGATCTCTACTGGTGGCATCCGCTGATCTCGGGTGACCCGGAAACCGTGCACCAGGCAGGTATTTCGGCCCGGGGACGGGTGATTTCCGAGGATTTGGTGGAGGATATCAGCGACCGCGTGGTCGACTGGTTCGCCTGACCCCGGCGTCAAGCCCCCTTTGACACCGGGGACGGGCGCGCTTGACGCTGCCCCCTTCGGCCCGTAAAAAGCCGTCCTTCCCGCCCCTTCGGCGGGATCGTTTTTTAGCGGAAGTCGCCATGCCCCGTCGTTGCGCCCTCTCGGGCAAGTCCGTGCAGTACGGCAACAATGTGAGCCACGCCAATAACAAGTCCCGGCGCCGGTTCATGTCCAACCTGCAGGTCGCCTCGGTCCTGTCCGATGTCCTCGGCCACACCGTGCGGCTGCGGCTGACGCCGCGTGGCGTCAAGACCATCGAGCACAACGGCGGCATCGACGCCTACCTGCTGGGGACCAACACCAGCAAGCTCAGCCCGGAGATGACGGTGCTGAAGCGCAGGGTGGTTCTGGCCAAGGCCAAGAAGGACGCCAAAAAGGCCGCGTAAGCGGCCTTTACTTTGCCAGTTCGAACAGCAGCAGAAGGTTGCGCTGAAGCGGATTGAAGTTGTCGTCCGAGATCAGCCACAGCAGCGTCTCGCCGCGCGCGCCCCGGGTCGCGGCTATCCCCTCGAGATTGTCGACGGCGTAAGGCGAAGCGAGCAGTGCCAGCTCCTCGGGGCGCACCGTGGCGCCTGGTACGAGCTGGGCGGGATCGAACCGCATGACACGACAGCGCACGCCGCGCACCATGTCGAAGGCCCGCTCGAGGGTGGCGAAGGAGCCGTCCGGCAGCAGGGCGATCGCGGTAGGCCGGAAGTCGGGGATCGTGGCGTAATCGAAAGAGCGCCAGAGATAGGCCCCGCCTGCCGCCGGCTCGCCGATCCAGCCCATGGCGGTCCCGGGCCGCTGGCCATATTCCTCGCTGATGGCGATGACGCGACCGTCGGGCAGCGCGGTCAAGGCCTCGATGCCGCCGTTGGCGGGCTGCCGGCCTATCTCGGCCGGCCCGTCGACCGGCACCGGCGTGCCGCCGAGGGTCCCATAGCGCCACAGCCGGTGGCGTCGCTCGAAGGACACCAGCCATGAACCGTCGGCCAGCCGCACCATGCCTTCGGCATCGGCCTCGGCCTTGCTTTCGATTGGCTTGCCGTCGAGGCCGCGCAACTGGCCGATCCGCCCGCTGCTCAGCCCCGCCAGATTGCCCTTGGAATCGTAGTCGATCGTGGCCGTGAGCCACGCGCCCTCGTCGGAGATCGACGTCAGGCTGCGGCCATCGGGCGATACATGGATATCGGACCAGCCGCCGAAGTGGGGCGAGTTGGCGGTCATGGAAATGCCGCCGCGCCAGATCAGCCGGTCGATCCGCGTGGCGTCAGGCTCGTCGATCTTGAACGGCTGCGACGAGCTCCTGATCTCGATCGGCCGTTCCTGCGCGCTGGCCGGAGGCGGCTCGCCGCCTCCGCACGATGCGACCAGCAGGCAGGCGATGAAGAAAAAGAGGCGGATGGCCACCGGTGTCAGGCGGCGCGCCGGCCCGCTTTGCCGCCGCCGGTCTTGCCGCCGCCCGTCTTGCCGCCGCCCGTCTTGCCGCCGGAAGCCTTGCTGCCGGAAGTCTGGCCGCCGCGTCCGCGCTGCTGGCCGCCCTTGGCGTTCTTCTTGTCGTCCTCGTCGAACAGCGAGGCGAGCTGTTCCATCATCGTGCCGCCCAGTTGATCGGCGTCGACGATGGTGACGGCCTTGCGATAGTAGCGCGTAACGTCGTGGCCGATGCCGATGGCGACCAGCTCGACCGGCGAGCGCGTCTCGATCCAGTCGATGACGTCGCGCAGGTGACGCTCGAGATAGTTGCCGGGGTTGACCGACAGCGTCGAATCGTCGACCGGCGCGCCGTCGGAGATCACCATCATGATCTTGCGCTCTTCCGGGCGCGGCAGCAGGCGGTTGTGCGCCCACAGGAGCGCCTCGCCGTCGATATTCTCCTTGAGAATACCCTCGCGCAGCATCAGGCCGAGGTTCTTGCGCGCACGCCGCCACGGCGCATCGGCCGGCTTGTAGACGATGTGGCGCAGGTCGTTGAGGCGGCCCGGGTTGGCGGGCTTGCCGGCGGCGAGCCACTGTTCGCGGCTCTGGCCGCCCTTCCAGGCACGCGTCGTAAAGCCCAGGATCTCGACCTTGACGCCGCAGCGCTCGAGCGTGCGGGCGAGGATGTCGGCGCTCATCGCCGCCACCGTGATCGGCCGGCCGCGCATCGATCCCGAATTGTCGATCAGCAGCGACACCACGGTGTCGCGGAAGTTGGTGTCCTTCTCCATCTTGAAGGACAGCGAATGCATCGGATCGATGATGATGCGGGCGAGACGCGCGGCATCGAGCATGCCCTCGTCGAGGTCGAAGTCCCATGACCGGTTCTGCTGCGCCATCAGGCGGCGTTGCAGGCGATTGGCGAGCTTGCCGATTACGCCCTGGAGATGGGCAAGCTGCTGGTCGAGGTGGTTGCGCAGGCGGCCCAGTTCCTCGGCGTCGCACAGCTGGTCGGCATCGACGACCTCGTCGAATTTGACCGAATAGGCGTGATACTGCTGGCCCAAGGGCTCGTTGCTCAGCGCACCCGGCGGCAGCCACGGGCGCTCGGCGCGGCCAGGCTCTTCCTCGTCGCCCGCGCCCATCTGCATTTCGGTTTGCGCCTGGTCGGCCGCTGTCTCGGAGGCGTCCTCCTGCTCGGAGGCGTCCTCGGTCTCTTCGCCCTGGGCGCCGTAGCCCTGGGTTTCGCTCGAATCGCTGTTGTCGTCGCCGGTCTCGTTCGATTGACCGTCGGCGTTCTCCTGGTCCTGCGCGTCGTCGTTGTCGTCGTCCTGAAGATCGGCCGATTCGTCGCCGAGCTTGAGGTCGCGGATGAGCTGGCGCGCGGCTTTGGCGAAAGCCTCCTGGTTGCCCAGCGATTCCTTCAGTTTCTGGAAATCGCGGCCGGCGGCGGACTCGATATCGGCGCGCCACAGATCGACCATCGCCTTGGCCGACTCCGGCGGCGGCGTGCCGAGCAGTTGCTCGCGTGCAATCAGGCTGATCACGTCGGCGATCGGTGCGTCGTCCTTGGATTTGATGCGGGCATGGCCGCGCTGGTCGGAGCGCTGGCGCCACAGTGCCGAGAGATTGTCGGCGACGCCGGCCATGCGGCGGGCGCCCAGCACCTCGACGCGAACCTGTTCGACCGCCTCGAAGATCGAGCGGGCGGTCTCGCCGCGCGGCACGCGGCGCAGATGCGTCTTTCGGTCGTGATGGCGCAGCTTCAGCGCCATCGAATCGGCTTCGCCGCGGACGCGGCTCACATCCTCGGCCGGAAGATCGCGGGCCGGCACGGTGATGCGTGCCTCGCTGCCCAGCAGCGAGCCGCCGTCGGGCACGAACGAGACATTCACTTCCTTGCGCGACACCGCCCGCATGGTGGTGGCTGTAACGCGCCGGAATTCCTCGAGAGGAGTCGAATCCTTGGCCATCCGGCCCTCTTCCTAGTGGAGCTTGCCGCCCTTGCCGCTGCTTGCCGGCAGTTCCTTGCCGAAGCAGCGCTGATAGTACTCGGCCAGGGTGGTGCGCTCGACTTCGTCGCACTTGTTGAGGAAGGTAAGGCGAAAGGCAAAGCCGACATCACCGCCGAAGATGCGGGCATTTTCGGCCCAGGTGATGACGGTACGCGGCGACATCACGGTCGAGATATCGCCGGCGATGAAGCCCGCACGCGTGAGATCGGCCAGGGCGACCATGGCGGAGACGATCTTGCGGCCCTCGTCATTGTCGTAGGTCGGCGTCTTGGCGATGACGATGTTCACTTCCTGGTCGTGCGGCAGATAGTTCAGCGTGGTGACGATCGACCAGCGGTCCATCTGACCCTGGTTGATCTGCTGCGTGCCGTGATAAAGGCCGGTCGTGTCGCCGAGGCCGACCGTGTTGGCGGTCGAGAACAGGCGGAAAGACGGATGCGGGCGGATGACCTTGTTCTGGTCGAGCAGGGTGAGCTTGCCCTCGACCTCGAGGACGCGCTGGATCACGAACATCACGTCGGCGCGGCCGGCGTCGTACTCGTCGAACACAAGCGCGGTCGGGCTTTGCAGGGCCCACGGCAGGATGCCCTCGCGGAATTCGGTGATCTGCTTGCCGTCGCGCAGCACAATCGCGTCCTTGCCGATCAGGTCGATACGGGAGATGTGGCTGTCGAGATTGACGCGCACGCAAGGCCAGTTGAGGCGCGCCGCGACCTGCTCGATATGGGTCGACTTGCCGGTGCCGTGATAGCCTTGGACCATGACGCGCCGGTTGTGGGCGAATCCGGCGAGGATCGCCATCGTCGTGTCATGATCGAACAGGTAGGAGTCGTCGAGCGGGGGCACGTGTTCGGTCTGGACGCTGAACGCCGGCACTTCCATGTCGGTGTCGATGCCGAACAGCTGGCGGGCGGAAACCTTGATATCCGGCACGCCCGACACGTTCTGCTGGGCCGCGGTCGTCGTAGAGGCCATCACACGAATTCCTACAAAACAAAGCCCGCCAAATTGCGGGCAGAATGAGTTTCGCAGGCCATTTTGTGCACCGCAAGCGGCCAATTGGCGGGGCAGACCCGACCAGAAGTAATCACTCCACGGGCAGATTCTCCGAAGCCCGCAGAGTGGAATAAGCGGCGT
>RGPT01000257.1 GCA_010032545.1 Alphaproteobacteria bacterium
GGGTCGAGGTCGGAAAGGGGTGCCGGCAGGTAGGGCTTGAGTGGCGCCACCTGTCCGGCGCCCGCGGTCTGGTGCAGTGTCGGCAGCAGGAGCGCGTAGAGCCAGACGACGAAGCCGCCGGCCAGACCCGCCACGACGCCGTAACGATGGGCGCCGCGCCAGTAGAGCCCGAGCACGAGGCCGGGCGCGAGGTTGGCCACGGCGCAGAACGAGATCAGGCCGATCGAGGCCAACGGCAGGTAACCCGAGATGATGCGTTCGTAGGCGTAGCCCGCCATGAGAATGAGCACGACTGCGGCCCGGCGTACGAACACGACCAACGGTCCCATCTCGCGCGCGGCCCCGGCCTGACGTCTCAACAAATAGGGCATGACCAGCTCGTTACCGATCATGCCCGACAGCGCCATGCAAGCCACGATCACCATCGAGGTCGCAGCCGAAAACCCGCCGATGAAAACGAAGGCCGACAGCCAGCCATCGCCGTGGGCGAGCGGCAGCTTCAGCACGAAAAGGTCGGGGCTGACCTTCGGTCCGAGGAGCAACAGCCCTGCTGCCGCGATCGGCACAACGAACAGGTTGATCAGAACGAGATAGAGCGGAAACAGCCAGCGCGCCGTCTTGAGGCTCGCTGGGTGGCCGTGCTCGACCACCGCGACATGGAACTGGCGCGGCAGGCAGAGGAAGGCCATCGCCGACAGCAGCGACATCACCAGCCAGCTGAGCGGCGAGCCCTCGCGGGTGAGGCGCTCGGCGACGGCCGGCGCCTCCGCCAGTCGCGCCAGCAGATCGGTCGGCCCATCGAACAGGACCCACAGGACGAACGGCCCAACGGTCAACAGGGCGAGCAACTTGACCACCGATTCGAAGGCGATGGCCAGCATCATGCCGCGGTGCTGCTCCGAGGCGGAGACGTTGCGCACGCCGAACAGGATGGTGAACACGGCCATCAGCGCGGCCACGATCAGCGACGTGTCGGTGTGCACGACGCCGGGCCGACCGTCGATCCAGGGCGTCGGCTGGGCGATCGCCTGGAAGCTCGACGACACCGCCTGGAGCTGCAGTGCGATGTAGGGCAGTACGCCCACGGTGGCGAACAGCGTGGCGGCCACGCCCACGGCGCGGCTCTTGCCGTAGCGGGAGGCGAGGAAGTCGGCGATCGACGTCACGTTGTGCTGCTTGGCCAGCCGCACCATCTTCCGCATCATCGGGTAACCGACGACGATCACAAGCAACGGGCCGGTATAGATGAAGATGAAGTCGAGGCCGGCCGTGGCCGCGCGGCCGACCGCGCCGTAGAAGGTCCAGGACGTGCAGTAGATGGCAAGCGACAGGCCGTAGACGGCGGGCGCCACGGCACTCGTCGACCAGTCCCGGGCGTAGCGGTCACCGATGTAAGCCACGCCGAACAGCAGGCCTAGGTAGGCCAGCGACAGGGCCAGGACGGTGGGTTCGGCAAGCATTCGTGCGCATTGAACCTGTTCGACAGGGTCGCTACAAGCTCGCCATGGCCTCCTACCAGTACATCTACGTAATGAAGGGTCTGAACAAGACCTTCCCCGGCGGCAAGCAGGTCCTGAAGGACATCTGGCTGTCGTTCCTGCCCGGCGCCAAGATCGGCGTGCTCGGCCTCAACGGCTCGGGCAAGTCCACCCTGCTCAAGATCATGGCAGGCCAGGACGACAGCTTCACCGGTGAGGCGTGGGCCGCCGAGGGCGTCAAGGTGGGCTTCCTCGAGCAGGAACCCAAACTCGACGAGACCAAGGACGTGCTGGGCAACGTCATGGACGGCGCCGGCGACATGGCCAGGATGTTGGCCCGTTTCGAGGAGGTCTCCAACGCCTTCTCCGACCCTGACGCCGACATGGACAAGCTGATCGCCGAGCAGGCCGAACTGCAGGAGAAGATCGACGCCGGCAACGGCTGGGACCTCGGCCGCACCGTCGAGATCGCGATGGACGCGCTGCGCTGCCCGCCGGGCGACGCCAAGGTCGACGTTCTCTCGGGCGGCGAGCGCCGCCGCGTGGCGCTCTGCCGGCTGCTTCTCAGCAAGCCCGACATGCTGCTGCTCGACGAGCCCACCAACCATCTCGATGCCGAATCTGTGGCCTGGCTAGAACGCCATCTGGCCGAATTCCCCGGCACCGTCGTGGCCGTGACCCACGATCGCTACTTCCTCGACAATGTCGCGGGCTGGATCCTCGAACTCGACCGCGGCGCCGGCATTCCGTGGGAGGGCAACTACTCCTCGTGGCTGAAGCAGAAGGACAAGCGCCTCGAGCTCGAGGAAAAGACCGCCGATGCGCGCCGCCGCACCATGCAGCGCGAGCTCGAGTGGATGGGCCAGAGCGCCCAGGCCCGGCGCACTAAGAGCAAGGCCCGCATCGCCGCCTACGAGCAGATGGTGGCAGAGGAGAAGCAATCCACGCTCGACCAGGCGCAGATCGTCATTCCCGCCGGGCCGCGGCTGGGCGACCACGTCATCACCGCCGACAAGATCTCCAAGGGCTTTGGCGACCGCCTGCTGATCGACGACCTCTCCTTCAACCTGCCGCCGGGCGGCATCGTGGGCGTCATCGGCCCCAACGGCGCGGGCAAGACCACGCTGTTCAAGATGATCACCGGCGGCGACAAGCCCGACACCGGCACCTTCACGGTCGGCCCGACGGTGAAGCTGGGCTACGTCGACCAGAGCCGCGAGACGCTCGATCCCAACAAGACGGTGTGGGAGGAACTCTCGGGAGGCCTCGACATCATCAAGCTCGGCAACCGCGAGATCTCCAGCCGCGCCTACTGCGGCTCGTTCAACTTCAAGGGCGGCGACCAGCAGAAGAAGGTCGGCCAGCTCTCCGGCGGCGAGCGCAACGCCGACCAACGACCTCGATGTCGACACGCTGCGCGCGCTCGAAGAGGCGCTGGTCGACTATGCCGGCTGCGCCGTGGTGGTGAGCCACGATCGCTGGTTCCTCGACCGCATCGCCACCCATATGCTGGCCTTCGAGGGCGACAGTCACGTCGAATGGTTCGAGGGCAACTACCAGGACTACGAGGCCGACCGCCACCGTCGTCTCGGCACCGACGCCGACCAGCCGCACCGCATCAAGTACAAGCCGCTGGTTCGCACCTGAGGCCAGGTAGAGGGCCGTGAACCCCTTCGAGTACATGCTGTGGGGGCCCGATTGGGCGTGGGGCGTGCCGCTGATCGCGCTCACCGTCGTCATTCATGTCTTCAGCCTGGCCCTGTTCACCGCCCGGACCGAGCGCCTGCTCGCCCGCTACACCGACCATCGCCACTTCGCGCTCACCTTCGCACTGGTCATCGGCGTGGCCGTCGTCATGGTGACCAGCCTTCACCTGCTCGAAGCCGGCATCTGGGCCGCCGCCTACCGCTTCCTCGGCGCCATCGCCGACAGCAAATCGGCGATGCTCTATTCGCTGAGCGCGCTCACCACCTACGGCCACGCCAATGTCTTCCTCGATCCCAAGTGGCAGATGATGGGCGCGCTGGAGGCGCTGAACGGCATGCTGCTGTTCGGCCTCACCACCGCCTTCCTGTTCGCCATGATCCAGCGCGTCTGGCCGGCCAGCAGCCGGTAGGCTGCCAAAGCCAGAGGCGTGTCGATCACGTATCGCTGCCCCGCGCGGCGGGCTATGCTCGCCCCATGGTCGCCAAGCCGCCGAACGCCGCCCAGTTCATTTCCGATCTCCTGAACGCCGTCCGCGATCTCACGGGCCACCGGCCGCCGCCCACATGGACGCACATCGACAAGGTTCAGCGCAAGCTGGGCATCGGCAGTTCCGACGCGGTTGAGGCCGCCATCCGCCTGGCCGTCGCCAAGGGCTGGCTGCGGTCCGACGGCGATCCGGCCTCGACGGTCACGCTTACCGTCGAGGGCGTGAAGCTGATCGAATCCAAGCCCGGCGGGCCGCGTTGACTCTCCGTCTTGGCAACGGGTAGCGTCGTTGCCGGGGATACAACCAGAACATGGACTGGCGGAGGCCGGCATGCAGCGGCGGTCGTTCATGGCGCTTTCGGGGGCGCTCACGGGAGCGTGTGCGCTCTGCGGCTGTTCCGGCGCGGTGCATCGCCTGCCCCAGCTTAACGACGGCAACCTGAGTATGGCGCAGACGGAGGTACAAGGTGCCGGCGGGCCCCCGCAGCGTCGGGCGGTCAGCGACGAAGAAGTGACCGCAACCCTGAAGTCGGCGCTCGGCCGCATCCGGCCCCCGGCCCACCAGGTCTGCCGCGAGATGAACGTGGGCGTCTGCGAGTGGAACTTCCGCGCCCTGCCCGACCGCTCCATGAATGCCGGCGCCGGGCCGAATGGCCTGGTCGTGGTCAACCGCGGCATCGTCGAGTACGCGGCCAACGAAGAGGAAGTCTGCCTCGTCATCGCGCACGAGATCGGCCATCAGGCAGCGAACCATGTGGCGACCAGCCAACGCAACCAGGCGACCGGCGCCCTGATCGGCGCGATCCTCCTGGGCGCCGCCGGCGCCGCCGCCTCCTACTACGGCAGGTACAACAGCCCGGACCTGACGCGCACCGCCATGCAATCTGGCGCCGACGTCGGCGGCGCGATCGGCCGGATTTCCTTCTCCAAGGAGCAGGAGCGCGAGGCCGACTATCTGGCCGCCGTCATTCTCTATCGCTCCGACGTCGACCTCGACAAGGCGCGCGGCTTCCTGGTGACGATGGCCAGGGCCTCGGGCCGCAAGGAAACGGGCATGCTGGACACGCACCCGGCGGGGCCCGAGCGCGTTGCCGGCTGGGACCGGGCCGTGGCCGAGATCCGCGCCTCGAACGGGAAGCTGCCGCAACGCGCCTAGAGCCGCAGGGTCCGGTCCTCGGCGCTGCCGCCGGCCGCGGCGAGGCCTGGCACGAGATCAGCGACGTCACGATTGCCAACGTTGGATCGACGGTGCCCGCAGCCGTCTCGCCAAAGCGTCCCTGGCCCTGCCGACTGGTGCCGAGGGGCCAGCCCCTAGAACGGCGACGTCACGGTCGGCTTGAGCAGCAGCAGGAGGACGAAGGCCCAGACGATGCCCCAGGCGATCCAGGTCAGGGTCGGGTGCGCGGCCTGCCAGTCGAGGATCTTCCTGTGCCATGTCATCGCTCTATCCTCCGCTAGCGCAGGCTCATGATGTAGGCGATCAGGGCGTCGCTCTCGAAGCGGCTGAGGGCGAAGTCCGGCATGTCGGTGTGCCCCGTCGACAGGTAGCGGCGGAGCGACTCGGGCGTCGTCGACGGCCGGGCCGCGATCACCGCGAAGTTCGGCCCGC
>RGPT01000258.1 GCA_010032545.1 Alphaproteobacteria bacterium
AGGCTCAAAAGGAAGCGACACTGGCACAGCCACCAGGGGGGTCAGAATTGGACGCGAAAACCACCCCTCAGGGGGTCACTATTGCGCGCGATTTCACACCCAAGCTGTAATCCTCGATGTTCGTATCCAGCACCAGGAGCGTCGAAATCCTACGCCCACGCTTCAAAAGCCGATCGGCGACGGCATACGCGAAGTCTCCTCCCATGGAGTAGCCGGCCAGAAGAATGGCCCCTTCCGGCGCAGACTGTTCGATCTGCGCCGAGAGGTGCGCAACGATGTCTTCGAAATCGCCACGCGCGAGGCTACGGAGATCGGGGTAGCTCGTCGGGACAATCCGGATACCGTTGGCGCAAGCCATCCGGAACCGGGCCAGGAGAGGCGTATCGCCCCACCTTCCCGGCACGAGGAACACCGTCGGCAAAGCGTTCGCAATCACGGGCGGCTGCTCTTGGTTCAGGCGATCCAGGGCCAGGGCGAGCTCCACCGGCTTCAGCCCACCGTGGAAATGATCCAGCGACAAGGCCCGGCCACTCGCCTGTTCAAGATGAAGCACAAGAAGAAGAAGCCGAAGAGAGTCGCCGCCGGCCTCGTCGAAACTGCGCCCATCCTCGGCCGGTGGCTGCCCGAACGCGCGTCGCCAGGCATTCGTCACCATATCGGCCGAGCGCTGCGTTGGCCGGGCTGGGGCGGGCGGCGAGAATGGCCCTGGCTCGATCGGCAAATGCCGCATGGCCTGTGCAAGCAACGCGTCCTCATCGATCTTCCGGCCCGGCAGCAGCGGCAACTCTTCGATCGCGTGAAGATGAGACGGCTGCATATGGGCCGGAAGCCTTCCTTTCAGATGTTGCCGGACGGCAGCCATGAAGGACGACGAGCGCCCCGCGCGGGGGACGACGAATGCAAGCAGTCTGGGCTCACCTGCGATCGACCGGGCCAACACCGCCGCATCCGCAACCTCAGGGGCCTGCCGAAGCGCCGTTTCGATTTCGGCGAGCTCAACGCGGTTGCCCAATATCTTGATCTGCCGATCCTTGCGGCCCAGCATCACGATCACGCCGTCGGAACCCCTGGAGGCGATGTCGCCCGTCCAGTAGACGGGCGCCGAGGGGTCTCTCGAATCCTGTTGGAACAGCCCCGGTTGAACGGCACCGCCCCGCCAGAGCCCGAGCGCCATCCAGGGGCTCTTGACCACGAGCTCGCCGGGCTCGCCCTCCTTCACGGCGTTGCCGGAATCGTCGAGCAATGCAAAGTCGAAGCCGGGGAGCGGATAGCCAGCCGGTACGCGTGGCCCGTCGTTCGGCAATTCCGGTGGCACGAACCATTGCAGCAACGCCGGCGCCTCCGAGGCACCGTAGGACGAAAGCACATGGCAGTCCTCGGGCAGCACTTCCCGAAGCTGCTCGAGGTCGATGGCGAGCAGCGCGTCTCCTGAAGAATGGACGCACCGCAGGCCCGCGAGGGCGGGCGCGACGCCGTCGATGCGCGAGACGTTGCGCCACACCGCCGGCGTGGAGAACATCATGGTGATTCCCATCTCTCCGATCGCCTGCACGACCCTGCCGAGACCTGTCCGCTGAAGGTCGAGCTTCACCAGCGTGGCACCGGTCAACATGGCTTCGAAGATGTGCTGCAAGCCCGCGATGGTGCTGGGAGATGCCAGCGACAGCAGCTTGTCTTCAGGGTGGAGATGCACGGCGTTGATGAGTTGGCCGACGCGATGAAGAATGGCGCGCTGGCTGATCGCAATGCCTTTCGGTTGGCCGGTGCTGCCCGACGTATAGATGATGAAGCCAGCCGCACCAGGAGACATCGGGGAAGTGGAAGGTCGATCAGGCGCGGGCCCTTCTTCCAATGCCTCGTCGATCACGATGGTGCGAACGCCCGCCGGCAGCAGCAGGCCGCCCACGATATCGGACCGTGCCAGAATGATCGCTCCGACCCCCGCATCACGAACGATCGCCGAGACGCGTTCTTCCGGATGGTGACGGTCGATCATCACGCAAGGCCGGTTCGCCGCCAGACAGGCCAGGATCGCCACGGGATACGCGGCTTCGTTCGGCAGCAGGATGCCGACCGCCTGTCCGGCAGGAACGGCGCTATCGATCATGTATGTCAGGCGTCTGCATGCCGCCCAGACCTGGGCGTAGGTCGAGCGCGCGGCGATGTCTTCGCAGGCAACCCGGTCTCCGAACTCCGCCGCGGCCGATTGAAAAAGGTCAATCACCGGTCGATCGACCCAGTCCTCGCGAAACGGGCGGAACGGAACCGTCGGGCCGTTCAGGTCGAGCGGTGGGCCGCTCGGACATGACCAGACAATCTCTGATGCTTGGACGGAGGTCATCGCTATCCAGACGAATTCGACGAGTCCCGGGAGTCTCGAAGCGACGACGCGAGGTCACCCCGGCACGGCCCAAGCGATAGCGGGGCCGAAGGCCGCGCGCAACGACGTGATTTCCGTGTAGTCTGCGGCCAATGGGGAACGGTGGCGGAGGGGAGATGACGGACATCGTCGAGGAACTGCGGACCCGGGCGGGCGAGCACCTCCTGCTGGCCGAGGCCGCGGCCGAGATCGAGCGCCTGCGCGCGACGGCGGCGGCGGCCTGGCAGCCGATGGCGACGGCGCCCAAAGACGAGGGCCCGCTGCTGCTCTACTGCCCCGGCCTGGAAGGCCATGCCGCGCGCGAGATCGTGGTCGGCGCCTGGAAGTTCGACGCCAACCGCCGCAGCTTCGGCTACTGGACCAGCGACGTCGGCCGCCTCGACCTAGGCTTCGTCGAGACCGGCCCCTGGATCGAATACCCCGAACTCCATCCGGAACGCTGGGCCCGACTGCCGCCGCGGCCGGGCAAATCGGTCGAGGCGGACTATATCTGAACGCGTCATCCGAGCGCTTTCCGGCGAGCGCCCTGCCCTGTCCCGTCGCCGTTGCGGTCGGGGTTGCCTTGCGGGCGGCGGCTGGGGCAGGGTCGGCGGATCCGCCGTTCCAGCCTAACCTTCCAACCCTCGAGGCAGCGTTTTGAGTCCCATCCAGCAAGCCGGCATCGCCTTCGCCCTCATCGTCGCCAGCGGCATCGCCGGCGCCTGGCTGCGCTCGAAGCTGCCGGAGCATCACCTGACGGGCGATTCCAAGGACGTGATCAAGCTGTCGGTGGCGCTGATCGCTACCATGTCGGCCCTGGTGCTGGCCCTGCTGTTCGCCTCGACGCGCACCTCCTTCGAGCACACCAGCGGTTATGTCAGCCGCATGACGGCCGACATCGCCGAACTGGACAAGCTGTTCAGCGAATACGGACCCGAGGCGAAGCCGCTGCGCGCCGCACGCAGGGCCGAGATCGGCCCGCTGATCGACTCGATCTGGCAGGAAGACGCCTCCGCGCAGCCACCCGGTGCCGACAAGGGTCATGGCGACTCGGTGCTCTACATGCTGCGCGAGCTCACGCCAGCCAACAAGGTCCAGTCCTCCATCCAGGCGCGCGCCCTGCAGGTCAGCACCGACCTGACCCAGATCCAGCTCGCCCTGATGTCCCAGCCCGGCGATTCGATCTCCAACACCTTCATCATCGTGCTGGTGATCTGGCTGATGTTCATCTTCGCCGTCTTCAGCATGTCGGCTCCGCCCAACCCGACGCTGTTCGTGGTGCTCTTCCTCTGCATTTTCTCGGCCTCGGCCGCGATCTACCTGATCCTGGAACTCGGGCTGCCATTCGGCGGGCTGATGCAGGTGTCGCCGGAAACCCTGCGCGCCGTCCTGAAACCGCTCGGCTGAAACAGGCCCCGCCCGCAGCCTTTGCCGACGCCCTCGTGTCGGGGACTCCTGTCGGAAAATTCAAGCCGTTGACCGGCAAGGTTCGTGGCCGGCCGTTTTCCGACACCCCCCTATCGGGAAAGGCATGTCGGGAAATGCGTGTGGAATGCTTCTCACGCCAGCGGCGATGCCGCCACGGCGCATCAGAGGGCGTCTTTGGTCTCAGGCCGCCAGCTTGTAAAGCTCGGCCACGTTGTCATGCAGGATGCGCTTGCGCAGGGCGGGCGCCAGGTGGGCTGTCTGCTCCTTGAGCACATCCTGGCTCCACGGCCAGGTCGAGTCGCTGTGCGGGAAATCGTTGGCCCACATGAGCTGCTGCGGCGCCATGTGGTCGGCGAACTGGAAAGCGGTGAAATCGTCCTGGAAGGTGAGCGAGATGTGCTCGCGGAAATACTCCGACGGCAGGCGCTGCAGTTCCTTGCCCTTCATCCAGTAGCGGTGCCGCTTGTAGGTGTGGTCCATGCGGTACATGAAGTGCGGCGCCCAGCCAGCGTCGGCTTCGACACAGACCACGCGCAGCCCGGGGTGACGCTCGAACACACCGGAGAAGACCAGCATGCCCATGATGTCCTGGCAGCCGCGGATGATGGCGAGGAAGCCGTTCATCTTGGGGCCGCGCGGCTTGGCCAGGCTGTTGTCGCCGCTCGACGTGAGGATGTGCCACGACAGCGGCAGCCCGAGCGCCACGGCCGCCTCCCAGAACGGGTCGTAGGCCTCGTCGTCGTAGTCGAGCTCGCCGGGGTTGCCCGGCATCATCACGCCCTTGAAACCCATGGCCTTGATGCGCTCCAGGTCGGCGATGCCCTCTTTGATGGTGCGCATGGCCGTCTGGCCCATGCCGACGATGCGGTCGGGCGCATGGCTGCAGTAGGCTTGGAGCCAGCGGTTGTAGGCGTCGAAGCAGGCCTTCTTGTAGTCGAAGTCGGGATGGTTGCAGATCAGCATGCCGACGGTCGGGTAGATGATCTCGGCGCCGACACCGTCCCTGTCCTGGTCGGCCAGGCGCACAGAGGCGTCCCAGCCGCCCCTGTGCAGGTCCTCGAACTTCGCGCCGCCGATGCGGATGTCCTTGGGGGCGATGCCGGCGGCGGCGATCAGGCCCATGGGCACCGGCGTCTTCATGCCGTCGACGAGGTAGATGTCGCCCATGCCTTCCTTGTTGACGACGCGCGGCGCGCGCTCGCGGAAGGCGGGATCGATATGATCGATATAGCAGTTGGGCGGCTCGGTGATGTGCGAATCGGCCGAAATCGGGCGCCAGTCCATGCGTTTCCCCTTGGCTTTTCTGGGCAAAGGGTAGGCAGAGCCGAGGTGCGGCGGCAAGCCGTCCCGGGACCGCCGTTTCGGCGTGGGCCGGATCGGCCCCCTCCCCCTATGGCATACCCCGCCGCGTTCGCTGCCGTAGCTCAGTGGTAGAGCACCCCCTTGGTAAGGGGGAGGTCCACAG
>RGPT01000259.1 GCA_010032545.1 Alphaproteobacteria bacterium
CAAGACGTCGCCAAGGCCCACATCAAGAACGCCGGCCTCAAGCCCGCAGAGTAGAATCGCGTCCCATCGCGCCCCGATCGCGCGTTGCGCGATGGGCAGTGGTTTGCGATCCTCCCGGCGAAAACAGGCTGGGAGGCCCCAATGATCAAGCGACGCAGCGTGCTGGCAGCAACCGCCGGCTGGACGATTGTCGGCGCATCCGCGGTGCGGGCGCAAACCTGGCCCAGCCAACCGGTCAAGATCGTCGTGCCCTACATTCCCGGCGGCGCGACCGACACGGCAGGACGCGTCGTTGCCGAAAAGATGACGTCGCTGCTTGGCCATCAGGTGATCGTCGAGAACCGGGGCGGCGGCAACACGATCATCGGCATGGAGCTGGTGGCCAAGTCCAAGCCCGACGGCCACACGCTGCTGCTCGGCACGACGACGCTCGCGACGAACGCCGCCCTCGGGCTGAAGCAGCCCTACGATCCGCTAAAGGACTTCCAGCCGATCTCGACGCTGGCCGACATTCCCGACATCGTCGCCGTCAACAAGAACGTGCCGGTGAGGAACTTCGCCGAGTTCGTCGAATGGGTGAACAAGCAGCCCGAGCGCGTGCGCTATGGCACCTCGGGTGTCGGCAACCAGCCGCACCTTTGGGCCGAGCTGCTGCGTGCCCGCCTCAATCTCAAGATGGAGAACATCGCCTACAAGGGCGTCGCCGACACGCTGCGCGACGTATTGGCGGGCCATGTGCCGGTTATCATCGACGTCGTGCTGCCGACCGGCAACCATGTGGCCGGCGGCCGCCTGACGGGGCTCGTCGTGGCCTCCGCCGAGCGCTCGCCGCTCTGTCCCGATGTGCCCACGGTGGCCGAGATCGGCATGAAGGACATGGAGAGCGCGGTGTTCTACGGCCTGGTGGCGCCAGCCGGCATCCCGCGTCCGGTCCTCGAGCGTCTGAATGCGCTCTGCCTCGAGACGATCAAGGACGAGGCGGTGAAGAAGAAGTTCGCCGAACTCGGCTTCTTCACCACCGGCAGCACGCCCGAGGCCTATCTCGAGAAGCTGAAGTTCGAGACCCAGCGCTGGACCAAGGTAGTCAAGGATAACGGCATCAAGGTCGAAGGCTGATCGCGCGAGCCAGCAGCTTGCCGAGATCGGCCGCGCCCAGACGATCGGGGCGCGCCTGTACCATCGGATAGCCGCGATAGCGGTCGGAGACGAAGAACGTCTCGGGGTCAGCCCGGAGCAGGTGATCGCGCGTCTCGTTGCCGATTCTCAGCACGATCGATTCGCCATCCTGGTGCAGCCGCGCCAGCAGCCGTTTGCCTGCGCGCCAGGCCGGCGTGCCGTAGGAGGTGCCTTCCTCGACGCCCGGCAATGACAGAGCGACGCGGCGGATCGCTGACAGAGAGAGCTTGCGGGAGGCCAAGGCTGAACCGCAAAGTGCCGCGCCAGCGTGGGGAGGGAAAGAGAAAATGGCCACAGCGTCTGCCGTTCCGGTGCCCGCGTCGCATCTCGACGCTGCGCGCGACGCCGAACCTGCGACCAAAGCGGCCAATGCCGCGATGGCCGCCCCGCTGCCATTCTCCGATGTCCGCGACTTCGAGGCGGCGAAGAAGGGCCTGATCGCGCCGGTGCCCGACGGCGTGGTGCGCACGGCCAGCGGCACCGTGCTGTGGAACCTCGGCGAGTATGCCTTCGTCGAGGGCGAGCTGGCGCCCGCGACGGTGAATCCCAGCCTGTGGCGCATCGCCCGGCTCAACATGGCCAACGGCCTGTTCAAGGTCACCGACCGCCTCTACCAGCTGCGCGGCTTCGACATCGCCAACATGACGGTGATCGAGGGTGCGAGTGGTCTGATCGTGATCGACCCGTTGACCACGGCCGAAGTTTCCCGGGCGGCGCTGGAACACTATTTTTCCCACCGGCCGAGGCGGGCCGTGGTCGCCGTGATCTATACCCACAGCCATATCGACCACTACGGCGGCGTGCGCGGGGTGATCGATGAGGCCGACGTCAGAGCGGGCACCGTGGCGGTGATCGCACCGGCCGGCTTCATGGAGGCTGTGTCGGGCGAGAATGTGCTGGCCGGTCTGCCGATGATGCGCCGTGCGCAGTTCCAGTTCGGGTCCATGCTGCCGCGCGGGCCGCGCGGACAGGTCGATGCAGGTCTCGGAAAGGGCGTGGCGCGCGGCACGCCGGGACTGATCGCGCCCAGCCTGTCGATCACCCGGCCGGTCGAGGAACATACGATCGACGGAGTCAGGATCGTGTTCCAGCTGGCCCCCGAGACCGAGGCGCCGGCCGAGATGCACATGTTCTATCCCGAGCTCGGCGTGCTCAACATGGCGGAGAACGCCTGTCCGCTGCTGCACAACTTCATCCCGCTGCGCGGCGCCGTGGCGCGCGACCCGCGGGTCTGGGCGAGGTACATCGGCGACGCCATCGAGATGTATGGGCCGAAGACCGAGGTGCTGATCGGCCAGCACCATTGGCCGACCTGGGGCCGCGATGCCATCACCGACTATCTCGAGGCGCAGCGCGATCTCTACAAGCACATCCACGACCAGACCTTGCGCTACATGAACAAGGGCTGGCGGCCGGCCGAGATCGCCGAGACGATCGTCCTGCCACCGGGCCTCGCCGGGCGCTGGTCGGTGCGCGGCTATTACGGCACGGTCAATCACAACGTGAAGGCGGTCTACCAGCGCTATCTCAGCTGGTACGACGGCAATCCGTGCAATCTCCATCCGTTGCCGCCGGCGCCTGCAGCGAGGAAGTTCGTCGAGTACATGGGCGGCGCCCCGGCGGTGATCGCCCGGGCGCGTGCCGACTTTGCCAAGGGCGAGTTCCGCTGGGTGGCCCAGGTGATGAAGGAGGTCGTGTTTGCCGAGCCCGCCAACAAAGAAGCCCGCGACCTCTGCGCCGACGCGCTGGAGCAGATGGGTTACCAGGCCGAGTCGGCCACCTGGCGCAACGCCTTCCTCTATGGCGCCCAAGAGCTGCGGCACGGCATCTTCCAGTTGCCCGCGCGGGTGAGCATGGGAGCCGACACTCTGGCGGGCCTCACCACCGACGTGTTCTTCGACATGATGGCGATCCGGCTCGATCCGGCCAAGGCGGCAGGCCAGTCGATGGTGCTGAACTGGCGCTTCACCGACCGCGACGAGAAGCTGGCGCTGACGCTCAAGCACTGCACGTTGACGCATCGCCTGGGCGAATGGTCGGAACAGGCGTCTGCCTCGATCACGACCAGCCGTGCCACGCTCGACGCCATCGTGCTGCGAAAGACGACCGCGTCCGAAGCGGTCATGTCGGGGGCGTTGAAGATCGAGGGCGATCCGTCCCGGTTTGCGTCCCTGTTCGGCATGCTCGACCAGCCCGCCGGCTTCATGTTCGACATTCTCACGCCGGGTGAGGGCCGTTCGTAGTTCACACCGAGGCGCTTGACATCGGACGGCCCGGGCTCTGTGATGTGCGGCAAGAAGCGCGCAATAGCGCACCGCACATTGGGGAGGAAAAAATGACGATGCGTATCGGGCGTCGACTGCTGGGTGGCGCGATCGCGGCCGCCGCGGCACTCGGTTTCGCGGGTTCTGTCCAGGCGCAGGACAAGAAATTCAAGGTCGGCGTGATCTACGACCTCACCGGCCCGCTGGCCGGCGGCGGCTCCGAGCTGCAGTACATCGGCGCCAAGATCATGATCGACAGCTTCATCAAGGCAGGCGCCATCGAGGGCTACAAGATCGAGGCGGTCTACGCCGACGCCCAGAGCAAGCCCGACGTCGCCATCAACGAGGCCGTCCGTCTCGTCGAGCAGGAGAAGGTCGACATGCTGCTCGGCTTCTTCTCCTCGGCGCAGTGCGTGCCAGTGGCGGGCCGCGTCGAGCAGCTCAAGAAGTTCATGTGGATCACGACCTGCATCTCCTCGGCCGTGCTCGAGAACAAGAATTATAAGTACGTGTTCCGTCCGCAGGCCAGCGGCAACCAGTTCGGCCTGATGACCATGGACTTCATCGAGCAGAACGCGAAGTCGAAGTTCGGCAAGGAACCGAAGGACATGCGCGTCGCCATCATCCACGAGGACGGCGCCTACGGTGTCGACGTGGCCAAGGGCAACGAGGCCGGCGCCAAGAAGGCCGGATTCAACGTCGTGCTCAAGGAAGGCTATTCGGCGACCGCGCCGGATCTCTCGGCGCTGGTGACCAAGCTCAAGCGCGCCCGTCCGGACGTCATCTTCCACACCGGCTACAATCCCGACATCACGCTGCTGCTGCGCCAGGCACGCGAGCAGGGGCTCAAGTTCGGTGCCCTTGTCGGCCACGGTGCGGGCTACGGCGTCTACGAGAAGTTGAAGGAAGGCCTCGGCGCCGACGTCAATTACTTCTTCAACACCGATCCGATCTCGATCTGGCTGACCAATGCCAAGACGCTCGATGCCAAGCTGCCGCCGGTAATCAAGATGGTTGGGGAGGAGTTTGACAAGGCGAAGCCCGGTGTCGCCATCCGTTCGGCGCATGTCGGCATGGCTGCCTCCAACACCTACCTCTTCTTTACCGAGGTCCTGCCCAAGGCGATCAAGAAGTACGGCGGTGTCGATCCCGATTCGCTGCGCAAGGCGGCGCTGGATATCGACCTTCCCGAGGGCGGCACGATGCTGGGCTTCGGCGTCAAGTTCCTGGGCGAGGGTGCTCCTATGGCCGGCCAGAACGAGCGTTCGTTCCCGGTCGTCATCCAGTATGTCGACGACAAGTCTTACGTGGTGTGGCCGAAGAGCCAGGCGATGCGGGAGGCTGTGCTGCCGCTGCCCAAGGGCACGACCTACAGCAACCAGTAGCGCCACACGTCGCGTAGAGCGGAGTACCCGGCTGTGCTGGTGGTGAATGGGCTGGTGAAGCGCTTCGGCGGCTTCACCGCCGTGAACAACGTGTCGTTCGAGGTCGAGCAGGGCGAGATTCTCGGCCTGATCGGCCCGAACGGATCGGGCAAGAGCACGATCTTCAACATGCTGTCGGGCACGTTCCCGCCGTCGGCGGGATCGATTCTGTTTGACGGCAGCGAGATCGCGGGCCTGCCGCCGCACAAGATCATCAACCGCGGCATCGGCCGCACCTTCCAGATTCCGCGGCCGTTCCGCAGGCTCTCGATTTTTGAGAACGTGGTCCTGGCGGGCTACTACGGCCAGGGCAGCCACAGCCTCGACAAGGCCAGCGACGCTGCCGAGAAGGCGC
>RGPT01000260.1 GCA_010032545.1 Alphaproteobacteria bacterium
GTCGGCATGGGCTCGCCGCTCAAGATCGCCCGCGGCCAGAACGAGCTGTGGACCAAGGGCGGCCTGCAATACGCCCCGCCTATCCGCTAGGCCAAATCCATCGCAAGCCCGCAAGGCTAATCGACACTGGCCGTCGCCCGCAAGGGCGGCGGCCTTCGTTTGGCCTGTTGCTTGCATAGCTTTCACAGTGGACACTTCGTCTGGGAAAACGTTCGTCCGGGAAACCGATTGAGGGAGGCAACATGAGCAACAAGATTATGGCGGCAACCGCCGGAATAGCCGCGATCGTCCTCGGCGCCGCCGGTACGGCACATGCCGGCAAGGAACTCGACGCCATCAAGGCACGCGGCCAACTCATCTGTGGCGTCGGAATCGGCACGGCTGGCTTCAATCTGGCCGATAGCCAGGGCAAATGGACCGGCCTGAATGTCGACATCTGTCGTGCGGTCGCAGCGGCGATATTCGGCGATGCCGACAAGGTCAAGTACGTGCCCCTGACCTCGCAGCAGCGCTTCACCGCGCTGCAATCGGGCGAAGTCGATCTGCTGTCCAACAACACGACGGTGACGCTTACCCGCGACACGGCACTGGGCTTCGATTTTACCGGTGTCACCTACTACGACGGCCAGGGC
Source organism: Alphaproteobacteria bacterium (assembly GCA_010032545.1). Taxonomy (GTDB): domain Bacteria; phylum Pseudomonadota; class Alphaproteobacteria; order Reyranellales; family Reyranellaceae; genus Reyranella. Next base: position 633 of record RGPT01000260.1, read on the forward strand.
TTCATGGTCCCCAAGAAGCTCGGCGTGAAGAGCGCTAAGGAGCTGAATGGCGCCACTGTTTGCGTCGCCCCCGGCACGACGACCGAACTCAACCTCGCCGACTACTTCCGCGCCAACAAGATGACCTTCAAGCCGGTCGTCATCGAGAAAGTCGACGAGATCCGCGGCGCCTTCTTCTCCGGCCGCTGCGACGTCTACACGACGGATGCATCCGGCCTCTATGCGACTCGGGCCGCTAACGTGCCCGCGCCGCTCACCATCGAGGACTTCATCATTCTGCCGGAGATCATCTCCAAGGAGCCGCTGGGCCCGGTGGTCCGCCATGGCGATAGCCAGTTCGCCGACATTGTGCGCTGGGCGCAGTTCGCCATGATCGAGGCCGAAGAGTACGGCATCACGTCCAAGAACGTCGACGAGATGATGAAAAGCGACAACCCGGTCATCAAGCGCATCCTTGGCGTCACGCCCGGCATGGGCAAGGCGCTCGGGGTCGACGAAAAGTGGGTCTACAACATCGTCAAGCAGGTCGGGAACTACGGCGAGGCATTCGATCGCAATGTCGGCATGGGCTCGCCGCTCAAGATCGCCCGCGGCCAGAACGAATTGTGGACCAAGGGTGGCCTGCAATACGCCCCACCCATCCGGTAACCTCCGCGTCGGAGTTGGCGAATCTACCGGCCGAAACCACGTCCCAGATGATGTTCACCGCCTGCGGCCGTAGACATCATCTGGGTGGTTGCGTAAGGGCGATTACCACCTACAGTTAGATCAACATTCGCTAATTTGCATGCGGGCCAACCGCATCGAGCAGGGAAAGTAACGTATGGCGGTCGCGGCTGTCGGCTCCACACCTCGCGTCAAGGTGGCACCCTGGAACGATCCCGTCATTCGCGGCTGGGTCTTTCAGATCATCGTTGTTGGCTTGGTCGCTGGACTTGCCTGGTATCTCGTCAGCAACACGATCGAGAACCTCGCCCGCCAGAAGATCGCCAGCGGTTTCGACTACCTCGGTCGCGAGGCCGGCTTCGAAATCGGCGACACGATGATCAGTTACTCGCCCGCCAGTACCTATGCCCGAGCAATCTGGGTCGGAATTCTCAACACCCTGCGTGTTGCCGTACTGGGCGTCATCCTGAGCACAATTCTCGGAACCCTGCTCGGTGTCGGAAGGCTCTCGCCCAATTGGCTGCTTAGCAAGATCTGCGAATGGTACGTCGAGGCCTTCCGCAACGTACCGCTGCTGCTCTGGCTGTTCCTGTTCTACAAGCTGATCAGTGAAGCCTTTCCCGGCCCCCGGCAGGCGATCAGCGCGCTGTGGGGCTCGCTGTTCCTGAGCAACCGAGGCCTCTACTTCCCGGTGCCCATGGCGGATCCGATCCACAAATGGATGGGTGTCGCATTGCTTGTTGGCATCGCCGGAGCAGTCGTGCTGCACCGGTGGGCGCGGAAGCGTCAGGAGGCCACGGGTCAACCGTTTCCCTCGATCTCGGCAGGTCTGGGCATCGTGATCGGGCTGCCGCTGCTGGTGTGGCTCGCGGCCGGTGCGCCAAGCGCCATGAGCTGGCCAGCTCTCAAGGGCTTCAATTTCGAAGGCGGCACGGTTATCCAGCCGGAGTTTACCGCGCTCCTTGTCGGCCTTGTCCTCTACACCTCGGCATTCGTGGCCGAAATCGTTCGCTCGGGTATCCTGGCTTTGCACAAGGGCCAGAGCGAAGCGGCAGCCGCCCTCGGCCTCTCGCGCGGCCAGTCGATGCGGCTGGTTCTGTTGCCCCAGGCCCTGCGGGTCATCGTGCCACCGATGACAAGCCAGTATCTCAACATCACCAAGAACAGCTCGCTCGCCATCGCCATCGGCTATCCCGACCTCGTGGCGTCGATCAATGTCACCATCAACCAGACTGGTCAGGCGATCGAGAACATCCTGCTCATCATGGCCGCCTATCTGTCGGTCAGCCTGTCGATCTCGGCGTTCATGAACTGGTACAACAAACGTATCGCCTTGACGGAGCGCTGAGCATGACCGACTCCTCGCCCGTCGGCGAGCGCCCCCAACTCGCCCCCCCCGTTGACGACAGTGGCGCGCTCGGCTGGATGCGCCGCAATCTGTTCTCAAGCTGGCTCAACGGCATCACCACCGTAGTGCTGATCGCAGCCATCGGCTGGATCCTGAGCGGCTTCCTCGAATGGGCGGTCTTCACCGCAAATTTCACGGCCTCGGTTGGCAGCGAATGCCGCGATCAGGGTGCGTGCTGGGCGCTGATTCGGGAGAAGTACCGCTACATCTTCTTCGGGTCCTTCCCGTACGAGCAGCACTGGCGGCCATTGTTCGCCGTCATTGCCATGCTGGCGATGCTGGTTCTGAGCGCCGACCGTCGCATGTGGAACTGGCGTCTCCTCGTCATCTGGGGTGTGGGATCGTTTGTCACGTTCCTCCTGATGTTCGGACAAATCCATATCCCGCTCAGCCTGTTCCTGTTCGTCGCGCTTGTGGTGGGCGGCGTCGGCATGAGCCTGCGCAAGGCCGTTGCGGACGCCGGCGAGATGAACGCCTATCGCGTGCTGGCCGCCATCGGCTTCGTCGGGCTGGCACTTCGCATCGCCGGGATTCTGCCGGCCTGGAGCCTCGACATCGCTCCGCTCAGTTATGTCGAGACCAGCCTGTGGGGCGGCATTCCGGTCACCATGATCCTTGCCACCTACGGCCTCGCCTTTGCCTTCCCCTACGGCATCCTGCTGGCACTCGGGCGGCGCTCCAATCTGCCGCTGATCAAGGGCCTGTGCGTGGGCTTCATCGAGCTGATCCGCGGCGTGCCGCTGATCAGCCTGCTGATCATGGCCTCGGTCATGCTGCCGCTGTTCCTGCCCTCGGGCACCACGATCGACAAGTTCCTGCGCGCCCAGGTGGCCGTTATCCTGTTCGCAGGGGCCTACATCGCGGAGGTCATCCGCGGCGGCCTGCAGTCGCTGCCCAAGGGCCAATTCGAAGCCGCCGACGCGATGGGTCTCAACTATCCTCAGAAGACGCTGCTGATCGTCCTGCCACAGGCGATTCGCGTGGTGATCCCGCCGCTCATCAACACCTTCATCGGCTTCTTCAAGGACACCTCGCTGGTGCTGATCATCGGCATCTTCGACTTCCTCAACACTGCCAACCAGGCGCTGGTCGATCCAAATTGGGCTGGATTCCCGGCCGAGGTCTACCTGTTCGCCGCCTTCATCTATTTCATCTTCTGCTACTCGATGTCGCGATACAGCAAATACCTCGAAGTCGAGTTGAACAAGGGGACGCGCCGCTAGGCGCCGTCAGGGAGCACAGACATGGCAGCAAAGGCCGTCCGCGATCTCTCCAAGAACGCGTCGCTGATCGAGCTCAAGAGCGTCAACAAGTGGTTCGGGCAGTTCCACGTACTGTCCGACATCAACCTGGACGTGAAGGAAGGCGAGAAGATCGTGATCTGCGGGCCGTCGGGCTCCGGCAAGTCGACGCTGATCCGCTGCATCAACCGCCTCGAGGAACACCAGGCAGGCGACATCATTGTCGATGGCGTAACGCTCTCCAACGACGTCAAGAACATCGAGGCGATTCGCCGCGAAGTCGGCATGGTGTTCCAGTCGTTCAACCTGTTCCCGCACCTTACGATCCTCGACAACCTGACGCTGGCGCCGATCTGGGTGAAAAAGATGCCCAAGAAGGAGGCCGAAGAAGTCGCCATGGCGTTGCTCAAACGCGTGCGCATCCCCGAGCAGGCACTGAAGTATCCCGGCCAGCTCTCGGGCGGCCAGCAGCAGCGCGTCGCGATCGCCCGCGCCCTCTGCATGCGGCCCAAGATCATGCTGTTCGACGAACCGACATCGGCCCTCGACCCGGAAATGGTCAAGGAGGTGCTCGACGTCATGATCGAGCTGGCCGGCGAAGGCATGACGATGCTTTGCGTCACCCACGAGATGGGCTTTGCGAGTGGTCGGTGACGAATGTCGACAGCCTGACCTACGCCGGCAACCTCGACTCGCTGGCCGAAGCGCGCACCAGCAACCGCCATCGCCACTACGCAACGGACATCTGCGACCGCGGCGCGCTGGACGCGATCTTCCGCGAGGTGCGGCCCGACGCCGTGCTTCACCTAGCCGCCGAAAGCCACGTCGACCGCTCGATCGATGGCGCAGCGCCATTCATCAGGACCAACGTCACCGGGACCTATACGCTGCTCGAGGCCACGCTCGCGCATTGGCGCAGCCTCGACGAGGCGGCACGGGCACGATTCCGCTTCCAGCACATCTCGACCGACGAGGTCTTCGGCTCTCTGGGCGCCACCGGCAGGTTCTCCGAGGCCACGCCCTACGCGCCCAACTCCCCTTACTCCGCCAGCAAGGCCGCGTCCGATCACCTGGTACGCGCCTGGCACCACACCTACGGCCTGCCGACTCTCGCCACCAACTGCTCGAACAACTATGGGCCGTATCATTTCCCCGAGAAGCTGATCCCGCTCGTCATCCTGCGCGCGCTCCGTGGCGAGAGCCTGCCGGTCTACGGCAAGGGCGACAACGTGCGCGACTGGCTACATGTCG
>RGPT01000027.1 GCA_010032545.1 Alphaproteobacteria bacterium
GGTCGATGGCGGCAAGGTCGCTGGCATCTTGCTCGAAAGCTCGATCGGCCAAGGGGGCCGTGTCGAGCATGTCGTCGCCGGCATCGGCGTCAACGTCGGCTTCACGCCACAAGTAGCGGAAATGCGCTATCCGGGGGCCGCACTCGGCGGATCAGTGGAGGCCGCGTTGGAGCGCCTTGCACAGGCCTTGGCTCGGCGGCTGGCCGAATGGCGCCACCACGGCTTTGAGGCCGTGCGGACGGCCTGGCTCGCGAAGGCCGGTCCTCTCGGTGTTGCTGTTGACGTTAGGCTAGCGGATGAACTGGTGCAGGGTAGCTTTGCCGGGCTGGACCAAGAAGGTGCGTTGATGCTGGATACGGCTGCCGGTCCCCGCAGGATCGTGTCGGGTGAACTGTTAGGTCGGGTGACCTGAGGAGAACGGGCGATGCTGCTGGCGATTGATGTCGGTAACACCAATTCGAAGTTTGCAGTGTTCGACGGCGACAAGATTGTCGCGCAATTCCGTTTGCGGACGGAGTCGAAGCGCACTGCCGACGAGTACGCAGCCTGGCTAACCCAGCTCATGGATCTGCAAGGCTTCGATCCCCATTCGATCACGGGGGCGATACTGGCCAGCGTTGTGCCGCCTGTGAATCCGCACATCCGCCGTCTTTGCGAGACCTACTTCAAGAGCAAGCTCCTGATCGTCGGCGAGCCAGACTGTGAACTCGGAATCAAGATTCTGATCGACCGGCCGCAAGAAGCCGGGGCTGATCGTCTGGTTGGGGTGATTGCGGGCCACACGAAGTACGGCGGCCCCTTGATCACTGTCGACTTCGGCAGTGCCACGACGTTCGATCTTGCTGACAAGGACGGCAACTTCATTGGCGGCGTCTTTGCGCCGGGCGTCGAACTCACAATCGAGGCGTTCTATCTGATGACCGCCCGGCTGCCGCGCATCCGGGTTGAGAAGCCGGCCAGAGTCATCGGCAAGAGCACGGTCGCCAACATGCAATCCGGAATCTTTTGGGGCTACGTCGGGCTGATCGAGAGTCTGATTCGCCGCATCCGCGCCGAATACGGCGAGCCGATGAAGGTGGTGGCGACCGGCGGACTGGCCGCCGTTTTCAAGGACGAGATCGGCCTGTTCGATGCAATCGAGCCAGACCTGATGTCTCTCGGCCTGCTGGAGATCTGGCGTCGCAACAGCAAATGACCGTCCCGTCAAACGACGAGCTGCTGTTTCTCGCATTGGGCGGCGCCGGCGAGATCGGCATGAACCTCAATCTCTACGGGCACGCCGGCAAGTGGCTGATGCTCGATCTCGGCATCGCCTTCGGCGACGACACCATGCCAGGCGTCGAGGTCATCATGCCGGATCCGACATTCATCGAGGAGCGGCGCCGGGACCTGGTCGGCATTGTGTTGACGCATGCCCACGAGGATCATCTGGGCGCAGTGGCCGATCTCTGGCCGAGGCTGAAGGCCCCGGTCTATGCCACTCCGTTTGCGGCTTCGGTGCTACGTCGCAAGCTCACGCAGGCTGGGCTGCTAGATGCCGTGCGGATCACAGAGATTCCACTTCGTGGCAAGTTCAGCCTCGGGCCGTTCGACCTCGAGATGATCACCATGACGCATTCGATCCTCGAGCCGAACGCGCTCGCCATTCGGACCAAGTTCGGCACCATATTCCACACCGGCGACTGGAAAATCGATCCCGACCCGCTGATCGGCGACCTGACCGACGAGGCGATGTTGAAGCGCATCGGCGACGAGGGCGTGCTGGCGATGGTCTGCGACAGCACCAACGTCTTCGTCGAGGGCGAGGCGGGCTCCGAGGCGATGGTGCGGGCCAATCTCAGGAATCTGGTCAAGGGGCGGAGAGGGCGCGTTGCTGTAACGTGCTTCGCGTCGAATCTTGCGAGGGTGGAAAGCATTGCCCTGGCGGCAGTCGCCGCCGGTCGGCATCCCGTTTTGTCGGGTCCGGCGCTGCTGCGGATGATCGAGGCAGCGCAGGAATGCGGTTACATGCTCGATTTTCCCGAATGTGTCAGCCCGCAGGATGGGGCCTATCTGCCGAAGGATAAGGTTCTGTTCATCTGTACCGGCAGCCAAGGCGAGTTGCGGGCATCGATGGCCAAGATCGCCAATAACGAGCATCGGGACATCGTTCTGGAGGAGGGCGACACGGCGATCTTCTCGTCGCGCGTCATTCCGGGGAACGAACGTTCCGTCGGGCGCCTGCAGAACGCACTGATGGCGCGTGGCGTTGAGGTCATCACTGACCGCGAGGCGGATATCCATGTTTCAGGCCATCCCGCACGAGACGAACTCGTGCGGGTCTACCAGTGGGTGCGTCCGAGGATCGCCTTGCCGGTCCATGGCGAGGTTCGCCACATGGTCGAGCATGCAGCGCTCGCGAGGACCTGCCAGGTGCCGGAGACGATCGTGGCGCCGAACGGCACGCTGGTACGGTTGGCACCGGGATTGGCTGAGATCATCGACCATGTTCCGGTAGGTCGCTTGGCCCGCGATGGCGACAGTCTCGTCTCCGTAGACGGCAGCGCGCTGCGCGAGCGCCGCAAGCTTTTGTGGAATGGGACGGTTGCTGCAACCCTGGTGATCGACGGCAGAGGGCGTGCCGTGGCGCCGCCCAAGGTGTCGCTGCGGGGCTTCGAAGACGAGGAAGGTGCGCTCGTCGAGGCGATTGCTGCAGGATTGCGGGAGATGCTGGCCGACCTCAGCCCCTCTGAGCGGAACGACGACAAGCGGATCGAAGAGGCATCCCGCCAGGCCGTGCGGCGCGTCGTGCGCGCACACCTGGGCAAGAAGCCGTTGACGGACGTTCACATCGTCCGCATCTAGGTTGGGAACGTTTGGAGAGCCTGATGATTGGACGCCTGAACCACATTGCCATTGCCGTCCCGGACCTCGCCAAGGCCTCGGAACTGTACCGGACCGTTATGGGGGCGAAGGTGAGCGCCCCCAAGGAACAGCCGGCCCACGGCGTAACCGTGGTGTTCGTGGAATTGCCCAACACCAAGATCGAACTGCTGTACCCTCTCGGCGAGAAATCCCCAATCGCCAACTTCCTCGCCCGCAACGCCGATGGCGGCGTCCACCATGTCTGCTATGAGGTAGAGGATATCTACGCCGCCCGGGACAAGCTGAAATCACAGGGGGCACGGGTGCTGGGCGACGGCGAACCCAAGATTGGCGCTCACGACAAGCCGGTCCTGTTCCTGCATCCCAAAGACTTCGCTGGAACCCTGATCGAACTCGAACAGGTATAGAGGGAGCCAGACCATGAGCTGGGCTACCGGCGTCATGGTCTACATCGTCCTCTGGTGGACGGTGCTGTTTGCGGTATTGCCGCTAGGCGTCCGCCGCGTCGAGAAGCCCGGAACAGGCGAGGAGCACGGGGCTCCGGAAAGACCAGAATTGCTCCGCAAGGCGATCATCACGTCGGCCGTCGCGGCTGTATTCTGGGTGGTCTTTTTTGCGCTACATGAAGCCGACGTTTTCAGTTTCCGCAGGCTGGTTGACGGTGACTAATTAAATTCTTTAGGAGTTTTCTCTAATATTTTGAATTTATTGTGAAAATTGACCATCCTGTCACAAAAAACGGCGGGCCCTTGGCCCGCCGTCCTTCTACCCCGAAACTCGTCGTTCGGCGGCTTTGAAGCCGCTCTCCTCCCTAAACTCGGGCAGCGCCCAAGAGGCAGGCTCTTTAGCGTGGCTTTTGAGCCTTGCCAAGACCTTTTCTTTCGATCATCGGCCCTCAACCGAACAATTGTTAGGGAGGAAGGTCGTTCGACGACAAACAAATTTCCCTACCGAATGCATGATCATCCGATGACCACGTACTTGATCACAAACAGAACAGCGAGGATGGCAACAGCGGGGTGAACGTCGGCATAGCGACCCGCTGCGACCTTGATGCCGGCGTACGAAATGAAGCCGAAGGCAATACCGTCGGCAATTGAGAAGGTAAACGGCATCGCGAGCGCGGTGATGACAGCAGGCGCCGCTTCGGTGATGTCGTTCCATTCGATCTCCGTCAGACTGCGGGCCAGCAGGCAGGCGACATACAGCAGCGCCGGCGCCGTCGCATAGGCAGGGATCGACTTGGCGAGTGGTGCCACGAACAGCGCGAGTAGAAAGAGGACGCCCACAGTGGCTGCCGTCAGGCCCGTACGGCCGCCGGCGTTAATGCCGGACGCACTCTCGATGTAGCTGGTCGTTGTCGAGGTGCCGACGGCCGCACCGACCATGGCGGCCGTGCTGTCGGCGAGCAGAGCGCCGCGCAGCCGTGGCACCGTCCCGTCCGCCTTCATGAATCCGCCGCGGTGGGCCAGCGCGATCAAGGTTCCCGTGTTGTCGAACAAGTCGACGAACAGGAAAGCAAACACCACTGTCACGAGGCCGACGCTCAGGGCACCGGCGATGTCCATCTGCAGGAACACCGGCCCGATCGAGGGCGGGAGGTCGAAGATGCCTTCGAATTTCTGTTGGCCGGCAAGAACAGATACCAGAGTGATCACCAGAATGCCGATGATGACGCCACCCATGACGCGGCGATACTCGAGGGCGACGATCAGGGCAAAGCCAAGCGTGGCCATTATCACTGGCCAACTCGTAAGGGCGCCATGTGTGACCAGGGTTGCCGGATGTGCGACGACGATGCCGGCATTTTTCAAGGCGATCAGCGCCAGGAAGAGTCCGATACCTGCCGCGATCGCCATCTTGAGCGACTTCGGGATCGCATTGACGATCCACTCGCGGATCGGGGTTGCGCTGATGATCAGGAACAGGATGCCCGAAATGAAGACACAGCCCAGCGCGACCTGCCAAGTGTGGCCCATGCCGCCCACGACACCGAAGGCGAAGTAGGCATTCAGGCCCATGCCCGGCGCCAGGGCGATCGGGTAGTTGGCGAGAAAAGCCATGAGGAAGCAGCCAATCGCGGCGGCGACACAGGTCGCGGCGAAGACCGCGCCAAACGGCATCTTGGCCGCACTGAGGATCGCCGGGTTGACGAAGATGATATAGGCCATTGTCAGAAAGGTCGTCAGTCCAGCAACAACCTCCGTTCGCACGGTGGTCTTGTTCTCGCCCAGCTTGAAAACTTGCTCGAGCATTCCTGATCTCCCCCGGTTATGGTGCTGAGTGTGCGGGCATAGCCCTGTGCAAAACTAGCCAGGAACGACTGGGTTTGCCTTATACAGGCCTGTTCCCTACAGTCCGCCGCCACCTCCAGACGCCCCGAACGAGGACCAATCCAGCATGCGGATGAGCCAGTACTTCCTGCCGACGTTAAAGGAGAATCCGGCTGAGGCGCAGATCGTCTCGCACCGCCTGATGCTGCGTGCCGGCCTCGTTCGCCAGACCAGTGCCGGCATCTATGCGTGGCTGCCGTTCGGCCTTCGTGTCCTGAAGAACATTGAGCGGATCGTGCGCGAGGAGCAGGACGCCGCAGGTGCCCAGGAAGTACTTATGCCGACCATCCAGTCGGCCGACCTATGGCGTGAAAGCGGGCGGTATGATGCGTACGGGCCCGAGATGCTGCGCATCAAGGACCGGCACGATCGCGAAATGCTGTATGGGCCGACCAATGAGGAGATGATCACCGTGCTCTTCCGCGACGGCGTGAAGAGTTATCGCGATCTGCCGAAGAACCTTTATCACATCCAGTGGAAATTCAGAGACGAGGTGCGGCCTCGTTTTGGCGTCATGCGCGGGCGTGAATTCCTGATGAAGGACAACTACTCCTTCGACATCGACAGGGCTGGCGCCATCCGCTCCTACAACAACATGTTCGTGGCCTACCTGCGCACCTTCGCCCGCATGGGTCTGAAAGCGATCCCGATGCGCGCCGATACCGGTCCGATCGGCGGCGACCTCAGCCATGAGTTCATCATCCTGGCCGAGACCGGCGAAAGTGCCGTGTTTTGTCACAAGGGACTGGTCGACAAGGACATCCTGGGCCGCGCGATAGACTACGCGAGCGATTTGCAGCCGATCGTGAACGAGTGGACATCGCTCTATGCGGCGACCGACGAGATGCATGACAAGGATGCCTTCGAGAAGATTCCGGAAGGCGAGCGCCTTGCCGCGCGAGGGATCGAGGTCGGCCATATCTTCAATTTCGGGACCAAGTACTCCAAGCCCATGAACGCCGTAGTGGCTGGCCCCGGCGGCGAGCAGATCACGGTGGAGATGGGTTCCTACGGCATCGGTGTATCGCGTCTCGTGGGAGGCATCATCGAAGCCAGCCACGACTCTGCGGGCATCGTCTGGCCGGAGTCGGTTGCGCCCTTCAGGGTTGCGGTCGTCAACCTCAAGCCCGACGACAATGTCGTAATGGGCGCATGCGTGAAGCTTTACGATACCTTGCAAGCCAAGGGCGTCGACTTGCTGCATGACGATCGAGACCTGAGGCCGGGCGCCAAATTCGCCGACATGGATTTGATCGGCACGCCCTGGCAGGTCATCGTCGGCCCCAAGGGGTTGGCAGGGGGCAAGGTCGAACTCAAGAACCGCAAGACCGGCGTGCGTGAGGAATTGCCGATCGATCAGCTCGCCCAGCGGTTCGGTCGCTGGTCGGCATCATGCTGGGTGTCGGAACCTTGATCGTGGTCATGGCCGTCATGAACGGCTTTCGCGTCGAGATGCTGAAGCAGATGTCGGGCATCAGCGGTCAACTCGGTGTCCAGGGTAGCCGCGACGGCCTGGATGTCACGCCGGATCTCCTGGGCCGCATCAGGCAGGTGCCGGGCGTCGTCAGCGCAACCCAGTCTGCCGAAGGCCAGGTCATGGCGGTCGTCGGAAATCGCGTTCGTGGTGTTATCCTCCGCGGAATGCTGCCCGGAGACTTCCAGGCGCGTGTACCTCTAGCAGCGGCAATAGACGGACCGCCTGGCGTCCGCGAACGCTATAGGGGGCTCTGCCGAAGCGACGACGACAAGCCCTTCGACTGGGGCACGCTGAAGGGTTTCGGCGAAGATTTCTCGGTGGCGATCGGCCGGCGTCTAGCAGATCTGCTAGGGCTCAAGGTCGGCGACAGATTGCAACTCGTGTCTCCGGTGTCGGTAGCGACACCGCTTGGTGTCATGCCGCGGTCGGTGTCGGCCCGTGTGTCGGCGGTCTTCTGCGCCGGCATGTACGACTACGACGCCAATTTCGTCTATGCTCCACTCGTCGATGTCCAGCGGCTTCTCGGGCTCGGGAACAAGGTGACGGGTATCGAGGTTTTCGTGGACGATGGCGCCTCGGTCGCGGACAGCCGCCGTCTGGTATCCCAGGCCGTCGGCTTTCAAGGCTGGGTATTTGATTGGTTCCAGGCCAATGTCAGTTTCTTCTCGGCGGTGCAGGCCCAAACAAACGTGATGTTCCTGGTGCTGACGCTGATCGTGCTGGTGGCCGCGTTCAATATCGTTTCCAGCCTCGTGATGCTTGTTCGCACGAAGACCGCCGACATCGCCATCTTGCGTACGATGGGGGCCAGCCGTGGCGCCATCCTGCGCGTGTTCCTGATCGATGGTCTGGTGATCGGTGGGTCGGGGACGATCATTGGTAATACAACTAATTATGTCTATCTTTTTATTTTTAGTAGTTGGTATTCAAGAAATTAGTATTTCTTTAAAAGATTTATTTTCTAAAACAATCGCAACCGCATTTGTTTTTAGATATTTACTTGAAACAGGCAAAATGACAGGCGAATCTGCTTGGAATGCTGTGACGGAACAATTGTCTGGAACTTTGGCACTGCGCTAAGAGGCGTAAGGTTCCATGACTGGACATGGCTCGCCTGGCGCTACCTGGCCACGCGTCAGCGGGAAGGCTTCGTTTCGTTCATCGCGATGTTCTCGCTTGTCGGGGTAGCACTGGGCGTAGCGACGCTGATCGTCGTTCTGTCTGTCATGGGCGGTTTCCGCCAGCAGTTGCTTGGGCGCATCATCGGCATGAATGGCCACATCGTGATCACGGCACCCGGCGGCATGTTGCAGGCGACAGCCGAACTCCTGACGACGCTTAGGGAGGTGCCGGGCGTGCGCGCCGTCCGTCCGGCATTGGAGCGTCAGGCTCTCGTGATGGCCAATAGCCTGACGCGGGGCGCCATGCTGCGCGGCGTTCGGACGGACGATCTGCTGACGCGTGAAATCGTGACAAGAAACATTGTTCACGGAGAGTTGGGTGCTTTCGGCACTAAGCCGGGTGTGGTCATGGGAGAGCGGCTACGACAGACCTTGAATGTCAGCGCAGGCGACAAGGTCACGCTGGTCACACATCGTCTCAATGAAAACGGCACGATCGCGCCGCGCTACGCGGACTATGAGGTGTTGGCGAGCTTCATGACCCGCCGCCACGAGTTCGACGGTGCCTTGATTTTCGTACCGATCGATTTGCTGCAAGAGGATCTGGAGTACGGGCACAATACGGTCAGCTCCATTGATCTGGAGCTTGCCGATCCCTCCGCAGCGCCACGCGTGGCGGCAGAGTTGCGACGATCGCTCGGCCGCGACGATCTGAAGGTTTCGGACTGGTTGGGACTCAATGCCCGGTTTGTCGGTGCCTTGCAGGTTGAGCGTGTCATGATGTTCATCATCCTCACCCTGATCGTCGTGGTCGCGGCGATGAACGTTGTGGCAAGCTTCACCATGCTGGTCCGCGTGAAGCGGGGCAGCATCGCCATATTGCGCACGATGGGTGCGACGCCTCGTACGATCGTGCGGGCATTTTTCCTCGCGGCGGCGGCCGTCGGCCTTGCTGGCACGGCGGTCGGCGCGGCCCTTGGCCTCCTGATCTGCGCCAACATGCCCTCGGTCGGCCGACTGTTGTCGGCTATCACGGGCACTTCGGGTGGCGGCAGCGCCGAAGTCGACTTCATCACTTCCATGCCGGTGCGCGTCCAGGCGATCGAAGTAGTCACGGTCGTCGGCGTGGCCATTTTGTTGTCATTGGCAGCCGCAGCCTATCCGGCCTGGCGCAGCACCCGGATCGACCCGGTTGAGGGACTTCGCTATGAGTGATGCAGCCTTTCCCCTGTCACTGCGTGGGATCAAGCGCACCTTTGTCCAGGGCGATCGCCGTCTTGAGGTGCTGCGTGGCGTCTCGCTCGACCTGCGACCGGGGGAGATAGTCGCTCTGGTTGGTCAGTCGGGCAGCGGCAAGTCGACGCTGCTCCATATCGCCGGCCTTCTCGAGCATCCTGATGAAGGCGAGGTCATTGTCGATGGCAAGGGGGCAGGGCAGCTCGGCGATCGGGGGCGGACTGCGCTGCGCCGGCGGTTCCTGGGCTTCGTATATCAGTATCACCATCTTTTGCCCGAGTTCTCTGCGATCGAAAACGTGATGCTGCCGCAAATGCTGAATGGCCTGTCTCGCAGCGAGGCCCGCGTCCGTGCCACCGATCTGCTGGCGATGGTTCAACTCAAGGATCGTGGCGATCATCGTCCGGGCCGGCTCTCGGGTGGCGAACAGCAGCGCGTCGCCATCGCGCGCGCGGTGGCGAATGCCCCCCGTGTCTTGCTGGCCGACGAGCCGACTGGAAATCTCGATGCCTCGACGGCCGATGCCGTGTTTCGGCAGCTCCTGGCACTCGTGCGGGAGACCGGCATGGCGGCGCTGGTGGCAACGCACAATCCTGACCTTGCCGCGCGTATGGATCGCACCGTGTCGTTGAAGGAAGGCGTGCTGACGACCTGACAGTCCACAGGCCCAGGCGCGATGATGCGCTGTGCCCATCGCCGATTTCGTCCATCTGAAAGTCCGATCCGCCTACTCCCTCACCGAGGGAGCGAACAAGGTCGATACTGTCGTGGCGCTGGCCAAGGCTCAGGCTATGCCGGCCGTTGCCGTCACCGACCGCAACAACCTGTTCGGCGCCCTGGAGTTCGCACAGTATGCCACGAAGGCCGGTATTCAGCCGATCATGGGCTGCGATATCGGGGTCAGGCGCGAGGAAGAGGGTGGCATCGCCACGGCCAGCAAGTTGCCTTCGGTCGATTGGCTGACCCTGCTTGTCCAGAACGAGCAGGGCTATCTCAACCTGATGCGCTTGATCAGTCGTGCCCATCTCGAGTTCAAGACAGGGTCGATTTCCGCACTGCCCCTGTCAGAGCTCGAAGGCTATTGCGGAGGCCTTCTTGCCTTCACCGGCAGCACGGGCAGCGGGGTTGGGCGTTTGTTGGCGGCCGGTCAGGTTCCGGCAGCGACACATATGCTCGAACACCTGCAGACGCTGTTCGATGACAGGCTCTACGTCGAGCTGCAGCGCCATGGCGTGGACAGCGAGCGCAGGATCGAGGGGCCTCTGCTCGACCTGGCCTATGGGCGGAGTCTGCCGCTGGTGGCGACCAACGACGTGCACTTTCCCAAGGCTTCGATGTACGAGGCCCACGATGTCCTTCTTTGCATCGAGCAGGGGGCCCATATCGAGGATCCCAACCGTCGCCGATTGACGCCCGAGCACTATTTCAAGTCCGCCGCTGAAATGCGCGGCGTGTTTTCCGACCTGCCCGAAGCCTGCGACAACACCCTGGCAATTGCACAGCGCTGCGCCTACATGCCCGAGCCGCGCAAGCCCATTCTGCCCAGCTACACCAAGCTCGAAGGTCGTACGGAAGGCGAGGCCCTGCGAGGGCTTGCAGGGCGCGGTCTCGATGAACTGAAGCAGGCGGGGCGGCTTGCGGCCGATGTGACGTTCGATCGCTACAGCGCGCGACTGACCTACGAACTCGACATGATCGAGAAGATGGGCTTCGCGGGCTATTTCCTGATCGTGGCGGACTTCATCCAGTGGGCAAAGGACAACGGAGTCCCCGTCGGTCCAGGCCGCGGGTCGGGTGCGGGGTCGCTGGTGGCCTGGGCGTTGAAGATCACCGACCTCGACCCTCTGCGCTGGGGACTTCTCTTCGAGCGCTTTCTCAACCCAGAGCGCGTGTCGATGCCCGACTTCGACATCGACTTCTGTCAGGACAAGCGCGACCGGGTGATCCGCTATGTGCGCGACGAATACGGACATGATCGGGTCGCGGCGATCATTACCTTCGGCAAGCTTCAGGCGCGAGCCGTGTTACGCGACGTCGGACGCGTGCTTGGCATGCCGTATGGACAGGTCGATCGCATCTGCAAGCTTGTGCCCAACAACCCGGCCAAGCCGGTGACTCTGGCCGAGGCGCTGCAGACCGAACAGCTGCTGAAGGAACAGTATAGCGCGGACGAGGAAATCAAGCGCCTGATCGACCTTGCGCTGCAGCTGGAAGGCCTGTTCCGCAACGCCTCGACCCATGCTGCGGGCGTCGTCATCGGCGACCGGCCGCTCGAACAATTGGTCCCGCTGTACCGGGACTCAGACAGCAAGGAGTCGTTGCCGGCTACTCAGTTCAACATGAAATGGGTTGAGGCTGCTGGCCTGGTGAAGTTCGACTTTCTGGGCCTCAAGACCCTGACAGTGATCGAGAAGGCGTGCGGCCTGGTCGGCCACGACAAGATCGATATCACCAAGCTGCCGCTCGACGACCGGAGGACATACGAACTTCTGGCACGAGGCGACGGCAGCGGCGTGTTCCAGTTGGAAGGCAACGGCATGCGTGACGTGCTGCGCAAGCTGAAGCCTGACCGCTTCGAGGACATCATCGCCGTGGTGGCGCTGTACCGGCCTGGCCCGATGGAGAATATTCCGAGCTACATCAAGCGCAAGCATGGCGAGGAACAGCCGGACTACCTACATCCGTTGCTCGAAGGGATCCTCAAGGAAACCTACGGTATCATGATCTACCAGGAGCAGGTCATGCAGATCGCGCAGGTCCTCAGCGGCTATACGCTGGGCGGCGCCGATCTCCTGCGCCGCGCGATGGGCAAGAAGATCCAGGTCGAAATGGATGCCCAGCGCGCTAACTTCGTCGAGGGGGCAAAGGCGAACAAGGTCGCCGAGGCCAGGGCCTCGCTGATCTTCGATCAGGTCGACAAGTTCGCGGGCTACGGTTTCAACAAGAGCCACGCCGCTGCCTATGCCCTGGTGTGCTACCAGACGGCCTATCTGAAGGCCAACCATCCGGTCGAATTCTTCGCGGCGACCATGACGCTCGACATGGGAAATGTCGAAAAGCTCAATGGTTATCGCCGCGACCTGGAAAAGCTGGGGATCGAATTGTTGCCGCCGGATGTCAACCGCTCGTCCGACGACTTCACGGTAGAGAGGACCGCCGAGGGTAAGAAGGCGATCCGCTACGCCCTGGCCGCCATCAAAGGAGTCGGCCGGGACGCCATGAACCGGCTAACGGAGGAGCGCGAGGCTAACGGTCCTTTCGAGGACCTGTTCAACTTCGCCGAGCGGCTTGACCAGCGGGTGCTGAACAAACGCCTGCTCGAAAGCCTGGTGCGGGCGGGTGCCTTCGACAGCTTGAACAAGAATCGCGCCCAGACCTTTGGCGCCGTCGAGGCGCTGACTCGTCATTCGCAGGCGACGCACGAATCGCGGGGCAGCAACCAGAACAGCCTGTTCGGCGACGACACCGCCCAGCGCCGGCCGCAACTCGCCAAGATGCCCGATTGGGCGCCGATGGAAAGGCTGCAGCAGGAATTCTCCGCAATCGGCTTCTATCTTTCCTCGCATCCGCTGGCTGCTTACGAGCGCAGCTTGCAGCGGCTGGGGGTCTGTCGTGCCGCCGACCTGATGGCACTGCTGGCGCGCGGCGTGCCCGGTCGCATCAAGCTTGCCGGTACCGTTATCGACCGCATGGAGCGGACTTCGGCCAAGGGCAACCGGTTCGCCTTCGTGCAATGCTCGGATCAGTCGGGCGCCTTCGAGCTGACGGTGTTCAGCGAACTTCTGGGCAGCAAGCGTAATCTGCTGGAACCCGGACAGGCGGTGTTGATCTCGGCGGATGGCCGGCTTGACGGCGAGCAGGTGAAACTAACAGCCCAGACAGTGGAGAAGTTGGACGACGCCGTGGCCAACGCCGCGGCCGGTCTGCGTATCATCGTCTCCGATCCGGTGGCTCTGGAAGCGCTGCGCAAGACTCTCGATGGCAAAAAGGGGCGAGGGCGTGTCACCCTGGTGGTTCCCATGCACGATGATTCGGAGGCCGAGGTGACGCTGCCCGGAACGTATTCGATAGCGGGCGGCCTGCGCGATGCCATTGGCATGTTGCCGGGCATTGCGCAGGTGGAAGAAATTTGAACCGACAACCGGGTCTCTTCGAAACACCCGGTCCGCCCAAGCGCCGTGCCGCAACGGGAGATGTCCTTCCCGCGTCGCAGTCTCCGCTGCTCAAGGCGCCGGATCTTCCCTCCGAAATTCGTCTCGGCACCTCGTCGTGGTTCTTCCCCGGCTGGCGTGGGCTCGTTTACGAAGGGGTTTATCCGCAGACGACGCTCAGCCGGAAGGGCCTCGAGGCCTATGCGCAGATTCCAATGCTGCGCACCGTCAGTCTTGACCGCACGTTCTATGCGGCGATCTCCGCTGTCGAGTACGCCCGATATGCCAACCAGGTGCCGGACGATTTTCGTTTCGTGGTAAAGGCGCCGGCGCTGGTCTGCGATTCCGTAATGCGTGACGAAGCGGGGCGGGGGAAGGTGCCCAATCCACATTTCCTCGATGCCGCCATTGCTACACGGGAATTCGTCGTGCCTTGTATCGAAGGACTGAAAGACAAAGCCGGACCACTGGTATTCCAAGTTTCACCCCTTCAGCGCGGCTTGGTGGCTGAGGCGGTCAGCCTCATCGAGCGGCTTGCCGCATTCTTCGCAGCTCTGCCGACGGAACTCGGCAAGTTTCGGCCGCTCTACGCTCTGGAATTGCGCAACGCCGAGCTGCTGACACCCCGGCTGATGCGCACGCTGGCCGCGGCAGGCGTACGCTACTGCGTTGGCCTGCATGACCGGATGCCCGAGGTCGAACGCCAGGCTGTGGCACTGCGGGCGCTCGATGCCGACGTTCCGGGCCCCCTGGTCGTCCGATGGAACTTGCACCGGGGCTTCCTCTACCAGGCGGCCAGGCAACGCTACGAGCCCTTCGATCGACTGGTCGACGAAGACGGCGAAACCCGCCGTATCCTGGCTCGGATGGCGGCCGATGCGTTCAAGGCCAAGCAGAAGGTCTGGATCACTGCCAACAATAAGGCCGAGGGGAGTGCGCCACTATCACTTCTCAAACTGGCTGATGAGATTGCCCAAGAACTGGCCTAAGTCATTGATTTCATTGGCGCTTGCATTTCGGGGCGTAAACCCCTAGAAACACGCAACTTCGCACGCGGGTTTGCGGTCGACGGGGAGACATCCCGCCGCTCGCTCCGGTGTCCCGAGATTCGTAAGAGTCAGGGGGACGACGCCCGCGGAGGCCTAACCGGAAAAGGAGAACGGCATGACTATGCCGACATTTACGATGCGCCAGCTCCTGGAAGCAGGCGTCCACTTCGGCCATCACACGCGCCGCTGGAACCCCAAGATGAAGCCGTACCTGTTCGGGGTCCGGAACGGGGTACACATCATCGATCTCACCAAAACGGTGCCGCTGCTTGAGCAGGCGCTGCAGCGGGTCCGCGACGTCGTGGCCAGCGGCGGTCGTGTCCTGTTCGTCGGCACCAAGGCAGCGGCGTCCGAACGGGTCGCCGACGCAGCCAAGCGCTGCGGCCAGTACTACGTGAACCACCGCTGGTTGGGCGGCATGATCACCAACTGGCAGACTATCTCTGCCTCGATCAAGCGCTTGCGCGAACTCGACGAGCGCCTCAAGGGTGACGTCGTGGGGCTCACCAAGAAAGAGCAGCTCGACCTGACGCGCGAGCGCGACAAGCTCGAGCGGTCGCTGGGCGGCATCAAGGAAATGGGCGGCACGCCCGACCTGCTGTTCATCATCGACACCAACAAGGAAGCAATCGCCGTTCTGGAAGCGCGCAAGCGCGGCATTCCGATCGTGGCGATCCTCGACAGCAACTCCGATCCTGACGGCATCGATTTCCCGATCCCGGGCAACGACGACGCCATTCGTGCCGTCTCCCTGTTTTGCGAACTTTTGTCCGGTGCCGTGCTCGACGGCATCCGCGCCGAGATCGCGGCATCGGGTGGCGATGTGGGCGAACTCACTGAGCCGCCGGTCGAGGAAGCACCGGCAGCAGCCGAAGCCGTTGCCGCCGAAGCGGCGCCGGCGGAGTAGGTCGGGCCCTTCTCGACGAAGATTCAATGGGGCCGGTCGGAAGACCGGCCCTTGTTGCACCAAATAGGCTGCACCGAACGGAGCACGACATGGCTGAGATCACCGCCTCCCTGGTCAAGGAACTGCGCGAAAAGACCGGCGCAGGCATGATGGATTGCAAGAAGGCACTGAGCGAAACCCAGGGAGACCTCGAAAAGGCGATCGATTGGTTGCGGACGAAGGGGCTTTCGGCGGCGGCGAAGAAGGCTGGACGAATCGCAGCGGAAGGCTTGGTGGGCGTGATCGCCAATGGTAATCGCGGCGCCGTCATCGAGGTCAATGCCGAAACTGACTTCGTGGGCCGCAACGAAACCTTCCAGAAATTCGTCTCGGCTGCTGCTCGTGCAGCACTCGACACCGGCGGCGACATGACCAGGATTGCCGCCGCGCCGTTCCCGGGTACCGGCCGTGACATTCAGGGTGAGCTTACGCACATGATCGCCACCATCGGCGAAAACATGTCGCTGCGCCGCGCGGCCTCGATATCGGTGTCGGATGGCGTCGTGGTTGCCTACGTCCACAACGCGGTGGCGCCCGAACTAGGCAAGATCGGTGTCTTGGTGGCTCTCGAATCGAGCGGCGACAAGACCAAGCTCGCGCAGTTGGCCAAGCAACTCGCAATGCATGTCGCGGCCGCCAATCCTCAGTCGCTGACCGTGGCCGAACTCGATCTGGCAGCCATCGAACGCGAACGCGCGGTGCTGACGGAGAAGGCCAGCCAGAGCGGCAAGGCCGCCGACATCATTGCAAAAATGGTCGAGGGCGGTCTGCGCAAATTCCACCAGGAAGTCGTTTTGCTGGAGCAGCTCTTCGTTATCGACGGCAAGAGCCGCGTCTCGAAGGTGGTCGACGAAGCGGGAAAGCAGGTTGGGGCTCCGGTTCGCTTGGCGGGCTTTCTGCGCTTTGCGCTGGGCGAAGGGATCGAGAAGAAGTCAGAGGACTTCGCGGCCGAGGTGGCCGCCCAGCTCAAGAAGTAGTATGAATTCTGTACCGGTGCGCGGGTGCAAAGCCTGCGCCGCCCAAGAACGCGTTTTCAGAGGCATGTGATGCCATCCGGTCCCCGCTATCGCCGTGTCCTTCTCAAGCTCTCGGGAGAGGGTTTGATGGGCAATCGCGAGTATGGGTTGGATCCCGCCATGGTCTCCATGGTCGCACAGGAAGTGAAGGCCGTGCATAGCATGGGCGTTCAGGTCTGTTTGGTGATCGGCGGAGGAAACATCTTTCGGGGCGTCTCCGCGGCGGCCTCGGGCATGGACCGCGCCAGTGGCGACTACATGGGTATGCTGGCGACGGTCATTAATTCACTGGCCATGCAAAGCGCGCTTGAGCGCCAGGACCTGCAGACCAGGGTCCAGTCGGCGATTCCGATGACAACAGTTTGCGAGCCCTACATTCGCCGCCGGGCAGCTCGGCATATGGAGAAGGGCAGGGTGGTGATTTTCGCTGCGGGCACCGGAAACCCCTTCTTCACTACCGACACTGCGGCGGCGCTGCGTGCTGCCGAGATGGGCGTGGATGCACTGCTGAAAGGTACCCAGGTCGACGGCGTGTATTCGGCCGATCCGCGCAAGGACAAGAGTGCTGAACGATATGATACTTTGACCTACATGGACGTCCTGTCACGCGACTTGCAGGTCATGGATGCATCAGCAATCTCGTTGGCGCGCGAGAACCGCATTCCGATCATCGTGTTCGACATCCACAAGCCGGGTGCATTCGCGGCGACGATGCGCGGAGAGGGGACCTTCACCATCATCAAGAGCGAGGCCTGAAGATGAGCGCGGACGTCAAGGAACTCGAGAAGCGCATGCAGGGCGCCATGGATGCCCTCAAGAAAGAGTTTGCAGGCCTACGTACCGGACGTGCATCGGTCAATCTCCTCGATCCTGTCGTGGTCGAAGCCTACGGCCAACGCATGTCGTTGAACCAAGTCGGAACGGTGAGCGCGCCCGAGCCGCGCCTACTTACCGTCAGCGTCTGGGACAAGGGTCTGGTCGTGTCGACGGCGAAGGCCATCCGCGAGGCTGGCCTCGGCCTCAATCCCGCGCCTGATGGACAGATGATTCGCATTCCGATCCCCGAGCTGACCAGCGAGCGACGTGCCGAGCTTGCCAAACTTGCTCACAAGTATGCCGAGCATGGCCGTGTTGCTGTACGCAACGTACGACGCGACGGCATGGATGCCCTCAAAAAGGCGGAGAAGGACCACAAGATCTCGCAGGACGAACATCGGCAGAAGGCCGACGAGATCCAGAAGCTGACCGACCGGTACGTAAAGCTGGTCGACGAGGCGCTCGTCCATAAAGAAAAAGAGATCACGACGGTTTGATGTCGACTGCGCCGCTGCCCGCCAATCCCGACTCGTCACAGGGTCCCAACCACGTCGCCATCATCATGGATGGAAACGGGAGGTGGGCCACGGCGCGCGGGCTGCCACGCGTGGCTGGGCATCGCCGGGGGGCGGACGCGGTGCGTCGCGTGGTGCGAGGCGCAGGAGAATTCGGCATTCCAATCCTGACGTTGTTCGCTTTCTCGACCGAGAATTGGACCCGGCCGGCCGATGAGGTCAGCGACCTCATGGGGCTACTGCGTCATTACTTGCGCAACGAGCTCAAGGAGTTGCACAAGAATGGTGTCCGGCTGCGTGTCATCGGCAACCGGGAAGGACTTGCACCGGACATAGTCAACGACATCGCCGACGCCGAGAGAACGACGCTCGACAACCGTCGGATCGACGTCAACATCTGCATCAACTACGGGGCGCGCGATGAGATTTTGCGCGCAACCCGCAGTCTGGCGCGCCAGGTCGCCGCAGGTGAACTCGCGGCCGATCGCATCGATGCCAATCTTTTCGAGCGCGAACTGCTGACTGCGGGTGTGCCCGACCCAGACCTCCTCATTCGGACGAGTGGCGAACAGCGCATCAGCAATTTCCTGCTTTGGCAGTGCGCCTACTCTGAGCTGGTGTTCGTCGAAGCGCTGTGGCCCGATTTCGGAAAGGACGACCTCGCACAGGCGATCGCCGAGTATCGTCGGCGCGAGCGACGTTATGGTGGCGTCAGCGGCTGACGCCCCGGCGTCGGGGCGCAAAAATCGATTTCGCGGTCTGCCGCTTCGCATCCTGTCAGCTGTGGTTTTGGGCCCGCTGGTGCTGGCGGCGATCTGGTTTGGCTTTCCCTGGATTGACCTCGTGGCGGCCGTTGCGGCGCCCCTCATGATCTGGGAGTGGACGGGTTGATTGGTGGTATGGCGTCGGCGGCTGCGGTCAGTGCTGCCATGGGATTTGTATTCGGCTTGGGCACAACGCTTTCCCTCGCCTTGATCGGAGCCTGCCTGGCGGTCGTCGGCCAACTTGGAGACCTTGCCGAGTCCGCGGCTAAACGTGGGGCAGGGGTGAAGGATAGCGGCAATCTGATACCTGGTCATGGTGGGCTGCTGGACCGGGTCGATGGGCTTGTTGCCGCTCTGGCCGTGGTGGCACTCGTACGCCTGACGGTTGATGGGGCTTGGCCTTGGATGTGAAACCCTGGTCTGCGCCTTCGCACGAACGGCCGCGCGGCGTGACCATTCTTGGCTCGACCGGTTCGGTCGGTCAGAGCACCGTCGACCTTATTGCCCGCGATTCGGCCAGCTATCGGGTCGAGGCTCTGGTTGCGGGCTCTTCGGTCGAGGTGCTTGCTGAACAGGCACGGCGTCTGCGAGCACGGTTGGCGGTGGTTGCTAATCCAGATCGCTATCGGGCCCTGAAAGAGGCGCTCGCTGGTACGTCGATCGAGGCTGCGGCAGGTCCGGAGGCCGTGACTGAAGCCGCATCCCGACCGGCAGAATGGGTCATGGCGGCGGTCGTGGGCTTTGCCGGCCTGGCGCCGACGCTTACGGCAGCCCGGCGCGGTGCCATCTTGGCCTTGGCGAACAAAGAATCTCTGGTTTGTGCTGGCCACCTGCTTATCGAGGCGGTCGAGGAGGCGCGCGGAGTGCTGCTGCCCGTCGACTCCGAACATAATGCGATTTTTCAGGTCTTCGAGCCGCTGCAACGCCAAGCCATCGACCGCTTGATCCTCACAGCATCGGGCGGGCCTTTTCGGAACTGGTCGTTGGCCGACATGGCTGATGCCACTCCGAAACAGGCGCTTGCCCATCCAAATTGGAACATGGGTGACAAGATTTCGATCGATTCTGCCACGCTGATGAACAAGGGTCTCGAACTCATCGAGGCACACCTGCTCTTTCGGCTTCCGCCGGAGCAGATCGAGATCATCGTTCATCCGCAGTCGGTGATCCATTCGATGGTGGGCTATCGCGACGGTTCGGTGCTGGCCCAACTCGGAACGCAGGACATGCGGGTACCCATTTCATACGCTCTCGGGTGGCCGTCGCGGATTGATGGACCTGCCGCCCGGCTCGATTTTGCGAGCCTGTCTGCATTGACGTTCGAACCGCCCGATGCCGGCCGGTTTCCGTCGCTACGCTTGGCGCGGCAAGCTTTGGCCACTGGAGGACTTTCTTCGATCGTCCTGAATGCTGCCAACGAGGCGGCTGTCGCGGCGTTCTTGGCGCGGCGTATCGGGTTTCTCGATATTGCCCGTGTCGTGGAAGACGTTCTGGTCGGGTGGGAAGGGGCCGTGAGCACGCTGGAGTCCCTCCAGCATGCCCAGGCGACCGACCTGGAGGCCCGGCGGAGGGCCGAGAAAGCCTGTCGAAAACGTTCTCTAAGTAATTGAAAAAGCGCGATTTTAGTGATGTGATGAGGCATGCAAACCGTCATTAGTTTGTTCACGACTTACCTGCCGTACTTCTTGCTGGTGCTTACGCTGCTCGTGTTCATTCACGAGTTTGGTCATTACTGGGTGGCGCGCCGTTTCGGTATTCATGCCGAGGTCTTCTCGATCGGCTTTGGGCCTGAATTGTTTGGCTGGACTGACCGCAGCGGCACACGGTGGAAGGTATCGGCGATCCCGTTGGGCGGGTATGTGAAGTTTCTCGGCGACAGCGATGCGACAAGCGCGACGCCATCCGATTCACCGCTCTCAGATGAGCAGAGGCGCGGCGCGTTTTTTTCGAAGCCGCTTTATGCGCGCGCTGCGGTCGTGCTGGGTGGGCCAGTGGCGAACTTGTTGTTTGCAGTCGTCGTCTTGACGATCGTTTTTCTTTTCGTAGGCGAGCCGTACTCGCCGGCGACCGTTGCCGTCCAGGTCGACGGCCCGGCCGCCAAGGCTGGCCTGCGAACGGGCGATCAAATCGTTCGCCTGGCCGACCGGAAAGTCGATCGCTACGAGGATATTCAAGGCTCCCAGTTCCTGTACTGGGCAAAACCGATGGCGGTCGAATATCGTCGCGGCAGCCAGCTGCTGTATGGCGAGATCGTCCCGCAATTCTGTGAGCGCACCGACCGCTACAACAACACACTGCGCTATGGCGAGCTGGGCCTGGACCAACTCGTCCGCCCGGTAGTTGGAGGACTGTTGCCGAACAGCCCCGCGGAAGCGGCCGGCATGAAGGTAGGAGATCTGCTGCTCGAGATAAACGGCAAGCCCGTCGAGTACTTTTCGCGTATCCCAGAGTTGATTGGCGCGCGCGCGGGCCAGCCGGTGGTCGTGAAGTACGAGCGTGACGGGCGAATCGGTGAGACAACCGTCGTGCCCATTGCCGACAAGGTTGTCGATTGCGCCGGCAAAGAAAGCGTTGTCGGTCGGCTCCGGATCCGGCCCGCGGCCTCCACGGAGATTCGGAGCTATGGGGTCCTGGGCGCCACGGGCGCAGGCATCAGAGCTGTGTGGGACATGACGACGATGTTCTACACATCGCTCGCACAAATCCTGACGGCGACCCGCCCGATCGACGAATTGGGGGGGCCAATCCGCATCGCCAAGGCCGCCGGCGAGGCGTCGCATGCAGGCTGGGGCGGAATACTCAACCTCATGATTGCGCTTTCGGTCGTCCTGGGTGTGTTTAATCTACTGCCCGTGCCAATGCTCGATGGCGGCCATCTCGCCATGTATCTTTATGAGGCAATTCGCGGCAAGCCCCTCAGTCTCAGGGTACAGGAACTTGGCTTGCGGGTTGGTTTTGCACTGGTGATCGGCTTGGCATTGGTCGCGACATTCAACGACATCACACTCCTGTTGCGATAGCCGAGTGCAGATCGATGGGTATTGAATCGGGAGACGAAAGGGGTGGCTAAGTCGTTGATCCCGGTCTATGAAATGGCGTTCCTGAATGTGGCCATCGGCAGGTCTTGGAAGATGCCGGGGGTAAGCTTGATCGTCCGTTGGGCCATGTTGGCCGTCGCAGCAGTTCTTGTTTTCGCCACGACGGCGCACGCCCAACGCGGCGGTGCGGCAGCGGGGACGATCACCGCTGTTCAGATTCAGGGCAGTGTCCGAGCCGACCCGGAGACGATCCGCTCGTATCTGCAGCTTAAAGTAGGGCAGGCTTACGACCCGGCGGCAGCCGACCGTTCCCTTAAGGCTCTATTCGGGACCGGTTTGTTCTCCGACGTCGTGATCGACATGCAGGGCTCGACCCTGGTGGTAAAGGTTACCGAAAATCCGATCATCAATCGTGTCGCTTTCGAAGGTAACAGCAAGGTCGACGACGAAAAGCTGCGCGATGAGGTGCAGTCACGCGCTCGGCAGGTATTCACGCGTGCTCGCGTTCAGGCCGACGTCGAGCGTATTCTGACCATCTACCGACGCGGCGGTCGCTACAACGCATCGGTTGAGCCCAAGATCATCAGGCTGGAGCAGGGACGCGTCGATCTCGTCTTCGAAATCAACGAAGGGGACGTCACCGGCATCAAACGCATCACTTTCGTCGGGAACGAGGCATTCAGCGACGGGACATTGCGCGGGAAGATCAGGACAACCGAGAGCGCCTGGTGGCGCTTCCTGTCGTCGGACGATCGCTTCGATCCAGACCGGGTGCTTCTCGATCGCGAGCTGCTGCGCAAGTTCTACTTGTCCGAGGGCTATGCTGACTTCCGCGTCGTGTCGGCGGTGGGCGAGTTGTCACCTAGTCGGGACGGTTTCTTCGTCACCTTTACGATCAGCGAGGGCGAGCGCTACAAATTCGGCGAAGTCGACATTCTAACCCGCTTTCAGGGCTTAGATCCCGATGTCCTGAAGGGCTACCTCCTGATGGGCGAGGGTGACTGGTACGATTCCGGCGACGTCGAGAAGACGGTAGCTGCCCTGACTGAGGTGGTTGGATCCCTGGGATATGCGTTCGTCGAAGTTCGCCCGAATATCAGGCGCAACAAGGATCTCAAGACCCTCGACGTTACCTTCGAAATCCAGGAAGGGCCGCGCGTCTATGTCGAACGCATCAACATCTCCGGCAACGTACGCACCCTGGACAAAGTCATCCGGCGTGAGTTCCGCCTTGCCGAGGGCGATGCCTTCAGTTCGGCGAAACTCCGCCGCAGCCAGGACCGGCTGCGTGCTCTCGGCTTCTTCGAGAAAGCCGATGTGTCGGCGGCGCCCGGATCTGCACCTGACAAAACCAATCTCGAGGTCCAAGTCGTCGAGCAGAGTACTGGCGACATTTCGTTCGGTGCCGGCTATTCAACAACGGCGGGTATCGTTGGTGATATCTCGCTGAGGGAGCGCAATCTCCTTGGCAAAGGACAGGAGTTTCGCATTGGTCTGTCGCTGGGTACCTTGAGCACGAATATCGATCTCAGTTTCACCGAACCGTACTTCCTCGATCGCAATATGGCGGCCGGATTCGACCTCTTCCGGACATCGAACAACCGACAGGCCGTCGCCAGCTACAGCGACGCGAACGTCGGCTTTGCCCTACGCAGCGGCTGGGCCTACAGCGAACAAATACGGCAGATCGTTCGGTATACCTTGCGACAGACAAACATCTACAACGTCAGCCCATTTGCTTCTTATGTCGTTCAGGCGCAGGCCGGTTACACGACGGTATCTGAAGTGTCCGAGACGATCTCCTGGGACACGCGGGATACGCGTATCAATACGTCGAAAGGTTGGCTGCTGCGCAATACCATTGCCGTCGCGGGTGCGATCGGCACACAGCAGTATGCTCGAACGACCGCCGATGCAGCGTATTTTCACAGCCTCCTGGACGATGTCGTATTGACGGTCGGCGGCTCGGCTGGCGTCGTGATCCCATATGGCAATAGCTACCTCCGGCTGAACAATCTCTTCTTCCTCGGCGGCGACAATCTGCGGGGATTCGCCGTGGGTGGTGTCGGTCCTCGCGATGCCGGTACGGCGGATTCGTTGGGTGGCCAATACTTCTATACGACCACGACCGAGCTCAGCTTCCCGCTCTACGGCATTCCAAAGGAGCTTGGCCTGCTCGGCAAGGCGTTCGTCGATACCGGCTCCCTTTGGGGTAATCAGGCGTCGAGCTTCGGCGCCTCGGTTCTCGATAATTCTATGATGCGCGTTGCTACCGGTCTGGGCATCCAGTGGATATCGCCGTTCGGCCCGATCCGGATAGACTACTCCTTCCCGTTGGTTTACGAGCCGTGGGACAAGATCCAGAACTTCCGGTTTAGCTTTGGATCGCGATTCTGAACGACGATGGCGGTGACATGAATATTCAGACCGACCAAGCGAGGCTCTCCGCTGCCACCTCAGTGGAGATCAAGCGCATTTTGCAGATGATCCCGCATCGCTATCCCATGCTGATGGTCGATCGGGTTGTCGATATGCATCTTGACCACAGTGCCGTTGGCGTAAAAAACGTCAGCATCAATGAGCCGTTCTTCCAGGGCCATTTTCCGTCGGAGCCCGTGATGCCGGGTGTCCTGATTGTCGAGGCGATGGCGCAGACAGCGGCGGTTCTCGTCGTTTCCACGTTCGGCGCGGCATCTGAGGGCAAGCTGGTCTATTTCATGTCGATCGATGGCGTGCGATTCCGGCGGCCGGTCATACCTGGCGATCGACTTGAACTTCATGTCGAGAAGATCCAGAGCCGAGCCAATGTTTGGAAATTCTCCGGCAAGGCCATGGTCGACGGCAAACTGGCGGCGGAGGCGACGTTCGCGGCCATGATCCGCGACAGGTAAGGGAGACCGAGATGCCCGATACGGCAACCAGCTATCGCATGCTGCATACGATGATCCGCGTCCTGGATCTCGACAAGTCGCTTGCCTTTTACACAGGCCCGATGGGCATGAAGCTGCTGCGCAAGCGCGAGGTGCCGGAAGGCAAGTACACACTCGCGTTCGTCGGATATGGCGACGAGAAGGAACACTGTGCCGTCGAGCTAACTCACAACTGGGATCAGGCGAAACCCTACGAACTCGGCAGCGGCTTCGGTCACCTCGCGATTGGCGTCCCCGATGTCTACGGCGTCTGTGAGCAGGTGACCAAGGGCGGCGGCAAGGTTACGCGCGCGCCCGGGCCGGTGAAGTTCGGTACCACGGTAATTGCCTTCGTCGAAGACCCCGACGGCTACAAGATCGAGCTTATCGAACGGAAGTAATGGGGACGCCCTGTCAGATCAGGCGTAGCCCAATCACAAGAACCGCAAGCAGCGCCGCCGCAACGCCCGCCAGCAGGAACCCTGTCAGACCGCGATGCCGGCGACGGTTGTCGTTGGCCGGACGGCCGACCCGCACGACATGCGGGATCGGCCTCTGATTCTGCGTGACCTTCCAGGTTGCCGCCCGGTTCGGTCTGAATGATGGTCTAGCCATGTCCTCTCGCTTTCCTCCCCGGAATGCGAATTAGCTCCGCATGTGCAGCGGCTTGTAGGGGCGCTCGGTCTGGCCGTTGTAGAGCTGGCGCGGCCGGCCGATCTTCTGGTCCGGGTCCTCGATCATCTCGTTCCACTGCGAAACCCAGCCAACCGTGCGGGCCACGGCGAACAGCACAGTGAACATCGATGTCGGGATGCCGATCGCCCGGAAGATGATGCCCGAATAGAAGTCGACGTTGGGATAGAGTTTCTTGGAGACGAAGTAGTCGTCCTTCAGGGCGATCTGTTCCATTTCCATGGCGAGCTCGAGCAGCGGATCGTGCGTGATGCCGAGCGACGTCAGTACCTCGTGACAGGTCTGGCGCATGACCTTGGCCCGCGGGTCGTAATTCTTATAGACGCGATGTCCAAAGCCCATCAGGCGGGTGTGGTCCTGCTTGTCCTTCACGCGGGACAGGAAGCCCGGGATGTTCTGCTTGCCGCCGATCTCGTTCAGCATGTTGATCACGGCCTCGTTGGCGCCACCGTGGCTCGGGCCCCAAAGCGAGGCGATGCCAGCGGCGATGCAGGCGAACGGATTGGCGCCCGAGGAGCCGGCGAGGCGAACCGTCGAGGTTGAGGCATTTTGCTCGTGATCGGCGTGGAGCATCAGGATGCGGTCCATCGCCTTCTCGATCACCGGGTTGATCTCATATTCCTCTGCCGGCACGGAGAACATCATGCGCAGGAAGTTCGCGGCGTAGCTGAGGTCGTTGCGCGGATAGACGAACGGCTGACCGACCGAATACTTGTAGGCCATTGCAGCGATGGTCGGCATTTTGGCGACCAAGCGATAGGACGCGACCATCCGCTGGTGCGGATCGTGGATGTCGAGAGAGTCATGATAGAAGGCCGACAGGGCGCCAACGACGCCGCAGCAGATCGCCATCGGATGGGCGTCGCGACGGAAACCGCGATAGAACTGGCTCAGCTGTTCGTGCACCATCGTGTGCATCGTGATGTCTTTGACGAACTTTTCCTTCTGCGACTTGTTCGGAAGTTCACCCTTCATCAGCAGGTAGGCGACTTCCATGAAGTCGCTCTGCTCGGCCAGCTCGGCAATGTTGTAGCCGCGGTGCAACAGGAGGCCTTCATCGCCGTCGATGTAGGTGATCTTGGAACCGCACGATCCGGTCGAGGTGAAGCCCGGATCGTAGGTGAACATGCCAGAGTCGCCGTAAAACTTTCGGACATCGACCAGGCGCGGCCCGATGGAGCCATGGATGATCGGCATTTCGTAGGACTTGCCGGTTTCGTTGTCGGTGAGCGTCGCGGTCGATTTGGCCATTGGATGAACTCTTTTCAGCTCGATTCGGGCATGGCGCAGGGCCGCTGGAAGGGCGGTCAGGCCGGGTTCGCGGGTACCCTAACAAGCTGCTTCTGGACGCGCAATTGTGCCGGCGGACTGCTATTTCGCGGCGCGTAGCCGGGCCGCGATCCGCCCATCGAGGACGGCAAGGCCAGCGCCGATCAGTGTCATTCCGGCGAAATGGCGCTCAACGAGATGCTCCCCCAGGAAGACGGTGCCGAGCAGGATGGCCGTGAGCGGTATCAGAAAGGTGACGAGAAGCAGGTTGGTGGCACCCGTTGCGGCGAGAATCCTGAAATAGAGCACATAGGCGAGGGCCGTCGACAGCAGCGCTAGGCCCGCCAGTGCCGCCCAGACGGACGCCGACGGCGTCGCCGGCAGCGTCCACGGTCGGTCGACCAGCAGCATGATCGGCAGAATCAACATGGCGCTGGCCGAGACCTGTCCGGCGGCCGCCTGCATGGGCGACACGCCCATGGACTGGAAGCGGCGCCCATAGACACCCGCGAAGGCATAGGAAAGGGCAGCGGCCAGGCAGACTAGTTGGCCGGCAAGTCCGGATCTGTCGCCAACCAGGAGATCGGGCCCGACGAGGAAGACCACGCCGGTGAAACGCGTCAGCAGGGCGGCGACCTTGGCGCCATTGATCCTTTCGTCGCGCGTCGTGACGTGGGCGACGACAAGGGTGAACAGGGGCGTGGTGGCGTTCAGGATCGAGGCCAAGCCCGAGGCGATATGGGTCTGGCCCCAGAAGATCAGGCTGAAGGGGATCAGGTTGTTCAGCAACCCCATGAAAATGAAGGCGGCCCAGGGCGTTTCGCGCCGGAAGAGGCTCTGGCCGGTCAGCCAGAGCGACAGATTCAGTGCAAATGCGGCAAGGGCGACACGACCGAAGACGACCGTCAACGGGCGTAACTCGGCAACGGCCACTTTGGCGAAGAAGAACGACCCGCCCCAGAGGACGGACAGCGACACCAGCCAGATCCAGACACGCAGGCTCATGGGGGGGAGCCTGCGGGCATCGCGCGGACCGATCCATCCGGCAGCGGACAGCAATCGCGCCCCGTCTCGGGGCACCGCTACTCTTAACTCTGGACCTGCACCTTTGCCCAGGTGTCCCGCAGCTCGATCGTGCGGTTGAACACCAAAGCCTTCGACCGGCTCGTGAGGTCCGGGCAGAAATAGCCCAACCGCTCGAACTGCACGGCTTCCCCTTCAGATATCTCTGCCAATGAGGGCTCCAGCAGCGCGCCTGACAGGACTTCGAGCGAGCCTGGATTCAGGTCAGCGTCGAGATCGTCATCGGCGCCCGGGGCAGGGCGGTTGAAGAGCGTGCTGTACAATCGGACTTCGGCGGGAAGTGCATCCCGGGCGGACACCCAGTGCAGGGTGGCCTTAACCTTTCGACCGTCCGGCGCGTTGCCGCCGCGGCTCGCTGGATCGTAGGTGCAGCGCAGTTCGACCACGTTGCCGTCGGCGTCCTTGACCACCTCGCGGCAGGTGACGAGATAGGCGTAGCGCAGCCTGACTTCTCGCCCCACCGCCAACCGGAAGAATTTGTTCGACGGATTCTCCATGAAGTCGTCGCGCTCGACGAAGACCTCCCTGCGGAAGCGAAGTGTACGCGTGCCGGCGCCCGGATCCCCCGGGTGATTGACGGCCTCCAGCTCTTCGACGTGGTCTTCGGGAAAGTTCTCGATCACGAGCTTGAGCGGCCGCAGGACCGCCATGCGCCGCTGCGCTGCTTGATTCAGATGGTCGCGGATTGAGTGATCGAACATGGCGAGATCGACGATGCTGTTGGCCCTGGACATGCCGATTCGCCGAACGAAGTCGCGGATCGCCTCCGGCGGCACGCCGCGACGGCGCAGGCCTGCCAGCGTCGGCATGCGCGGATCGTCCCAGCCACTCACAATGCCGCGCCGCACCAGATCCGTCAGGTAGCGTTTGGAAAGGACCGTGTACCCGAGATTGAGCCGGGCGAATTCGGTCTGCCGCGGGCGCGCCGGCACCGGCAGGTGGTCGAGGAACCAGTCGTAGAGCGGACGATGGTCCTCGAACTCCAGGGTGCAGAGTGAATGCGTGACGTGTTCGATGGCGTCGGACTGGCCATGCGCGAAATCGTAGGTCGGATATATGCACCATTGCGTGCCGGTGCGCGGGTGAGGCGCGTGCAGGATGCGATACAGGACAGGGTCGCGCAGGTTCATGTTGCCTGAAGCAAGGTCGATCTTCGCTCGCAGAACGCAGGCACCGTTGGGAAACTTGCCGGCGCGCATGTCGCGAAACAGGCTGAGATTGGTTTCCATCGAGCGGTCGCGGTACGGCGAAGCGCGGCCCGGTTCGGTCAGCGTGCCGCGCATTGCCCGCATCTCGTCGGGCGGGGTGTCGTCGACATAGGCGAGGCCGGCGCGAATGAGATGCTCGGCCCAGTCGTACAACGTTTGGAAATAGTCCGACGCATGGTGCAGATGCTCGCCCCAGTCGAAGCCGAGCCAATGCACGTCCCGCTTGATGGCGTCGATAAATTCCTGCTCTTCCTTCACGGGGTTGGTGTCGTCGAAGCGAAGGTGGCAGCGGCCGCCATATTCGGTCGCAAGTCCGAAATTCAAGCAGATGGACTTTGCGTGGCCTAGATGCAGATAGCCGTTTGGCTCCGGTGGAAAGCGAGTGACGATGCTCTGCACTTGTCCGCGGGCGAGATCGGATTGAACCAGGTCACGAATGAAATCCCGGGCCTCATCGTTCCCAGTAGCCTCCGGCATCGGCTTCTTGTCATCCATTTACCTGTCAACCTCCACGCAGGCGCGTACACGAGCGAGACAACTGTAGCATTGCCAGCTATCCAGCAGCCGCCAGCAATCGCACCTTGCTCTCGGTGGGCCCCAGTACGGCAAGCACTTCGAAGATGCCGGGCGAAGCGGTCGAGCCGGTCAGCGCGACGCGGAGCGGCTGGGCGACCTGGCCAAGCTTCAGCCCGTTCGCCTCGGCGAACTTGCGCACAGCTTCTTCGATCGCCTTTTCGCTCCAGTTGCTGGCCTGCGTCTCCAGCGCTGGCGCGAGCTTGGCCATGACGGCACGGGCGTCGGGCGTCAGCACGCCGAGCGCCTTGTCGTCGGCGATCGGTGGCGCGCCGGCGCGTGCGTAGAATGCAAGACTGTCAGCGAGTTCGACAAGCGTGCGCGCGCGCGGCTTCACGCCATTCAGGCCGCACACGATGCGCTCGCGGCCGGCGTCGGCGACCTTGCTGCCGATCTTTTCCTCGATGCGCGGGATCACCAGAGGCAGCAGTTCGGCATCCGGCGTCTCGCGCAGGTAGTGCGCGTTGAGGTTGGTGAGCTTGGCCACGTCGAAGCGCGAGGCCGAGCGGCCAACGCCGGCGAGGTCGAACCACTCGATTGCCTGCTCGGTCGAGATGATCTCGTCGTCGCCGTGACCCCAGCCCAGCCGGAGCAGGTAGTTGCGTAGCGCTGCCGGCAGGAATCCCATGTCGCGGTAGGCATCGACGCCGAGGGCGCCGTGGCGCTTGCTGAGCTTGGCGCCGTCCGGGCCATGAATCAGCGGGATGTGTGCATAGACCGGCTCGGGCCAGCCCATGGCGCGGATGATCTGGAGTTGCCGGAAGGCATTGTTCAGGTGATCGTCGCCGCGGATGACGTGCGTCACGCCCGTGTCGTGGTCGTCGACCACCACGGCCAGCATGTAGGTCGGCGTGCCGTCGGCGCGCAGCAGGATCATGTCGTCGAGTTGGGCGTTCTCGACCGTGACCTCGCCTTGCACCGCGTCGTTGATGACGGTCTGGCCGGTCTGTGGCGCCTTCAGGCGGACCACCGGCTTGATGCCGGCGGGTGCGTCCTTGGCATCGCGGTCGCGCCAGCGACCGTCGTAGCGCATCGGCTTGCCGGCGGCCTTCTGGGCTGCGCGCATCTCGTCCAGCTCCTGGGGCGAGGCGTAGCAGTGATAGGCGTTGCCGGCCGC